>NZ_CP107548.1:3125761-3488642 GCF_025836975.1 Pollutimonas sp. M17 | reverse complement strand
TGGGGGCAATGATGACGCCGGCCACCCGCGCTTCGCGCAGGCTTCTTATTTGTTCGAGTTCGACGGAGGGCCTGTCTTCGGAGCTGGCAAGGACCAGCTTGTAGCCGTGGTGCAGGAAGGCCGCGGCGAGCGTTGACATGGTCTTGCTGTAGAAATCGTTTTGCACGTCGGGAAAGATGACGCCGATCAGCTCGCTGCGCGTCCGGCGCAGCATGCGCGCGCCGGAGTGCGGAATATAGCCCAGCTCGCGCGCCGTCTTCTTCACCAGTTCGCGCGTCTCCTTCCGGATGGCGGGATGGTCCCGCAAGGCGCGCGATACGGTGGGATGCGAAATACCCAGGTGGACGGCGATATCCTTGATGGTGATGTTTCTCATGCGTCGACCCTGGGCCGTGCGGGCGGCTTCATGTTCTCGGCCCGGGAGCCTGCGCCAGGATCGCACCCCAGGCCCCGGCGATTTCGCTCAAGCGGCTCGCTTGCCTTGCAATCAAGGGCCGTGCCGTTTTGCGGACCAACTCCTTGTCCTCTTCCCGCGTCACGTATTCCACAGGTGATTTTCCGTCTATGCGCGCCAGGAACAGGGCGGGCAGCAGTTGCGCAGCCCTGCGTTCCAGCTCGCGCGGTTCCTCCCAGCTCACGTGGGCGAAGTAGGCGTCGACGAATGCGTCGAAACAGCGCAGGAAGCCGGCGGCATGGGCGCGTTGCGGCAAGCACTTGAGCAGGAAATGGTTCAGGCAAAAGGCGACGTCGAAAGCCGGGTCGCCGAACCAGGCGCATTCGGCATCCAGGAACACGGGCGAGGCCGGCCCCACAAGGATATTCTTTGGGCTCACGTCGCCGTGCACCAGCGCCTTGTGCGTGCGCAGCGTGCTTTCGGCAAGGCGCCGCAATTCGGAAGACAGATCAGGGTGGGCCTCGGCGGTGGCGACCAGGTAAGGCTCCAGGCGTATCGAATAAAAAATGTCGTCGGTCCTGAACCGTTGGGGAAGGGAAGGGGATCGTGTCGAGGCGGCATGCAGCAGGCCCAGAAGCTCAGCCACCCGCCGTGCCGTGCCGGCATCGGCCACGCCGGCCAGAAGCTGGCTTTTCCATACCGGATGGGTATCGCCGTCCAGGAACTCCATCGCGAAAGCCCCGAGCTCCGCGTCGTGCGCCAGCGGCTGTGGAACGGCCTTGGGCGCATGTTCGAAGGCAAAATTGATCCAGGCCCATTCGTAGGCATTGCGGGATGTCGGCGCGTGCCAGTCGCGGGCCACCTTCAACTTCGGCAAGGCGCATTTGACGCAGAGCGTCCGGCCGTCGACATCGACCCGCCAGATGTCGGATGACACGCCTCCCGTCAATGGTGCCCATTGCATTTCGGCGTCTTGCGAAGCGAGTCCGTGCGTATGCAGGAACTCTGGCAGGCGGAGGTCTGGCTGCGGCTTCGTTGCGGTGCTCATTTCCGGATGCCCAGCGCCTGTGTGCCGGCATAGGGAGCGTTGCCGGCCGCCTCGATGCGCAGCAATTGATTGTACTTACCCACCGTGCTGGAGGTGCGCAGGGAGCCGATCTTGATCTGGCCGGCCGCGGTGCCGACGGCCAGGTCCGCGATGAAGGCGTCCTCGGTCTCTCCGGAACGGGCCGAGATGATGGTGGAGTAGCGATGGGCCCTGGCATGCGCGACGACATCCAGCGTTCCGGACAAGGTGCCGTTCTGATTGACCTTGACCAGCACGCCATTGGCCGCCTTGCCGTCCATCCCTGTTTGAAGCCGTTTCAGATTGGTGGTGAACAGATCGTCACCGACCAGCTGGATGCGCTCGCCCAATTGCCGGGTCAGTTCGGCCCAACCCGTCCAGTCTTCTTCGTCCAGGCCGTCCTCGATCGAGACGACGGGGTAGTTGTCCACCCATTCGCGCATCATGGCGACCATCTCGCTGGACGTCAGGGTTTTGCCTTCGCGCGCCAGGCGATAGTTGCCGTCCGCGTCCTTCAGCGAGGTGGCTGCGACATCGATGGCGATCAGAACGTCTTCCCCCGGCCTGAGCCCGGCCGCCTCGATGGACTGGCACATCAGCTGCAAGGCCTCCATGCCGCTGGCGCAGCCCGGGCTCAAGCCTCCTTCGTCCGCCAGCAAGGTCGGCAGCCCGCGCGACTGGCATACCTTGGCCGCTGCGCTGCGCACCAGCGAAATGGTGTGGATCGCTTCGTCGATGGAATCCGCGCGCGCCGGAATCGCCAGGAAATCCTGCACGTCCATGCCGCGCCCGGCATGCAGTCCGCCGCTCAGGATGTTGACCATGGGCAGTGGCATCTGCTGGCGTGGGTTTCCGGCCAGCTCGGCAATGTGCGCGGCCAGCGGAATCCCCCGTGACGCGGCGGCGGCGCGGCAGGCGGCGATGGAAACGCCCAGTATGCCATTGGCCCCCAGCCGCTTCAGCTGCTCCGTGCCGTCCAGTTCGCACAAGCGCTTGTCCAGCCCGCATTGGTCCATGGCATCGAAGCCCTTGATGCTCCTGGCGATATCGGTGTTGACATGCGCCGCCGCCTTGAGCACCCCTAGGCCCCAATAGCGTTGCGGATCGCCGTCCCGAAGCTCATGGGCTTCATGCGTGCCGGTGGACGCGCCGGACGGCACGGCCGCCCGGCCAAGGCTGCCGTCATCCAGTGAGATATCCACTTCGATCGTGGGACGGCCTCGCGAATCCAGGATCTGGCGTGCTTCGACCGTTTTTATAGCTGTGTGCATTGCGGGCTCATCCTTCAGGTAAGCGATGGGAGTGAAAAAAGGAATGCATTCCGCTGGGATTACAGCACGAAATGTACACGTGTGCAATTTACTGGCGAATTATCAGCGAAGCAGCCGGCATTGCGCGCCCCGGGGCCGGCCAAGCCGATGCGCTACCTGATGCCCGGCGGCTAAAATGTTAAGATTCCGCATGTTCTCCTTTATGACCATGTCAAGCGCGGACAGTCGCGATTTTTATCAAATGGCTAAAGATAAAGAAACAAAAAAAGAATCTTTGGTAGACATCGCGCATCGAGAACTCGAAAGGCGGTTTGTCACTCTTGAGCTGGCCCCGGGATCGATCTGGAAGGAGAGCGATCTGGCGGAGCTCGTGGGCATAGGCCGCACGCCCGTGCGCGAGGCCTTGCAGCGCATGGCGTCCGATCAATTGGTTACGGTGCTCAAGCGGGCGGGCGTCATGATTTCCACGACGTCCATACAGGACCAGCTATGCGTGGTTGAAACGCGCCGTGCGCTCGAGGAAATCGTATCCATCCGCGCCGCCCGCAGCGCCCTCGAGGGCGAAAGGCAGTATTTGCGGGATATGGCGGCGTCCATCGAGGCGGCCGGGCATGAGGGCGACGTATTCGGCTACCTGCAATTCCACTTCGAGATCAAGCGGGTCGTGGCGCAGTTTGCGCGCAATCCGTACGCGGCCCGCGCGCTCAGGCCCTTGCATACGTTCTCGCAGCGCTTTTACTTCATCCATCACAGGCGTTTCAACAACCTGGACGAAGTGGGCAGCGCGCATGCCGAGCTGTCGCGGGCGATCGCCTCGGGGAATGTGACGCTGACAAAAAAATGCAGCACCCGGGTCAGCGACATCGCCGAGGCGTTTACGCGCAACCTTTTGCTGGAAGCGCTTTAATCGTCCCGGGCTCCAAGCGGCTTACAGCGCATCCGCATACAAGTCATACTCGTCCGAGTCCGTGACGCGCACGCGCACCATGTCGCCCGGCTTGAGCGTCTTGTCGCTGCTGACGAACACGCTGCCGTCGATCTCGGGCGCGTCGGCGCTGGAGCGCCCGATGGCTCCGTCCTCGTCGATCTCATCGATCAGCACATCGATTTCGCGGCCTATCTTCCGGGCAAGTCGGGCGCTGGAGATGGCCTGTTGATGCGCCATGAAGCGATCCCACCGGTCCTGCTTGATCTCGTCGGGAACCGGGTCGGCCAGTTCGTTGGCGCGGGCGCCTTCCACCGGCGAATACTGGAAGCAGCCGACGCGGTCCAGTTGTGCCTCGGTCATCCAGTCCAGCAGGTATTGGAAGTCTTCCTCGGTTTCGCCGGGGAAGCCGACGATGAAGGTCGAACGCAAGGTCAGATCGGGACAGATTTCGCGCCAGCGCTTGATGCGGGCCAGGGTGCGGTCTTCGAAGGCGGGTCGCTTCATGGCCTTCAGGATCCTGGGGCTGGCGTGCTGGAAGGGGATGTCCAGATAAGGCAGTATCTTGCCTTCGGCCATCAGCGGTATCACTTCATCCACGTGCGGATAAGGGTAGACGTAATGCAGGCGCGTCCAGACGCCGAAGCCGGCCAGGGCCTCGCTGAGCTGCGTCATGTGCGTCTTGATGGGGCGGCCGTTCCAGAACCCGCTGCGGAACTTGACGTCGACGCCATAGGCGCTGGTGTCCTGCGAGATCACCAGCAATTCCTTGACGCCCGCCTTGACCAGGCGCTCGGCCTCGCCCATGACGTCGCCGATGGGCCGGCTGACCAGGTCGCCGCGCATGGACGGGATGATACAGAAGCTGCAACGGTGGTTGCAGCCTTCGGATATTTTCAGATAGGCATAGTGCCGGGGCGTCAGCTTGATGCCTTGCGGGGGCACCAGGTCGGTATAGGGATCGTGCTTCAGATTGGGCGGGGCCGCCTCGTGCACCGCCCTGACGACCTGTTCGTATTGCTGCGGACCGGTCACCGCCAGCACGGCGGGATGAACGTCGCGGATCAGGGATTCCTCGACACCCATGCAACCGGTGACGATGACCTTGCCGTTCTCAGCGATGGCCTCGCCGATGGCGTCCAGCGATTCGGCCTTGGCGCTGTCGATGAAGCCACAGGTGTTGACCACCACCACGTCGGCATTGTCGTAGTCCGGCGTAATGGCATAGCCTTCGGTGCGCAGCTGGGTCAGTATGCGCTCGGAGTCAACCAGCGCTTTGGGACAGCCAAGGCTGACGAAGCCGACTTTTGGGGAACTCATGAATTACCTCGTTGAGCCCATGGCTCGATAAAGAAACATAATTTTAACGGCAGGCTTCGGGTTCGAATTGATGATAAAGTCCGGATCAAAGCGAACTCACGCAGGTTTTGCATTCGTGCCCGATATTTCCATCAAGCAAGCCCCTTTGTCCGATACCATTTTGGCCAGTGCACGGAATGTGCGGGCGGTGCTGGCTGGGCGCTCGCTTTCGGACAGCCTGGCCGAAACACCGGCCGCGCTCAGGGCTTCGGCCCAGGCCGTATCCTTTCATGCCATGCGCAAACTGGGATTGGCGCGCGGCATAAAGCGGATACTGGTGCAGCGCACCCCGCCCAATCCCTTGTTCGATGCGGTGCTGCTGGTGTCGCTGGCCCTGCTGGATACGGCCCTGGAACATGCCGGCGATGCGCCGGCCGATTCCACCGCCTTGCGCCACTTGCCTGTGTATGCCGCGCATACGGTGGTGGACCAAGCCGTGACCGCTGTGGATGGCCAGAAAAAAATGCGGGCTTACAAAGCCTTGCTGAACGGCAGCCTGCGCCGCTTCATACGTGAAAGAGGCGCTATTTTAGCGCAGGCGCGGGAAAACAACGAAGCCGTGTTCAACCACCCCGACTGGTGGGTGGCACAGTTGCGCCGGGCCTATCCGGATCAATGGCAGGCCCTGCTCCAGGCGGCCGACTTGCCCGGGCCCATGGTGTTGCGCGTCAACACCCGCCGCGTTTCCGTGGATGCGGTCCAGGGCGCGCTGGACGCGGCCGGCATACCCGCGGTCCGGGCCGGGGGGGCCGCCCTGGTTCTGGCCGCGGCCCGCCCCGTGCAGACCGTGCCGGGGTTCGACGAGGGCTGGTGGTCGGTGCAGGATCTGGCTGCGCAGCAGGCGGGCGCGCTGCTGCCTCTGCAGGACGGCATGCGCGTTCTGGATGCCTGCGCCGCGCCGGGCGGAAAGACGGCGCACATTCTTGAGCGGGCCCGGGTTGACCTGCTGGCGCTCGATTCCGATCCTTCGCGCCTCGCGCGCATCGGCCAGAATCTCGAAAGACTGCGGCTGGCAGGCCCCCACGTGTCCCTGCGCTGCGCCGATGCGGCCGATCCGGCGTCCTGGTGGGACGGCCGGCCGTTCGATGCCGTGCTGGCGGACGTGCCCTGCACGGCTTCGGGCGTGGTTCGCCGCCACCCCGACATTCGCTGGCTGCGCCGCGAGACCGACGTGGGCAAGACGGCGGCGCTGCAGCGGAAGATCGTCGATGCGCTGTGGCAGACGGTCAGGCCGGGAGGCCATTTGCTTTATGCTACCTGCTCGATCTTTCCACAGGAAGGAGAACGGCAGGCGGCGCAGTTTCCGCAGCGACACAAGGATGCGGTAAGGCTTGCGGCGCCAGGGCAATTGCTGCCGATGGCGGACGATCCCCTGTTGTCGCACGATGGGTTTTTCTACGCGCTGTTTGCCAAGACGGCCTGAGTCGTCAAAAATGGCGCCTTGGCCCCGCTTTGCTTAATGTATTGGTGAGCGTTGATGCTTCGAGTCCTGCTGTCCCTGTTCTTGTGTTTCTCCCTGGCCGCGCACGCCCAGATCGCCGCGGTCGAGGGCGAGCGCATCGTCAAGGTGGAACCGCTGGTGCGCGAGGGAAAGCTGTACATCGATGCCGACGTCGAACTTGCCGTCACGGGCGACCTGCGCAATGCGGCCCAGAAGGGGGTCCCCCTTTATTTCACCGCCGATCTGGAGATCGTCTCCAAGCGATGGTGGTGGTTCGACAAGGTGGTCGTGAACGAGCAGCAGACCTGGCGCATCGTCTATAACGCGCTGACGCGGCAATGGCGGGTCGGCACGGGTGAGCTCTCTTTGCCCGAATCTTCGCTGGACGATGCTTTGTCGCTGGTCCGGAACATACGCGGCTGGGCGGTTGCCGATGTCCGCGATCTTGAGCACGATGAACTGTACCAGGGCCGCATTCGCGTGCGGCTGGATACCTCTCTCCTGGCCCGGCCTTTCCAGGTCGACGCTTTCAACAGCAGTGCCTGGTCCCTGGCTACCCCATGGAAAAATTTCACTTTCTCGATCTCCGTCGACGAGCCCCGGCCTTAGTCCGCTGGGGTCTGCGGGCGGCGCTGGTTGTCGCCGCCGGCAGCGCCCTGGCGCTGCTCGCCCTGCTGGTGTGGTCGACGGGCAATGCGTCGCGCTATGCGCAGCAATACGATACGCTGCTGATCCTGAACGGCATTCTTGCCGTCGCCCTGATTTCATGGGTGGTCGTGCTGGCGGCACGCCTCATGCGCCAGATCCGCCGGCGGCAGTTCGGCGCGCGCCTGACGGCCCGCTTCGCCCTGTATTTCGCCCTTATCGGCGTCTTGCCCGGCGCCCTGATCTATGTGCTTTCCGTGCAATTCATGTCGCGGTCCATCGAATCCTGGTTCAACGTGCGGGTGGACAGCGCGCTGGAGGCGGGGCTGAACCTGGGGCGGGCCGCCCTGGATTCGCAACTGGGCGACCTGAATGCGCGCGCCAAGGAGATGGCGGGCAAGCTGGCCAACGCCACCGACGCGGACATGGCGCTGATCATCACCCGCTTGCGCGAAACCAGTGGAGTGACCGAGGCCATGGTTTTCACCGGCAACGCCAGGCTGGTGGCGTTCTCGTCGTCGGCCTACGGAAAATTGCTGCCCGACATGCCGCCCGTCAGTGTGATCAATCAGCTGCGGGTATCGCGCGGCTATTCCGCCGCCGAAGCCGACGAAGCCCAACGCGACCGCGATGCGGACGCGGCGGCCGGCACCGGCTTGCACTTGCGTGTGGTGGTGCCCATCAATACGCTGGACCGTCTTTCATCGGCGCTGGGCGTGTCGCCCGATACGCGCTGGCTGCAAGTGATCGAACCGGTGCCGGAGCAGATCGCGCGCAATGCCAATCAGGTGCAGCAGGGCTTTCGCGACTACCAGGAACTGGCCCTTTCCCGGCTGGGCCTGCGCAAGCTCTACGGCATTACCTTGACGCTGGCGCTGATCCTGGCGGTGTTCGCGGCGGTGGTGGTGGCCCTGGCGGTGTCGCGGCGCCTGGTCCGGCCGCTGCTGACGCTGGCCGCGGGCACGCAGGCGGTGGGCGTGGGCGATTACCGGCCTTTGCCCGAGCCGCCCGAGCGCGACGAGGTCGGCCAGTTGACCCGATCCTTCAACGCGATGACCCGCCAGCTGGACGAGGCCAGGCACATGGTCGAGAACAACCGGCAGCAGCTCGAGCGCTCCAACGTCTATCTGGAATCGGTCCTTAGCAACCTGTCGTCCGGGGTGCTGGTCTTCGACGAGATGTTCCGCGTCACCATGTTCAACCAGGGGGCGCAAAGCATCTTGCGCGTCGACCTGCGCTCGGTCAAGGGCCGTCCGCTGGAAACCGCCGACGGCGCTTTTCCGCTGTCGCAACTGATACGCCAGGCCTTCGCGGCGCATACGGCCGTGGGCTCCGAGCGCCTGTACTGGCAGCAGCAGTTCGAGCTGGAGCTAGAGGCGGCCAGCGACAACGAAAAGAAGAAACACGTCGTAACGCTGCTGGCGCGCGGCACTCATCTCAGCGTCGACGGGCGGGGCAATGGCTACCTGGTCGTGTTCGACGATATCAGCGAAGTCATTTCCGCCAACCGCACCGTGGCCTGGGGCGAGGTGGCGCGCCGGCTGGCGCACGAGATCAAGAATCCGCTGACGCCCATACAGCTTTCGGCCGAGCGCCTGGCCATGAAGCTGGCCGACCGCCTGAGCGAGGCCGATGCCGCCATGCTGCTGCGGTCCACCAACACCATCGTCAATCAGGTTGCTTCGCTGAAGAAGATGGTCGACGATTTTCGGGAGTATGCCCGCACGCCGCCGGCCCAGATGCAGCACATCGACATCAATGCCCTGATCGCCGACGTGCTGGCCCTGTACGGCTGGGACCCCGTCGGCGGCGCGGTGCGCGACGACGGCCGCAGCCTGCGGATCGATGTCGACTTCGATCCGGAACTGCCCGTCATCGAAGGCGATCCGACACAACTCAGGCAAGTCATACACAATCTGCTGGCCAATGCGCGGGACGCCGCCACGCAGGATCAGCCGCTGGCCGAGGCCCGCATTTATGTGCAGACCAAGCTGACCCGTTCGAGCATCGAAGACGGCCAGGAGCATCCGGCCGTCAGGCTGTCCGTGTCCGATAATGGTCCCGGCTTCGCTCCGCAGGTGCTGAACCGCGTGTTCGAGCCCTACGTGACGACCAAGGCAAGCGGAACGGGCCTGGGTCTTGCTATAGTTAAAAAAATCATCGAAGAACATGGCGGCCGGATTGATATTTCAAACCGTCGCGAGGGCGGGGCTCGCATTTCCATCCTCTTGACGCGCCTTGCAGGAAAGCAGTCCGCGCTGGACGAAGCAAGGCAAGGGAACGATAATGCGGAAAAAAGGTAGGTGACGCTATATGGCCAGAATCCTGGTTGTTGACGACGAAATTGGTATCCGTGAGCTTTTGTCGGAAATTCTTTACGATGAAGGGCACACGGTCGAGTTGGCGGAAAACGCAGCCCAGGCGCGCGCTGCGCGCTTGCGGGCGCGGCCCGATCTCGTCCTGCTGGATATCTGGATGCCCGACACCGACGGCGTAAGCCTGCTCAAGGAATGGAGCTCGCAGGGCCTGCTCGATATGCCCGTCGTCATGATGAGCGGCCACGCAACGGTCGACACGGCGGTCGAGGCCACGCGTATCGGCGCCGTCGACTTCCTGGAAAAACCCATCACTCTTCAGAAATTGCTCAAGACCATTGCGGCCGGCCTTGCCCGGCCCGTGGTCACGCCGGCGCTGGTCGCCGCGGCGCGCCTGCCCGAGCGGCGGGCCGATCAGCCGCAGCCGCTGACCACGACGGCGGCGATGCCCGCCGCCGTGGAACCCGTCGGCGAATTGAACCATTCGCTGTTGGGCGGGATCTCGCTGGATCAGCCGCTGCGCGATGCGCGCGACGAATTCGAGCGCATCTACTTCGAATACCATCTGGGGCGCGAGAATCACAGCATGACGCGCGTCTCTGAAAAGACCGGCCTTGAGCGCACGCACTTGTACCGCAAGCTCAAGCAGCTGGGCATCGATTCTTCCCGAAAGAAAAATGCCAATCAGTAAGATCCGGTATTGACCCTGCTGGCGGTTTATCTGGGGCGGCGCTGGCCGCCCCTTGTCTTGATCACGGCGGCCGGCGTCCGCGCCCGGCATTGTCCTCTCGATTCCGAAGGAGCATAGATGGCCCATCTTTTCGAACCCCTCGCCTTGCGGGGCCTTTCCTTGCCCAACCGCATCATGGTGTCGCCCATGTGCCAGTACTCCGCGTCCAACGGAAACGCCACCGCCTGGCATCAAGCCCATCTGGGCAGCCTGGCCCTGGGCGGGGCGGGCATGCTTTGCCTGGAGGCCACCGCGGTCAGCCAGGAAGGGCGGATCACACCCGGCTGCCTGGGTTTATGGAGCGACGAGAACGAGACGGCGCTGGCCGGCGTGCTGCGCATGCTGCGCGCTTCGTCGTCCATCAAGCTGGCCATCCAGCTGGGGCATGCCGGGCGCAAGGCCTCCAGCGCCGCTCCCTGGAACGGGGGCCAGCTTATCGCCATCGAGGACGGGGGATGGCAGCCCCTGGCGCCGTCGGCCCTTCCGCAGAAACCGCAAGAGCCCGCGCCCCACGCCCTGGCCGCCGGCGAGCTCGATCGCATCAAGGCCGACTTCGTCCGGGCGGCCACGCGGGCCGTCCGCCTGGGCTTCGATGCCATCGAGCTGCACGCGGCGCATGGCTATCTGCTGCATCAATTCCTGTCGCCGATCGCCAATCGGCGCGACGACCACTATGGCGGCAGCCTGGAGAACCGCATGCGCTATCCGCTGGAGGTCTTTGATGCCGTCCGCGCCGCCGTGCCGGATGCCATCCCGGTAGGCGTGCGCGTTTCGGCGACGGACTGGATCGATGACGAACCCAGCTGGACCCCGGACCAGACGGTGGAATTCGGCATGTGCTTGAAGGCCAAGGGAGTGGATTGGCTGGACGTGTCCAGCGGGGGCGTGTCGCACCGGCAGCGCATACCGGTGGGGCCGGGCTATCAGGTGCATCTGGCCCAGGCGGTCAAGCGCGAGGTCGGCGTGCCCACCGTGGCGGTGGGCCTGATCACCGAGCCGCGCCAGGCGCAGGCTATCGTTGCCGATGGCCAAGCCGATCTGGTCGCCCTGGGGCGGGCGGTGCTGTACAACCCTCGCTGGGCCTGGCATGCGGCGGCGGAGCTGGATGGAAAGGTCGAAGGGCCGCCGCAGTACTGGCGTTCATTGCCCGCCGGCAAGAGCGCCGTGTTCGGGAACACGACTTTCGGAATGCGCTGAAGGCGCAGCAAGGCGGGGCTCAGGACTCGTCGGTCTTGCGCGGCCGCACCGTGGGCCGCGTGCCGTCGTTGCTGGCCGCGCGCCCTATGGAACCCACCGAGATCCGGGTTTCGCCGAAGGCGCCGCGATGCGCCGCCGCACGCCATGCATGCCCATATGCCACCTCGAGGCTCAGGTGTATGGTGCCGTCGGCATTGCGCTGGGCCTCCAGGGCATCCAGCAGCCGTTGCCGCCATCGGCGGCCCGACAAGCCCGGCTTGCGGTCCTGGCTGGGATTGCCGCCCAGGACATGCATGTCTTCCAGCAGCTTTTCGGGTGTGCGGTAGGTCAGCGTCAGGATTTCCTGGTCCATGACGGGATCGGCGAAGCCGCGCTGAATGAGCAGGTCGCCGAAATCGTGCATATCGACGAACTGCGGCGTGGCGGTCTTCAGGCCGGCATCGAGCACCGCGCTGCGCAGTTCCGCCAGCGACCCGGGCCCCAGGCACGAGAACATGACGAGCGCGCCGGGCTTCAATATGCGGCGCCATTCGCCCAGCACATTGTGCGGCTCGGGATGCCAGTGCAGCGCCATGTTGGACCACACCAGATCCAGGCTTTCGGGCTCCAGCCCCGAGTCGGCCAGGTCCGCCCGCACGAAGCGGACGGGCCGCGTGGGCTTGTTGCGCAGCTTCTGCCAGAACCCCGGCTTGGCGGCATAGCGTTCGCGCGCCGCGTCCAGCAGGGGCTGGCAGGAATCCAGCCCGATGTAATCCAGTTGCGGATAGCGGGCGCGCAAAGGCTCCAGCGCATGCCCGGCGCCGCAGCCCGCGTCGAGCACGTCGACGGGCGCTATCCGGATATAGCTCAATCGCTGCAGCATGCGCTGCGCGACCTCGCCGTACAGGAATTGCGCGGCGTCCAGTGGACTGCGGCGAGCGAACTGCCGCGCGACGTGGGCCGAATCGATGCGCAGTGAAGGTGGCTGTGACATTTAGGGTGCGAATGGCTGGTGTCAGGTAAGGGTTCGTGCTTAGATGGACGCCTTGCCGGCATCCGTAGGTCCCTGCCCGAGCCCCGGGGCTTGAAGAATACCATTATGGCCGATCCCCATCCTTCATGCGAATCGACGCATCCTCGCCTGGCCGCATGGCGACGCCTGGGCGCGCTGTTCAAGGCCTGCGCCCGGCATATCCCCACGGCTTGCGTCCTGTGCCGGGGCCGTTCACGGGGCGGGCTGCTTTGCGCGCATTGCCATCGTTCCACCATTGGCTCCATGGCGGGCGGGCTGGCGCGCTGCGCGGTATGCCGCCTGGCCCTGGATGTGAACGGGGCCTGCCCCGACTGCAACAGGCTGGCGCCGGCCTTCGACCGCGTGCTTGCCGCGTTCGACTACGCGCCTCCCGGCGATCTGCTGATCCATCAATTGAAGACGGGCCGGAGCTTCACCAGCGCCGGCATGCTGGCGGCCATGCTGGCCGACGCCGTCGCCGCGGCTTCGCCTGCCTTGCACAAGGACGCCATCCTGGTTCCTGTCCCCGCCAGCCGCGCCGCCATCGTGCGTCGCGGCTTCAACCCCGCCGCGGAGATCGCGCGTTGCCTGGCGGCGCAATTGCGGTTGCCCTGCCGGCCCGGGCTGCTGCTGCGCGGCCGCGAGGGCGCCCGGCAAACTCATCTTGGCCGAGCCCAGCGGGCGTCCAGCACCCGGCTGCTATACCTCTGCCCGCAAAATGTGGAAGGCGCCCACATCGCCGTGGTCGACGATGTGCTGACCACGGGAAGCACGCTGAACAGCATCGCCCTGGCGTTCAAGGACGCGGGAGCCGCATCGGTCACCGGCCTGGTGCTGGCGCGCACGCCGTGTCGTCCCGGACGGCATTGACGGTAAAATCATTGCGGCCCCGGCGTGTCGCGGGGGCGTTCTTCTTTGCAGCCGTCATGTTTCACATCGTACTGGTATCCCCCGAGATCCCTCCCAACACAGGCAATGTAATACGTCTGGCCGCCAACTCCGGCGCAAGCCTGCACCTGGTGCGGCCGCTGGGATTCGAACTGGACGACAAGAAGCTGAAGCGGGCCGGCCTGGACTACCATGAATGGGCGCGTGTGCAGGTGCACGACGATCTGGCCGCTGCATTCGCCAGCATAGGCGGCGATGCGTCGCGCCGCTTTGCCCTGACGACCAAAGGCGCCAGGCTGATCGGCGGGGTGCCGCTGCTGCCCGGCGATGTATTTGTTTTCGGGCGGGAAACCGCGGGGCTGTCCGATGCGCAGATGGATCTGTTCCCCCTGGATCAACGCCTGCGCCTGCCCATGCTGCCGCAACAGCGCAGCCTGAACCTGTCCAACGCCGTGGCAGTCACTGTCTACGAGGCATGGCGCCAGTCGGACTATGCGGGCAGCGTGTAGGGATCTAATCCAGCGACAGGCCCAGCCGGTCGATGACCTCTTCCCAGCGTTTTTTCTCGTTCACCACCAGGCTGGTCAAGGCTTCGGGCGTGGACGGCGCGGGCGTGAAGTACAGCGCAGCCATCTTCTGCTTTACATCGTCGCGCGCGAGTATCTTGCCTATGGCCGAGTTCAGCCGGGCCACGATATCGCCGGGCGTGCCCGCGGGAACGAAGATGGCGTCCCAGGAAATCGATTCGAAGCCCGGGTAGCCCTGCGATGCCATGGTGGGTATGCCGGGCAGCACGTCGCTGGGCTCCAGGCTGGTAATGGCCAGCGCGCGGGCCTTGCCGGCCTTGACTTGCGTCATCGCAATGCCGGGAACCATGAAGCCGGCCTGGACGTCGCCGGCGATGATGGAGGTGATGATCTGGGGAAAGCCCGTGTAGGGAATCTGCTGCAGGCTGATGCCGGCCTGATGCTCGAGCATGGCCATGCCCAGGTGCGAGGAACTGCCCGGGCCCACCGTGCCGTAGTTCAGCGCGCCGGGCTTGGCCTTGGCGAGGCCGACGAACTCCTGCACATTCTTGGCGGGAAAGTCCTGCGGCACCACCAGCACGTTGGGGCTGGTGCCGACCAGGCTGATGGGGGCCAGGTCCTTGAGCGGGTCGTAACCCAGTGTCTTCTTGTACAGGGACGGGGCCGTGACCATGGGGCCGTTGATGGTCAGCAGTATGGTGTATCCATCGGGCTTGGCCTTGCTGGCGTAGCGTGTGCCAATGTTGCCGCCCGCGCCGGGCTTGTTTTCCACGACGACGGCCTGGCCCAGGTCCTTGGCCAGCGGTTCGGCAATGGCGCGGGCCAATACGTCGGGCGAGGAGCCGGCGGGAAAGGGAACCACCATCTGGATGGGCCGGTCGGGCCAGGCGGCCTGCGCCAGCGGCGCCAGGGCCAGCGCGCAGGCGCTCGCCAGGCCGAGCACGGGCCGGCGCAGCCGGCGGCTTAGGGTGGAGTATCGGGACATGGTGATTCCTTGCAGAAAGAAGTGAAGAATTCAGCGCGGCGCCGACGGCGATTCGGGCTTGGCATCGCGGGTCAGCAGGTCGGACACGGCGGCCTGCGGCGCCATGCCGTCGAACAGTACGCGGCAGACGGCTTCCGTGATGGGCAGATCGACATGGTGTTTTGCGCCCAGCTCCAGGGCGGCGCGGGCGCAGCGCACGCCCTCGGCCGTCATGCCGCCCGCAAGAATCGCGCCCAGCGTCTGGCCCTGCGCGATGGCCAGGCCGACCTGGCGATTGCGCGAAAGCGCGCCGGTCGCCGTCAGCACCAGGTCGCCCAGCCCGGTCAGTCCCGAGAAGGTTTCCGCCACGCCGCCCATGGCCAGTCCCAGCCTTTGCATTTCGGCCAGGCCCCGGGTGATCAGGGCGGCACGTGCATTGGTGCCCAGGCCCAGGCCGTCTGATATGCCGCAGGCGATGGCCATGACGTTCTTGAGCGCGCCGCCCACCTCGACGCCGATCACGTCGCGGCTGCTGTAGATGCGGGCGTTGGCGCCATGCAGAGCCGATACCGTCGCCTGGGCGGTGCCGGCCTGGGTGGTGGCGATCGTAAGCGCCACGGGCAGCCCCTGGGCGACCTCGTGGGCAAACGACGGCCCCGACAGCACACCCAGGCCCACGCCGGGCAGGGATGCAAATGCCGCCTGGGCTATTTCATGAGGCAGCTGCCCGCTGTCGGGTAGAAAACCCTTGCAGGTCCAGACGATGCTCAACCCGTCGCAGGGCTTGCCGGCCAGCAGGTCGGCAAGCGCGGCGCACAAAGCCGCCAGGCCGGCTACGGGTACGCCCATGATGATGAGCCCCGCTGCGCCCTGGGCCGGGCAGACATGCTCCAGCGCGTCCTGCAGGCTGTCGGTGACTTGCAGGGCCGCCGGCAGCGGGATGCCAGGAAGATAGGGCGTATTGACGCGATCCCGTTCGATCGCGCGCGCCAGCTCGGGCTTGCGCGCCCAAAGCAGGGTGTCGGACTGCGCGCTGGCCAGTGCGGCCAGCGCGGTTCCCCAGCTTCCCGCGCCCAGTACCGCGACAGGGGCGCGCGCAGGCAGGGCGGCCATGAACGGTTATTGGCGCGTGGCGCCGGGAGGCAGGATCAGGCCGGAGTCTTCCTTGCCCTGTTCCTCGGCCATCTGGGCCAGCCGCTGCTCGTACAGGCCCTGGAAATTGACCTCGGCCAGGTGCAGCGCGGGCAGCGACGTGCGGTTGATGGCGTCGGCGACGTTGGCGCGCAGGTAGGGATACAGCATGGTGGGGCAGACGATGCCGATGAGCGGATCGAGCTGTTCATCCGGAATGTTGGCCGCCTCGAAAATGCCCGCCTGGGTGGCTTCGACCAGATAAAGCACTTTGTCCTGGATGCGGGTGGTGACTGTGGCGGTCACGGTCGCCTCATAGACGGTTTCAGCCAGGCGCTGGCCGCCGACGTTGATGGAAACCTCGACGGTGGGACCTTCCTGTTCAAGGAAGATCTGGGGGGCATTGGGCATTTCCAGCGACAGGTCCTTGATATAGGTGCGCTGCAGGCTGAAACTGGGATCCTGGCTGCCCTGGCTTTCCTGGTTGTTCTGATTCTGTTCGGACATTTGGTTTCCTAATAAATGGTGGTAAGGGTAAAGGGCGGCTCAAGCTTGCGCGCCAAGCAGCGGCATCAGGCCATCGGCGCGGTCCAGCGCCGCCAGGTCGTCGTAGCCGCCCACATGGGTGTCGCCAATATAGATTTGAGGAACGGTGCGCCGGCCCGTGCGTTCCATCATGACGGCGCGCTGGGCGGGGTCCAGGTCTATGCGTATTTTCTCGATATGAGCGACGCCGCGCTGCTTGAGCAGCATTTCGGCGCGGACGCAATAGGGGCAGACGGCGGTGCAGTACATCGTTACGGTTGCCATGGTTTTCCTTTGCCGGTAAGGTCGTGGGAGTCAGTTCTTTTTGGACAGCGGCAATCCGCCCTGGAGCCAGCCGCGCAGCCCGCCTTCCAGGCTGACCGCCTGCTCATAGCCCTTTTTGCGCAGCGAACCGGCAATACGGGCTGAATCGCGGCCCTGGTCGCAGACGACGATGATGGGCTTGTCTTTGGGCAGCGTGCCCAGCTTGGCTTGCAGATCGGCTTCCGGCAGATTGCGTGCCTGGGGTATGCTGCCGGCCTTGAACGAATCGTGGCTGCGGATATCCAGGAAAATCCCCTGGTTCTGATTGGCCAGTTGTACCGCTTGCTGTACGCCCACCGTCTTGGCGCCGCCTTTCAGCAGGTTGGGCAGCGCCAGCATGACGCCCGAGGCAATGGCGACGAATATGAATATAAGGTTGTTCTGGTCAAGAAAAAAGTCCACGATGTATCCCGAAAACACCCTGGGAAGCAGGGCACATGCAGGGGATTATAAAATGGTCCGCGATTTTCAACTTTTAGGCGATAGTTATCATGCATAAACTTGTTTTGATGCGCCACGGCGAGAGCCAGTGGAACCTGGAGAACCGCTTCACCGGGTGGACCGACGTGGATCTGACCGACACCGGCCGCGAACAGGCCCGGAAGGCCGGAGAGCTGTTGAAACAACAGGGGTACGAGTTCGACCTGGCCTATTCGTCCCTGCTCACGCGGGCCATACGCACCTTGTGGATCGCGCTGGACGCCATGGATGCCATGTACACGCCGACAGGCCTAAGCTGGCGGCTGAACGAGCGCCACTACGGGGCGCTGCAAGGCCTGAACAAGGCCGAGACCGCCAAAAAGTACGGCGAGGAACAGGTGCTCATCTGGCGCCGCGCCTACGCGATCGCGCCCAATCCGCTCGACGCGGACGATCCCCGCCATCCGCGCTTCGACCGCCGCTATGCCAAGATCGCCGCCGACAAGCTGCCCGCCACCGAATGCCTGAAAGACACGGTGGCCCGCGTGCTGCCTTTCTGGAACGAGTCCATCGCGCCGGCCATGCGCGCGGGGCGGCGCGTGCTGATTGCGGCCCACGGCAACAGTCTGCGCGCCCTCATCAAGCACCTGGACGGTATTTCGGACGACGACATCGTCCACCTGAACATTCCCACCGGGCAGCCGCTGGTCTACGAGCTGGACGACGATCTGCGTCCGCTGCGTCATTACTATCTTGGCGATCCGGCCGAGATCGAGGCGGCCATGGCCGCCGTCGCGAATCAGGGCAAGGCAAGGAAATAGGCATGCATCGCGGGCCCGTTATCCTGGTGCTGGCCCTATGGGCCGGCCTGGCCTGCGGGGCCGAGCCCACGCTGGCGCAGAAACAGGCCCGGGCCCAGCAGGAGCGGGCCGAGCTGCGCGCACAGATAGAAAGCCTGCAGAAAGAGATCGACAGCCGCGAGTCGTCGCGGCGCGATGCCGCGCACGACCTGAAGGCATCCGAGTCGGCCATTTCGTCGGCCAGCCGCCGTCTGGCCGAACTGGCCTCGGAACAGAAGCAGGCGGAACAGGAGCTCGAGCGCATCGATGCGCAAACCGCGAAGCAGAAACAGGTGCTGGCCCGGCGTCAGGCCGAACTGGGCGATCAATTGCGCGCCCAGTATGCCGGCGGGCTGTCGCCCTGGACGGCCCTGCTTTCGGGCGACAGCCCCCAGATCGTCGGGCGGGACCTGCGCTACTTAGGCTATATCACCCAGGAACAGGCCGGAGCGGTCAAGGCGGTGCGCGGCGCCATCGATAAGCTGGCCGCCCTGCAGGCCCGAACGGAAGCCGGCAGGAAGGAGCTGGCGCAATTGGCCCGGGAAGCGGCCGAACAGAAGGCGGAGCTGGAAAAGCAGAAAGAGCAGCGCCGCGAAGTCCTGGATCGCGTCGAGGCCGAGCTTAAGGAGCAGCGCGGCCAGGCCGAGCGCCTGGCACGCAACGACCAGCGCCTGGGCGGGCTGATTTCAGGGCTGGAAAAAGCCATTGCCCGGCAGGCCGAAGAGGCCAGGATCGCCGAGGAGAAGCGCCGCGCCGAGGCCGCGCGCAAGGCGGAGCAGGCCCGCTTGGCGCTGGAGCGCGAACGCGCCCAGGCCCGCAAGGCCGAGCAGGCGGCTCGCCAGGCGCAAGAGCAGGCGCAGCGGCAGCGCGACCAGCTGGAAGCGGAGAAAGCGCGCATCCAGGTGGAGCAGGCGCGGGCGCGGGCCCGCGCGGCCGAAGAGGCCGCCGCGCGTCCGCCGGCGCCGCCTGAAGCCGGCCGGGAGGCCGAGGTGCGGGGCACGGTGGAAGGAAAGACCGGCGCGCCGCGCCTTGCGCCCGCGGGCGGCTTCAAGGGTCTGGCCAAGGGCGCGCCCTGGCCCGTGCAGGGCCAGGTGCAGGGCAAGTTCGGCGCCGAGCGGCCCGAAGGCGGCCTGTGGCGGGGCATTGTGCTGCGTTCGCCCGAAGGGGCGGCGGTGCGGGCCATTGGTCCCGGCCGTGTCGTGTACGCCAATTGGCTGAGCGGCTTCGGCAATATCATGATCATAGATCATGGCGCCAAGTACCTGAGCGTGTATGCTTACAACCAGAGCCTGCAAAAGCGCGTCGGCGACATCGTCGATGCCGGCGATACGATCGCCACGGTGGGCGCAACGGGCGGGCAGGTCGAACCGGGTCTATACTTTGAAATCAGACATCAGGGTACCCCCGTGAATCCTCTGCTTTGGTTAAGGCGGTAATTTCGTTACTATTTACCTGACGCCGGTGGGCGCGTCTTTTTTTGAAATTACTTCGGGAACGTGCATGAGCACTCGCAGGTTTGGCAGTTTTGGTTTGGTGGTCGCGGGAGCGCTCGGCGGTGTATTGATCAGCCTGGGCATAACGGCGGCCGCCCAGCGGGGCGATCCCCTGCCTCTTAAAGAGCTGCAGCAGTTCGCCAATGTATTTGCCGCCATCAAAAGCAGCTACGTAGAGCCCGTTACCGATAACAAGCTTATCGGCGATGCCATCAAGGGCATGTTCAGCGACCTGGATCCGCACTCCACCTACCTCGACGCCGAGGCGTTCAAGGAAATGGAAGCCATCACCCAGGGCGGCTTCGGAGGCCTGGGCATCGAGATCGGCAGCGAAGACGGCATGCCCAAGGTCATCTCGCCCATCGAGGACACGCCGGCGGCGCGGGCCGGCATCCTGGCGGGCGACATCATTACGCATATCGACGGCAAGCCCACCAAGGGCATGACATTAAGCGAAGCCATCAAGCTGATGCGCGGCGAGCCCAAGACGCCCATCGTGCTGACCATAAAACGGCAAGACAAGGAAAAGCCCCTGGTCATCCATATCGTGCGCGACCTGATCAAGGTGCGCAGCGTGCGCAGCAAAATGCTGGACAACAACATCGCCTATGTGCGCATTGCCCAGTTCCAGGAACGCACGGTCGAAGACCTGGCCAAGCAATTGACCGCGCTCAGCGCCAAGTCGGCGCCCAAGGCGCTGGTGCTCGACCTGCGCAACGACCCGGGCGGCCTCCTGGACAGCGCCATCGGCGTGTCGTCCGCATTCCTCAAGCCCGACGTGCTGGTCGTATCGACCAAGGGGCGCATTCCTTCGTCCAACCGCGAGTACTACGCCAAGCCGGTCGAGTACATGCGCAATTACCTGGACGGCGGCGGCACGCCGGCCGGTCCCAGCGTGTCCGACTGGGCCAAGTCGGTGCCCATGGTGGTGCTGGTCAATGTGGGCTCGGCATCGGCATCCGAGATCGTGGCCGGCGCGCTGCAGGATCACAAGCGCGCCAAGATCATCGGCAATCGCACCTTCGGCAAGGGCTCGGTGCAAAGCGTCCTGCCGCTTAGCGAAGACACCGGCATCAAGCTGACGACGGCGCGCTACTTCACGCCGGCGGGCCGGTCCATCCAGGTAACCGGCGTCGACCCCGACATCACCGTCGACGATACCGCCCAGGGCAACCTCTTCCGCCTCCCGCGCGAAGTCGACCTGCAAAGGCATTTGCTCAACGGCAATGTGGCCGAAGAGGAAACCAGCAAGCCCGAAGCCGACGACGACAAGACCGAGCCCAAGATGTTCGAGTTCGGCGGCGCCGACGACTACCAGCTGCAGCAGGCCATCAATTTCCTCGAGGGGCGCAGCGTCAAGAAGAACGATCCCGGCCTGGCCGTGGCCAAGGCTGACAAGCCCGCGGCGCAAGCCAAGCCAGGCAAGCCGGCCGAGGCGGACAAGGGCAAATCCGGAGCCGGCAAATCGCCCGCAACGGAAAAAAAAACTCCAGTGATTCCCGCTGAGCCCAAAACGGAGCGGTATCGGATCACGCCCAGCGGGGTGGTGCCGCTCTCGCAATGAATGATCAGCAGCTGCTCCGGTATGCCCGGCATATTCTGCTGGACGAATTCGGCATAGAAGGGCAGGAGCGCTTGCTGGCCGCCCGGGTGCTGATCGTGGGCGCCGGCGGCCTGGGTTCGCCCGCCGCCTATTACCTGGCATCGGCGGGTGTGGGCCATCTCGTGCTGGCCGACGACGACGAGGTCGAGCTGAGCAATCTGCAGCGTCAAATACTCCATACGAACGATCGCATTGGCCAGGCGAAGGCCGAATCAGGCAAGCAGGCGCTGCTGCAATTGAATCCCGATATCCGCGTCGATGCCCTGGTTGCCCGGCTGACCGGCCAGGCGCTGGACCAGCAGGTCCGCCAGGCCGATCTGGTGCTGGACTGCTGCGACAATTTCCAGACCCGGCATGCCGTCAACCGCGCGTGCGTGCTGCATGGCAAGCCCCTGGTGTCGGGCGCCGCGATCCGGTTTGCCGGACAGGTCAGCGTCTTCGACCTGCGCCGGGGCGATGCGCCGTGCTACCACTGCCTGTTTCCCGAGGCCGACGATGTCGAGGAATTGCGCTGCGCGACCACGGGGGTGCTGGGCCCTTTGGTCGGCATGGTGGGCAGCATGCAGGCCGCCGAGGCGATCAAGCTGCTGGCGGGCATGGGCGAATCCATGGTGGGACGCATGCTTTGCCTGGATGCGCTATCCATGCAATGGCAAACCATACGATTCAAGCGCGACCCGGCTTGCCTGGTCTGCGCAGGCCGTGGCTTCCCGCAAGAAGACGGCCTATCGACCTGACCTTCACGTCCACGTACAGACTGCGCCCGCTGTGCCGGGATGAAAATGGCGTGTCCGGATGGAATACATGGACGGTGCGCATGCCTGCCTGACGCGCGCCCTTCAGATTGCGCAGCGTGTCTTCGACCAGGACGATGCGGCCGGGCGACACGCCCAGGCGGGCAACGATCTGCCGCATCAGCGCAACCGAAGGCTTGGGCCGCAAGGTGCCTTGCAGCCTCATGTGATCGATGGCCCAGACGCATTCGAAATGGTGCAGTATGCCCAGGGTCTTGAGAACTTCGCGGGCATAGTTCAGCGGCGCGTTGGTCAGCAGGATCTTGCGCCCCTTGAGCAGCTTCAGCTTGTGCGCCAGGCCCGTTTCGCAGTGGACCAGGGGCGCCACCTGGAAGTCGTGGCTAAGCTTGAGGAAGGCGTTGGCGTCGACGCCGTGATGGCGCACCATGCCGATCACGGTCGCGCCGTAGCGCTTCCAGTATTGGGTGCGCAGTGCGTCGGCCGTGGCGGCATCCAGCGCCAGCGTCGTGGCGACCGCGCTGGCCATGGCGCCGTCTATGGCCTGGAAGATGCCTTTGGAACAGTCATGCAGCGTGTTGTCCAGGTCGAACAGCCATACCTGCTCGGCACCATGGGGCCGGCCGAAGGGATGGCGCGCGCGGTGCTGGGCAACGGCGCTACGCAAGGGTCGCATGACCCTAGTGCGAGCTGATCATGGTGCCGACGCCGCGATCGGTCAGGATTTCCAGAAGCAGGCAATGGGGGACGCGGCCGTCGACCACATGCACAGACGTGACGCCGTTGCGCGCGGCGTCGAGCGCCGAGGATATCTTGGGCAGCATGCCGCCCGAAATCGTGCCGTCTTCGAAGAGTTCATCGATGGTCCGCGCCGACAGGCTGCGCAGGAGCTCGCCGTTCTTGTCCAGCACGCCCGGCGTGTTGGTCATCATGACCAGTTTTTCGGCGCCCAGCACTTCGGCCATCTTGCCGGCGACGACGTCGGCATTGATGTTGTAGGCGGTGCCGTCCTCGCCGTAGCCGATGGACGAAATGACGGGGATGAACTGGTCGTCCTGCAGGGCCTTGACCACCGCCGGTTCGATGCGGGTAATGTCGCCCACATAGCCGATGTCCAGCCACTGCCCGGGCTTTTCCTTGTCGGCCATCATTTTTTTCTTGGCCTGGATGAGGCAACCGTCCTTGCCGGTCAGGCCGACCGCCTTGCCGCCGGCCTCGTTGATCATCATGACGATGTCCTGCTGGACCTGGCCGCCCAGCACCCATTCGACCACTTCCATGGTCTCGGCGTCGGTCACGCGCATGCCCTGGACGAAAGCGCCTTCCTTGCCGATGCGTTTGAGCGCGGCATTGATCTGCGGGCCGCCGCCGTGCACGACCACGGGGTTCAGGCCGACCAGCTTGAGCAGCACCACGTCGTGGGCGAAGCTGCGCTGCAGCGCTTCCTCGGTCATGGCGTTGCCGCCGTACTTGATGACTACCGTCTTGCCATGGAAGCGCCGTATATAAGGCAGCGCTTCGGAAAGGACATCGGCTTTGACGGTGGCGGAATGGGTGGATGCGTCTTGGGTAGTGGTCATGGTTTAGCTGGCCAGTGCCTTGTTGACTGTGCTTAGGAAGGAGGCCTTGTCGTAGTTGCCCAGATAGCGCTTGACGATGTGGCCCTCCTTGTCGATGAGGAAGGCGGTGGGCGTAAGCTGCACGTCGCCGAAGGCCTTGGCGATTTCGCCCTGCGCATCGATGGCCACCGTAAACGGCAGCTTGCGCGTGTCGGCGTAATTCTTGACGTAGTTGGCCGGATCGTACTGCATGGCCACGGCTATGGTCTCGAAGCCCTTGGGCGAAAGATCGTTGTAGTTCTGGATGGTGTCCGGCATTTGCGCAATGCAGGTGACGCAGCTGGTGGCCCAGAACTTGACCAGCACAACCTTGCCGCGCAGATCGTGCATGGCGATCTTCTGGCCGGTCAGCGAGGTGAAGGTGACGTCGGGCGCTGTTTTGGCCGAGCCCGAGAATTGCCAGATGCCGGCCCCGGCAAGGGCCAGCACGACAACGATGCCGATAAGTACTTTTTTCATTTCACTGGCATGGCCTGGACGTCGTTGGAGGGCGCGCCAGGCGATGAAGTTGCGTCGGTGGGCGAGGCGTCTTCGACCGGAGCGGGCGTGGACGGCTGGGCGATGCTTTCCGGCGAGACGATCTGGAACAATTTTACTACCTTATTGATGCCGCTCAGGCTGGCCGTCGCTTTGGCGGCGCGCTGGCCTTCTGCGTCGGTGACGCGGCCCATAAGGTAGACAATGCCGCGTTCGGTGGTAATGACGATGGTGCGGCTGGGGACTTCCTTGGTATTGATGAGCGCGGTCTTGACCTTGGAGCTGAGCCAGGTGTCGTTGGTGCGCACGCTGACGGGGGTGATGTCGCCCACGCGCAGTTCATTGATGACCTTGACGACCTTTTCCACCTGGCGGGCGGCCTCTTCGGCTTTCTGCTTGTCCTGCGCGGTGGGAACGTCGCCGGTCAGCAGCACCCAGCCGCCGTACGATGTGGTGTTGACGCGCGCCTTGTCCTCGAAAAGCCTGCGCATTTCGGCCCCCACCTTCATCTCGATGGCCTGGTCTTCGACCTGTTCGCCCGCCGTGCGGCGATCGGTGGCGACCACCGCGGTCGTGGCCGCCGTGCCGCCGACAACCAAAAGGCCGCAGCCGGAAAGCGCGGCCAAGCTGGAGAAAGCGATGCTGGCCAGCAGGAATCGTTGGGCGTTTTTGCGTGTTGGCATTACAGAGTGTCTCCCAGTAGCAGTGCGTCGATGCCGTCGCACAAGGCGTGCAGCAGCATGATGTGGACTTCCTGGATCCGCATGGTTCGGTCATGCGGAACGCATAGGTGGATATCGGTTTCGTGCAAAAGCCCGGCGATCTTCCCGCCGCCCTTGCCGGTCAGTGCGACGATGGACATTTCGCGATCGTGCGCCGCCTCTATGGACCGGATTATGTTGGGCGAGTTCCCGCTGGTGGAGATGGCCACCAGGACATCGCCGGGGCGGCCCAGCGCATTGACCTGGCGCTCGAAGATGGAATCGAAGCCGTAGTCGTTGCCGACGGCGGTCAGTATGGAGGTGTCGGTGTTCAGGGCGACGCCGGCCAGCGGAAGGCGATCGCGCTCGAAGCGCCCGACGAGCTCGGCAATGAAATGCTGGGCGTCCGCCGCCGAGCCGCCATTGCCGCAGGCCAGTATCTTGCCGTCATTGGCCAGGGTGCCGAACAGCAGGTCTACCGCGGCCGACAAAGGTTCGGCCAGTTCGCGTGAACTGGCCTTGAACGCGTCGATCGCATCGTTGAAATGCGATGTCATGTGGGATGTCATGTCCATACCCGGCATTATCTCATGTTCGAATGAAAATCATGTCATGGGACGTAACTTGGCGATGAGTGCGGCCGCTAGGATTGGAAGGCGTCCTTTATCCAGATCAGGCCTTCAGGCTCGTCGCTGACCACATCGAAGCGACAGGCGGGAATCGCGCCGCGGAAATGGCGCTGGGCCAGGCGCGGCAGGAAATACTGGGCGGCCCGGATCAGGCGCGCCTGCTTGCCGCGGTTTACACTGGCGGCGGCGCCGCCATATCGGCGCGAGTTGCGATGGCGCACCTCGATGAACGCCAGTACGCCGTTGTCCAGTGCCACCAGATCGATTTCGCCGGCCTTGCTGCGCAGGTTCCGCCCCAGTATGGTCAGGCCGCGGTCTTCCAGGTAGCGGCTGGCCCGGTCCTCGGAGGCGCGTCCCGCTTTCTGCGTGGGCGAGAACGCGGCAAGCCCGGACCATGGCTGCGCGCACGGCCTGGCGGCTTTCGTCCTGCGGCGCCTGGCCCGAAGCGCCTTTTGCTGGGCGAGCCGGGCCAAAGCGTAGGCAAGTGCGTCCTGCGTCATGCTTTACCCCCTTTTTTATAAGGCTTTAGCCAGCAGTATGAGCGATACGACCGATTTTTCAGCCTCACAGGCGGCATGGAAACGTCTCACCGGACGCATGGAAGCCCAGAATTGGCCCGCCTCGACCCTGTACGTGGTGGCGACACCCATCGGCAACCTGGGCGACCTGAGCCTGCGGGCCTGCGAAACCCTGGCTCGCTGCGATGTGATCGCCGCCGAAGACACCCGGGCCAGCCGCAGCCTGCTGGAGGCCTGGGGCATTGCCACGCCCCTCATGGCTGCGCATCGCCATAACGAGGCCAGCGCGGCGCAATCCATCGTCGAGCGGCTGGAGCGCGGCGGACGGGTGGCCCTGGTGTCCGACGCCGGCGCGCCGGCGGTCAGCGACCCGGGGGCGCGCATCGTGCGCGCGGTGCGCGAGGCCGGTCACCGGGTCGTGGCCATTCCGGGAGCCAGCGCGGTCATCACCGCATTGATGGCCAGCGGCGTCACCAGCGACGAAAATCCGGCCTTTGTCTTTGCGGGCTTCATGCCGGCCAAGGCCGCGGCCCGGCAGAAGTGGCTGCGGCGCTGGTGCGCCGTGCCGGCTCCGGTCGTGATGTTCGAGTCCCCGCATCGCCTGGCGGCCGCCATCAAGGATATTGTGCTGGTCTGCGGGCCTGAACGCGGCTTGACGCTGGCCCGCGAGCTGACCAAGCGCTTCGAGCAGGTGCATACCCTGGCGGCGGGCGACGCCGCGGCATGGCTGGAGTCGGACTCGCACCATGGGCAGGGCGAATTCGTGCTGATCGTGCATGAATCGGAACGTGACGAGGCGGACGATGCCATCGACCCGGCGGCCCTGGCTCTTCTGGATGCCTTGCTCGAAAGCGTGTCGTTGCGGGATGCCGCGCGCATTACGGCCAAAGTAACCGGCCAGCCGCGCGATGCGCTGTATGCGCATGCGCTGGCGCGCCAGAAGTCATCTTTGGGCCAGGACGGGCTGTAGCCCCGTCTGCTGCTGTATGCGCAGCGCCGCATTGACGGCCTCCGTGCGCGAGGAGTAGGGGCCTATCTGCACCCTGTACAGCTTGTCCCCGGCCTGGACCTGCGCGGAGCGGCTTTCCATCGTGCCGATCTGGTCATTGAGTTTTTGCGCCAGGTCCTGGGCGGTATGCATGGCCGAGAATGCGCCGAACTGCAGGTAAAGGCCGCTGGCCACGGTGGCGACCGCCTGCCCGAGCGGATCGCCCGGGGACTGCCCGTCGGCGACCGGCAGCGGCTCATTGCCGCTCAAGCCGCCATCGTCGTGTTGCAGGGCGTCGAGCGCATCGGGCGTGGCGGGTCCGTTGCGGGCGATCAGCAGGGGTTGTTCCTGTACCGGGGGCGGCGGGGCGGCGGGCGGAATGGGCATCGTCTTGGGCGGGGCGACGGTATTGTTGCGTATGTCCTGGTTGGTGATGGCCTCGACCACGACCTGGCCGCTGCCCGGCCCTATCAGTCCCAGCTTGGCGGCCGCCACATAGGAAAGATCGATGATGCGGGAGCTATGGAAGGGGCCCCGGTCATTGATGCGCACGATGACCGATTTACCCGTGCCGGCCCGCGTCACCCGCGCATAGCTGGGAATGGGCAAGGTGGGATGGGCGGCCGACATGGCGTACATATCGTAGGTTTCGCCGTTGGCGGTCTTTTTGCCATGAAATTTCCGTCCGTACCAGGATGCGGTGCCTTCCTGCCGGAAAGGCCGCTCGTCGCTGACGGGAACATAGCGCTTGCCGAAAACGACATAGGGCCTGAAATTGGCCGCCGCGTGCTTCTCGATGCGCGGTACGGCATCCGGGATGGCCTCGATGTCGGCGGGTATGTCCGACCCCGGGCCGTCGTCCTTGTAGTAGCCGCCGCCCCGGCCGCCGCCCGTGCTGGAGCAGCCGGCCAGAACGATCAGGCCCAGGCACAGAAGGGCGGCAAGGAGATGGCGCGGCGAAGTCATGGGATGTCGGGGGGAGGCTGGTTGCGGTGCCGGATCAGCAGGGGGGAATGGTCGGCAAAGCGCAGGGCCAGCTGTTCGGTGACATAGACCGAACGGTGCTTGCCTCCTGTGCACCCTATGGCCACGGTCAGGTAGTTGCGGGTGTCCTGCATGTACAGCGGCAGCCAGCGGCGGATGAAGCCGGCGATGTCTTCTATCATGGTTTCGACGCTGCCGAACTGGGCCAGCCATTTGGCGACGGGCTCATCGCGCCCGGTCAGGGGGCGCAGGGCGCGGTCGTAATGCGGATTGGGCAGGCAGCGCACGTCGAAGACCAGGTCGGCGTCGCCGGGCACGCCGCGCTTGTAGGCGAAGGATTCAAAGGTCAGGACGACGGGCGCGCGGTCGGCCTGCACCAGGTCGCGGACCCAGGCGCGGAGCTGGCCCGGCGTCAGGTCGGACGTGTCGATGACGTGCTCCTGCTCGCGCAGGGGCGCCAGCATCTCGCGCTCGGTGTCTATGCATTCTTGCAGCGAGGGCGACTTGCCGCCTTTTTGCAGGCGATCGGTAAGGGGATGGCGCCGCCGCGATTCGGAATAGCGCTGCTGCAGGGTGTGGTCGTTGGCATCCAGGAAAATGACCCGGAATGCCGTGCCCATGGCGCGCAGGCTGGTAATGACGTCGGGAAGCTCGGCCAGTTCGCCGGGAGAGCGCACATCGATGGCGACCGCGACACGCTCCAGCTCGCTTTCGCGCGTGTTGGCGATGAATTCATGCAGGAAGCGCACGGGAAGATTGTCGACGCAGGTGTAGCCCGCATCTTCGAGCAGGCGCAGGGCGACTGATTTCCCCGATCCTGAAATTCCCGTGATAAGAACAATCTTGAGCATGACGAAGGGGTTCCGCTTGGCAGCCGGGCACAGAATGGCGTCCGGCTGGATACTAAAGAATGGCCGCGTGTCCTGGCGTGCCCTGCCGCCCGCCGTTTACTCCTGGCGGCTGCTCTCCATGATGGCGATGGCCTGCCGTTCGATGAACTCGCCCATGGTGTCTATGCCGCGCAGCGTCAGTATCGTATTGCGCACGGCGGCCTCGACCAGCACGGCCAGGTTGCGTCCGGCCGCGACCTGCAGCATGACGCGGCGTATGGGTATGCCAAGGATGTCCTCGGTCTGGTCCTGTACGGGCAGGCGCTCGAAGGCATCGGGTGTGGAGCGGATCAGCTGCACGACCAGCTTGAGCTTCATTTTCCGGCGGACCGAGGTTTCGCCGAAAATGGTGCGGATGTCCAGCAGCCCCAGGCCACGGACTTCAAGCAGGTTCTGCAGCAAGGAGGGGCACTGGCCCTCGATCATGTTGGGCGCCGTGCGCGAAAGCTCGACCGCGTCGTCGGCCACCAGGCCGTGTCCGCGTGAAATCAGTTCCAGCGCCAGCTCGCTTTTGCCCAGGCCGGATTCGCCGGTGATCAGCACGCCCAGGCCCAATACGTCCATGAATACGCCATGCGCCGTGGTCTTGGGCGCCAGCCTCTTTCCCAGATAGATGCGCAGCAGGTCGATAAGCTGGGCGGCGTCGATGGTGGTCGACAGCAGCGGGATCTGCTGCTGGTTGCAGAAGTCGCTGAGATCGGCGGGCGCCGGCATGTTCTCGGCCAGCAGGATGGCCGGCACGCCGCCGGCCACCAGATCTTCCAGATGGTGCAGGCGGCGCTTGATGTCGAAGCGCGTGTAATAGGAAAGCTCTTCGGTGCCGAAGACCTGTATGCGGGATGGATGGATCAGGTTCAGGTGGCCGACCAGATCGGCGCCCGACATGCCCAGGTCGGGGATCAGCCGGTGGGCCGCGCCCAGGCCAGCAATCCATGTAAAGGGAATCTTGTCCGCATTGTCACTGACGAGTTCTTGGATGGTCAGCATGTCGATGGCCTCAGGCCGGCGTGCTCGTCAGGAGCTGATGGATGACGGCCGGGTCGTTTTCGGTGGCCAGCGCCTGCCGCAAGCTTGCGTCGGACATCAGCCGGGCGATTTCGGCCAGCAGGTCCAGGTGCAGCTGGGTGGCCGTTTCAGGCACCAGGAGTATGAGCAGCAGGCTGGCCATGCGGCCGTCGGTGGCATCGAAGCGTACCGGATCGGCCAGCCGGATAAAGGCGGCGCAAGGTTCCTTCAGGTCTTTGATGCGGCCATGGGGTACCGCCACATGATGGCCCAGCGCGGTGGAACCCAGCCGTTCGCGGGCAATCAGGCTATGAAACACGGCCGTGCGGGCGATGCCGTGCTGATTCTCGAAGAGCAGGCCGGCTTGTTCGAATGCCCGTTTTTTGCTTGTGACAGCCAGATCGAGCACCACGTTGGAAAGTGGCAAGATACGCGACAATAGATTCATGATGGCCATTATATGGGCTTTGCGGCGTTCTTATAAAAGTAGCATAACTAAGGCCCCAATCACACGGGGCGATTGAGGCCGGATGCCCGTTCGTTCGGCGCATTCTGTGCAAGCGGTCAGGGCTTGCCGGCGCGGACGCGAAACCGGGGGCGAGTGTTATTCGACGGCGCTTGCTTCTTGCCGCTTAACAGGCTCGTGGGCGTGATTCTGCACCTTGGTCTTGTACTTGATGACCTGGCGGTCGATTTTGTCGGCCAGCAGATCGATGGCTGCGTAGAGATTCTCGTCGATGGCCGCGCAGTGTATGTCCTTGCCGCGCAGGCGCATGGTGACCTCGGCGGTATGTTGCAGACGTTCTATCGAGAGTATGACCTGTGTGTCTATGACATTGTCAAAATGCCGCGCTACCCGCGCCATTTTGTTCATTACATATTCCCTGATGGCGGGAGTTACTTCCAGGTGACGACCACTGATGCTCAGGTTCATATTGAGCTCTCCTTGCAAAGAAAAACAGCTTGCGCCGAAGCGCGGTTGGGAAATAAGGGATTCTCCTTGTAATGTATTGGCAATGATTTCAGTGTATAGATTATGCAAAGTAAATCAAGTGCGCGGGATCAAACGGAATGGGTTTGACACGGGTTTTCCCAGGGGAACCCACAAACCGAAAGAATGGAAACAGAATGCGCGAACGCCCTGGCAGGGCGTTTTCATATGGCGAAACAGGGCGGAGCCTCGGCTACATGCGGAAATTCTTGCCCAGGTAGACCTTGCGCACGGCCTCGTTGTCGATGATTTCGCTGGGGTGGCCGTTGGTCAGCACCTTGCCCTCGCTGATGATGTAGGCGCGATCGCATATGCCCAGGGTCTCGCGCACATTGTGATCGGTGATGAGCACGCCGATGTTGCGGTTCTTGAGGAAATGCACAATGCGCTGGATCTCGATCACCGCGATGGGGTCGACGCCGGCAAAGGGCTCGTCCAGCAGGATGAAGCGGGGGTGCGTGGCCAGGGCACGCGCGATTTCCACGCGCCGGCGTTCGCCGCCCGAAAGGGAAATGGCCGTGTTGCGCCGGATATGGCCGATCTGCAGTTCGTCGATCAGCGATTCCAGGTTTTCGCCGATCTGCGACGACGACAGGGGGGCGCCGCCTTCGTCCACTTGCAGCTCCAGCACGGCGCGTATGTTTTCCTCGACCGTCAGGCGCCGGAACACCGAGGCATCCTGCGGCAGATAGGACAGCCCGAGACGCGCCCGCTTGTGCATGGGCATGCTGGTAATGGGCGTATTGTCGATCTCGATGCGCCCCGCATCGGTGGGGACGATGCCCACGATCATGTAGAAACTGGTTGTCTTGCCGGCGCCGTTCGGGCCCAGCAGGCCGACGACTTCCCCGCTGTCGACCGACAGCGAGACATCTTGCACCACCGTGCGCTTGCCATAGGTCTTGCGCAGGCCGGTGGCGTGCAGGCTGCCGCGGGTGTCGCTGGGAGAGCGCGCCCCGCCCGGTTTCGGCTTATGGGATGGAAACATAAATGGGTGCTTTCAAATAAACAAAGGCGCTGCCTCACGGACGCCGGGACGGCATCACCTTGCCGATTTCTTCTTGCATTCGGCGGCCGCCGCATCGGCCTTGGCGCGAGGCTGGGCCAGCGAGCGCACCCGTCCGCCGTTGGCTGCGGAATTGGGGCCGCCGTACGCCTCGTAGGTGTCGGTCTTCTGCTTGTAGATGACTCTTTCCCCCTTGACGTTGTCGAAGGGCTTGCCGCAGACATAGCGGGTAATGACGGCCTGGCCGATCATTTCCAGCTCTTCCTTCTTGCCGTCGTACTCGCTGCGCAGCCCCTGGGCCTCGATGACCTCGAATTTCTCGGGGTTTTCCTGGCGGATGTGGACCAGCTTGCCCGGGCCCACCGTGGCGGTGCCGTACTGGAAGCCTTCGGCGTCTTCACGCATGATCAGCTTGTCGGAATGCAATGTCATCAGCCCGCGGGTCATGATGACATTGCCGGTGAAAACGCTTTCCTTCTTGACGTCGTCGTAATTGAGCGTGTCGGACAGGATCAGCGTATCGGGTTCTTCGGCGGGCTTGCCGGCCGGTTGGGCATGTGCAAGTCCGGCCATGCCGGCGATAGCCAGGGCGGTCAGCCATGCGAAGCAGCGGGGGAGGCGTAGTGGATTCATGGTTTTTTTTCTGTCGTGCCGGAAGGGGTGGAACGGCTGGGCCGGGATTCTTCGCCGGATATCTTGACGCCCGTGGCGGAAAAAACCTGCAATTGCCGCGTATTGTTATCGTAACGCATACCCTTGCCGTTCATGGTGGATTTGCCTTGGACCACGAGCGCGGGCAAGTCGGTAAACACCACGTCCTCGTCGGGCAGGATGGTCAGTTGCTGGCTTTTCACATCGAGGGCGGAATTGTCCGGATCGGGCATCCTGTGCACATGGGCGTCGCCCTTCATGACGATGCGTCCGCCGCCCTGGTCCATGATGGCCGTATTGGACGTTCCTATGGTAATCGGAGAACCCGGTTGCTGGCCAACGGCTCGGGCCTTGGTGATCTCATAGGAATCGTCGTCCGGGTAGTGCTGCATGTAGTCGCCCTCCAGCCGGTTGATGGCGACGCCTTCGGGATCGGTGCGCACCATGACGAAGTCGGACGACCACGAGTCGGGCTCGTGCGTGATGCGCCTGGGGGGATCGATGGGGATGGCGCGCTGGGCATAATCGGCCGCCCACCATGTGCCGATGACCAGGGTCAGCAGCAGCAGGATGGCAATCAGGGCGGGTGCGCGTTCTTTCATGGGTTTACTGGATGGCGCCGCTCATGCGCATGGCGGCGGGATTGAAGAAGGCGCCCAGCTTGCCTTGCGACGCCAGTATGACGTCGCAGCATTCGCGCACGGCGCCGGATCCGCCGGGCAGCGACGATACCCAGTGGGCCACTTGCGATACATAGGGGGGCGCGTTGGGCACGCTGGCCGCGAAGCCGACGCGTTGCAGGGCGGCCAGGTCGATGATGTCGTCGCCCATATAGCCCACTTCGGACAGCGCGCATCCATTTTCCTGGGCCAGCGCGGCGACGGCCGCCGCCTTGTCCCGCACCCCTTGATGCACCAGGGCGATGCCGAGCTCCGCGGCCCGGCGCGCCACGATGGGCCCTTCGCGGCCGGTCACCAGAGCGACGGCAACGCCGCTTTCCTTCATGAGGCGCAAGCCGTGCCCGTCCAGCGCGTTGAAGCCCTTGGCCACTTCGCCGTGCTCGCCGTACCAGAGGCGGCCGTCAGTCAGCACGCCGTCGACGTCGAAGGCCATCAGGCGTACCTGGCGGGCCCGTTCGAGCACGGCGGGAGCGATCCTGGCCAGGATCAGCGCTTCGGCGGGGTGGGAGACATGGGGTAGGTTCATGGTCAGATTACCTTGGCGGCAAGCAAGTCGTGCATATGCAAAGCGCCTAATAATAGCCCGGCATCGTCCAGAACCAGCATCTGGTTCAGCCGGCCGGCATCCATCAGGGTGGCCGCTTCCACCGCCAGCGCGCCGGGCGCGACCGACTTGGGGTTGCGGCTCATGCCGTCGGCGACGGTCAGGCGCCGGATATCGCCGTGCCGCGCGATCAGCCGCCGCAGGTCGCCGTCGGTGAAGATGCCCACGGGCAGCCGCTGGTCGTCGACGACGATGGTCATGCCCATGCCCTTGGACGACATTTCGACCAAGGCTTCGGGTATCGGCGTGCCGGTGTGCACGACCGGCAGGGCGTCACCCTGGCGCATGACGTCGCGCACCAGGGTAAGCAGCCGCCGGCCCAGGGCGCCGCCCGGATGCGAACGGGCGAAATCCTCGCGGCTGAAGCCGCGGGCCTCGAGACAGGCGACGGCAATGGCGTCGCCCAGTACCAGCGCCGCGGTGGTGCTGGCGGTGGGGGCCAGGTTCAGCGGGCAGGCCTCTTGCGCAACATGCGCGTCCAGGTGCAGGTCGGCGCTGCGGGCCAGTTCGGACTGCGGATTGCCGGTAATGGAAATCAGTCGGGCACCCATGCGCTTTACGACCGACAATATCGTCAAAAGTTCATGCGCCGCGCCGGAATAGGAAATGGCCAGCACGATGTCCTGGCGCGTCAGCATGCCCAGATCGCCATGTATCGCCTCGGCGCCGTGCATGAAGAACGCGGGCGTGCCGGTGGAGGCCAGCGTGGCGGCGATCTTCTTGGCGATGTGTCCGGACTTTCCTATGCCCGTAACGACGATGCGCCCCTGGCAGCCAAGCACCATGGCCACGGCCCGCTCGAACGTATCGTCCAGGCGGGCGTCCAGGGCCTGCAATCCGGCGATCTCGGTGGCGAAGCTGCGGTGGGCCGACGCCAGCATGGCGCCCGGCTCGGGGAGAGGTAGTTTTTCCATTTGGCGATTTTAAACGTACAAATGCCGTTCGCCCGGCGTGGCCGTGCAAAGGCCGGCGGCGGCGAGGCGGAGCGGTGGCGGGAATTCAGTTGTAACGGCCGCAATCCTGTAAACTTCGCGTACCGCTGGCAGCGTATAGTTGTTCCTGAAATTCCTTAGTCTTTTGGCGATTTAAATGCATATTGATCCCGCCGTCTATGTTCGTAGCGTAATCCGCAGCGTCCCGGACTGGCCCAAGCCCGGTATAACGTTCCGCGATATTACCCCGGTATTGCAAGACCCGCGTTCGTTCCGGGTCCTGATCGATCTCTTTGTCTATCGCTACATGCGGCAGCGGCTGGATCTGGTTGCGGGCGTCGACGCGCGTGGATTCATCCTGGGTTCGGTGCTGGCCTACGAACTGAACCTGGGCTTCGTGCCGGTGCGCAAGAAGGGCAAGCTGCCCTTCCAGACGGTGGCCGAGGAATATTCGCTGGAATACGGCAACGCCTCGGTCGAGATGCACACCGATTCGGTGCGCCCGGGCCAGCGCGTGCTGCTGATCGACGACCTGATCGCCACCGGCGGAACCATGCTGGCCGCTTCCAAGCTGCTGCAGCGCCTGGGCGCCAACGTGATCGAGGCCGCGGCCATCATCGATCTGCCCTACTTGGGCGGCTCCCAGGCCCTGAAGGATACGGGACTGGATATCTATACCGTGTGCAGCTTCGATGAGGGCGCCCCTTAAGGCGGCGCCCTCCGGGTGCTTATACCAGCACCCGCTCTATGCCGCCCGCGTTGGCGTCGCGCACGTAGTTCTGCATCCAGTCGGCGCCCAGGATGTGGCGCGCCATTTCCACCACGATATAGTCGGCTTCCATGCCGGTCTCGCCCTCGTAGCGCGACAGGCCTTGCAGGCATGAGGGGCAGGAGGTCAGCATCTTGACTTCGCCCTCGTAGCCGTCGGCCCGGATGGCGGCCGAGTTCTTGGCCAGCTCCTCGGTCTTGCGGAAACGGACCTGCGTGGAAATGTCGGGGCGCGACACGGCCAGGGTCCCCGATTCGCCGCAGCAGCGGTCCGTCTTGATGGCGCTGTCGCCCACCAGCGCCTTGACCGTCTTCATCGGATCCTGCAGCTTCATGGGCGTATGGCAGGGATCGTGGTACATGTAGCGCACGCCTTGCACGCCGTGGATGTCGATGCCCTTTTCGAGCAGGTATTCGTGGATGTCGATCAGGCGGCAGCCCGGAAATATCTTCTCGAACTCATAGCCGGCCAACTGGTCGTAGCAGGTGCCGCAACTGACCACGACCGTCTTGATATCCAGGTAGTTCAGGGTGGTTGCCATGCGGTGGAAGAGCACCCGGTTGTCGGTGATGATCTTCTCGGCCTTGTCGGTCATGCCGTTGCCGCGCTGCGGGTACCCGCAACAGAGGTAGCCAGGCGGCAACACCGTCTGCACGCCGGCATGCCACAGCATGGCCTGGGTGGCCAGGCCCACCTGCGAGAACAGGCGTTCGGAGCCGCAGCCCGGGAAATAGAAAACGGCCTCGGTGTCCGGCGAGGTAGCGGCCGGATTGCGGATGATGGGGACGTAGTCGGGATCTTCGATATCGAGCAGCTTGCGGGCCGTCTGCTTGGGCAGGCCGCCGGGCATCTTCTTGTTCACGAAATGGATGACCTGTTCGCGTATGGGCGCCTTGCCCAGCGTGGCGGGCGGCTTGGCCGTCTGCTTGCGCGAGGCGACCGACAGGACGTCGTGCGCCATGCGCTGCGCCTTGTAGCCCACGTCTATCATGGCCGTGCGCGTGGCCTTGATGACGCGCGGGTCCTTGGCATTCAGGAAGAACATGGCGGCGGTGGTGCCGGGGTTGAAGGACTTCTTGCCCATGCGGCGCAGCAGCGCGCGCATTTCCATGGACACGTCGCCGAAGTCGATGTCCACCGGACAGGGGTTGTAGCATTTGTGGCAAACCGTGCAGTGGTCGGCCACGTCCTCGAATTCTTCCCAGTGCTTCAGGCTGACGCCGCGCCGGGTCTGTTCTTCGTACAGGAAGGCCTCGATCAGCAGCGAGGTGGCCAGGATCTTGTTCCGCGGCGAGTACAGCAGGTTGGCGCGCGGCACGTGAGTGGCGCACACCGGCTTGCATTTGCCGCAGCGCAGGCAGTCCTTGATGGCGTTGGAGATGGAGCCGATCTCGCTGCGTTGCATGATAAGGGATTCATGCCCCAGCAGATTGAAGCTGGGCGTCCAGGCATGGCGCAGGTCGGCGCCCGGCATCAGCTTGCCGGCGTTGAAGCGGCCGTTCGGATCGATGCGCTGCTTGTAGTCCTGGAAGGGTGCGAGCTCTTCCTGAGTCAGGTATTCGTACTTGGTCAGGCCTATGCCGTGCTCGCCGGAAATGACGCCGTCCAGATTCCGCGCGATCTGCATGATGCGGGCCACGGCTTCGTTGGCCTCGCGCAGCATCTCGTAGTCGTCGGAATTGACCGGAATGTTGGTGTGCACGTTGCCGTCGCCCGCATGCATGTGCAGGGCCACGAACACCCGGCCTTTCAGGACGCGATCGTGGATGGCCTGTATCTCGGCCAGCACGGCGGCGCAATCGGCGCCGGCGAAGTAACGCTCCATCAGGGCGCGGACTTCGGTTTTCCAGGAAATGCGCAGGGTATGGTCCTGCACCAGGTCGAATACGGTGGCGTCGGCCTGCTGCGCCAGGCGCTGGGTCAGGGCCGGAGCCTGTTCGTCCAGGCCGAGCTCGCGCAAAGTGTCGATGGACTGGGCCAGAGGGCGGTCAAGGTTCTCCAGCAGCCAGGTCCAGCGCTGGCGAACGGTCCGCAGGCATTGCAGGGCGTCGCGGGTGCGCTCGGCCAGCACCTCTTCGCGCGTATGATCGGCGTCGTCGTGATCTTCGATCTTCCCGATGGGCAGGTCACCTTGCAGGAAGAGTTCCAGCTTGTCGAGCAGGCGCAGCTTGTTGCGCGTGGAAAGCTCGATGTTGATCCGCTCGATGGCGTCGGTGTATTCGCCCATGCGGTTCAGGGGGATCACGACGTCTTCGTTGATCTTGAACGCATTGGTGTGGCGGGCGATGGCCGCGGTGCGGGAGCGGTCCAGCCAGAACTTCTTGCGGGCCTCGGCGCTGACGGCAACGAAGCCTTCGCCGTGGCGGGTGTTGGCGATGCGCACGACTTCGCTGGCGGCCAAGGCGACCGCGTCGGCATCGTCGCCGACGATGTCGCCGATCAGCACCATCTTGGGCAGGCCGCCGCGCTTGCTCTTGGTGGAATAGCCCACGGCGCGCAGATAGCGTTCGTCCAGATGTTCCAGCCCGGCCAGTATGGCTCCGCGCTCGCGGCCCGGGCCATCCAGGTAGTTCTTGACTTCGACGATGGACGGCACGGCATCGCGCGCCTGGCCGAAAAACTCCATACAGACGGTGCGGGTATGTGCGGGCATGCGGTGCAGCACCCAGCGCGCCGCGGTGATGAGGCCGTCGCAGCCTTCCTTCTGTATGCCGGGCAGGCCGGCCAGGAACTTGTCGGTCACGTCCTTGCCCAAGCCCGCCTTGCGGAAGCGGGCGCCTTCGATCGCCAGGATTTCGCTGCGCAGCAGGGAGGCTCCGGGCAGGGCACTGCCGTCGAACCATTTCAGTTCGAATCGCGCTTCGGCCACGTCGTGGATCTTGCCCATGTTGTGATCCAGGCGCGTGACTTCCAGCCAGTTGCCCTCGGGGTCGACCATGCGCCACCAGGCCAGGTTGTCCAGCGCGGTTCCCCACAGCACGGCCTTCTTGCCGCCGGCGTTCATGGCGACGTTGCCGCCTACACAGGACGCATCGGCGGAGGTGGGGTCCACGGCGAACACATGGCCGGCGGCTTCGGCGGCTTCGGCCACGCGCCGGGTGACGACGCCGGCGCCGGTCAGTATGGTGCGCACGGGTTCGTCCACCCCGGGCAGCGCCGTGGTCTCGACGGCGCCCAGCGCGTCCAGCTTTTCGGTGTTGATGACGACCGACCTCCAGGTCAGCGGGATGGCGCCGCCGGTATAGCCGGTGCCGCCTCCGCGCGGGATGATGGTCAGGTCCAGTTCGATACAGGCGCGCACCAGCGCGGCCATTTCGTTTTCGTTGTCGGGCGTCAAGACGACGAAGGGGTATTCGACGCGCCAGTCAGTGGCGTCGGTGACATGGGATACGCGCGACAGGCCGTCGAACTTGATGTTGTCTTTATGGGTGATGCGGGCCAGGCGCCGGACGACTTTCTTGCGCAGGTCGCGGGTCTGGATGAATTCGTGCTCGAAGGCGGAAACGGCGGTGCGCGCGGCACCCAGCAGCCGCGCCACCTTGGTGTCGCGTTCGGCGGCGTTGCTGTCGCGCCGCTGGTCGATTTCGTTCAGCCTGTGGTTCAGGGCCTGTATGAGCAGGTGCTGCCGCTTGGGATTGTCCAGCAGGTCGTCGTGCAGGTAGGGGTTGCGGCGCACGACCCAGATGTCGCCCAGTACTTCGAACAGCATGCGGGCGGAACGCCCGGTGCGCCGTTCGCCACGCAGTTCCGAGAGCATCTGCCAGGCTTCTTCGCCGAGCAGGCGCAGGACGATTTCGCGGTCGGAGTAGGAGGTGTAGTTGTAGGGGATTTCTCGCAGGCGCGGGGTGCTGGCAAGGGGTGCCTGGGCGGCTAGCAGGTGACTGGCTACAGGGGCGTTCATGGCTTGTGGAAAAGGTGGTCCCTTAAAGAGGTAGTGTAAGGGATAACGAGAAGTGTAATCTAGAACGGCTTATTGGTCCTTGAAGGACGAGCTTGCAGCCTCCTTTGCCTGGCTGCTTCGTGAGTTTCCCGTTTGCTTGTTCCTTTCGCCCTGGTGCTTCCTGCATGGGCCATGTTTGTGGCTTGTTGCTTTATCTCAATCGTTTTTCATGGGCCGGCGCCGTGGGTGGGGCCGGGTGCCGGCTAGGCGCGCACGATCCAGGCTGCGCCTGGATTCCCCGCGTGAAGCCTCGGAAACGGGCGTGCGCGAACTCGCACGTCGGACAGCCCCCGGCTGTCCGAAAACGTCGTGCTCGAACAGCGCGCACTTGCCTCCCGTTTCCGACGCTTCACGCGGCGTGCACGCAAACCGCCGTCCCCCGGCCCCACCCACGGCACCTCGCATGGAGGAATAGCAGAGAACTTGCTTGCGACGTGCGGGGTCTAGTTCGCGACATTGCCATTATTCTGTATGCGCCACGCGACGCCGCGCGATGTTTGGCTATTTGGCTGGGTGAGCGGAGTCGCTGTCGCTTGCTACGGATCAATCCTTGTCATTCCACTCGATCGTGCCGTGATACGTGAATCCTGCCGTTCCGGAAGCACCGATACAAATACATGCAGACGCGTCCGGGTTCTGCTGGCACATCCACAGTGTCACTGGCACGTTGGGGCCAAGGGGGGCGGCGGGCGGTTTGCGCATGCGCCGCACAGCTTGCCAGGGCGGGGAAGCAAGACCGCGCTGTTCGAGCGCGACGCTTTCGGACAGCCGGTGGCTGTCCGACGCGCGAGTTCGCGGTCGCCCCGGCCTGGCAAGCTGTGCGGGAAGTCACGGCGAAGCCGGGACCGCAAGGCGCCTAGCCCGACGCCCCCCTTGGCCCCAACGTGCTAGCGCTTCCGATGAAGATTCGCGAGTCGACCACGTGCTTGCGCTCCCGATAATGAATCCGCGAGTCGACAACGTGCAGGCGCTTCCGATGATGACCCCGCGAGTTGATGACATGCTTACGCTTCAGAGGACAAGCTCCGCCGTCGATAATGGGCTTGGGCCTTCTAAAACGAAGCCCCTGCATGCCTGCGCCGTCAAGGCGACCCCGGAAAGAACCACAACAAGGCCGCCGTCATCACCAGATAGCGCAGGAACTTCCCGATCGCCATGTAAAGCATGCTCGGCCAGAACGAAAGGCGCAGCCATCCCGCCACCGCGCACAAGGGATCGCCCAGGAATGGCAGCCATGAGAACAGCAGCGCCGGCGGACCCAGGCGGTGCAGCCAATAGCTTACGTAGTCATGCCAGCGGCCGCCCGCCTTGCTTTTGGGCTTGTGCGGATGCTTCTCCCGCCAGCGCTCATAAGCCTTCTCCGCCCCCAGCCCCATCCCGTAGCTGATCGCGCCGCCTATCGTATTGCCCAGCGTCGCCACCAGGACGGCGGGCCAGAACATATGCGGCGCGATCTTCACGAAGCCGAAAACCGCCGGCTCCGAACCCAGCGGCAGCAGGGTCGCCGAGATCAGGCTGACGATGAAAATAGCGCTCAGGCCGAAACGCGGCAAAGCCAGGGTCAGGAGGAGCCAGTGAATGATCGATTGCAGCCATGCTTCCATAAGCGCGCCAGTGTAGAGCGGTTGATGGGGAAATCCCTATGGTATTCTTTGAAGTAAGTACTTACTTACAATTATCGCTGGCCTCTCCTCTCTTCACTCGCCCCTCTCCATGTCAACAGACTATCTTAAACGCATCCTTACCTCCAAGGTGTACGACGTCGCCGTCGAATCGCCTCTTGAATTGGCTCCGCAGGTCTCTGCCCGAATTCATAACAAGGTATTGCTCAAGCGCGAAGATACACAGCCTGTTTTCAGTTTCAAGCTGCGTGGCGCCTACAACAAGATGGCCCACCTGAGCCCGGCCGAACTCAAGCGCGGCGTCATTGCCGCGTCGGCGGGCAACCACGCGCAGGGCGTGGCGCTTTCGGCCCGCAGGCTGGGTTGCAGGGCCGTCATCGTCATGCCGGTTACTACCCCGCAGGTAAAGATCAATGCGGTTCGCGGCCTGGGCGGCGAGGTCGTGCTGATGGGCGAGAGCTTTACCGATGCCTACGAGCACGCCAAGGAACTCGAGAAGAAGGAAAAGCTCACCTTCGTGCATCCCTTCGACGATCCTGACGTGATTGCCGGGCAGGGCACGGTGGGCATGGAAATCCTGCGCCAGCACCCGGGGCCCATCGACGCCATTTTCGTGGCCATCGGCGGCGGCGGCCTGATCGCGGGCGTGGCCGCGTATGTGAAGCAACTGCGGCCCGAGATCAAGATCATCGGCGTGCAGACCGTCGATTCGGACGCCATGGCGCGCAGCGTCAAGGCCGGGCGCCGCATCACCTTGAGCGACGTGGGCCTGTTTTCCGACGGCACGGCGGTCAAGCAGGTCGGCGTGGAAACCTTCAGGCTGGCGCGCGAATATGTCGACGACTATGTGCTGGTCGATACCGACGCAATCTGCGCGGGCATCAAGGATGTATTCCAGGACACGCGCAGCGTGCTTGAACCCGCCGGCGCGCTGGCGCTGGCCGGCGCCAAGCGCTATGCGGCCCAGAACAAATGGAAGGACAAGACCCTGGTGGCCATTACCTGCGGCGCCAACATGAATTTCGACCGCCTGCGCTTCGTGGCGGAACGCGCCGACGTGGGCGAGGCGCGCGAAGCGGTGTTCGCATTGACCCTGCCTGAAAAGCGCGGCAGCTTCCTGCGGCTTTGCGAAGCGGTGGGCAAGCGCAGCGTTACCGAATTCAATTACCGCATCTCCGATCCCGACAAGGCCCATGTATTCGTGGGCTTGCAGATCAATTCCGAGGCCGAACCCGAAAAGCTGGCCAACAACTTCCGCAAGAAGGGCTTTCCCACCCTCGACCTGACCGGCAACGAGATGGCCAAGACCCACTTGCGCTATATGGTCGGAGGACGCTCCACGCTGGCCGAGCACGAGATGCTGTTCCGTTTCGAGTTTCCCGAACGCCCCGGCGCGCTGATGCGTTTCCTGGGCGCCATGAACCCCGACTGGAACATCAGCCTGTTCCACTATCGGAACCAGGGCGACGACTACGGCCGCATACTGGTCGGCATACAGGTGCCGCCCGCCGACAAGAAGGCCTTCAAGGCCTTCCTGGACGGCCTGGGCTATCCCTACTGGAATGAAAGCGAAAACCCCGCGTACCAGCTCTTCCTGTAAGGAGGCGGCGGCCGGAGCCGCCTCTGTCGCGCCGGCTGCCGCCGGGCTGGATTCCCGCGGCCGGGCCGGTTCCCCGGCTCGTCTCTATCGCCCCAGGCTGGGCCTGGAGATCGAAATGGTCGTCGCGCATGCGCGCACCGGCGCCAGCCTGCCGGTGGAGGCCTATTTTTCCGCCTTGCGCGAGGTCAAGCAGGAAAGAGGCGTGTCCAGCCAGGACATGATGCAGGGCGGACGTTGCATCGGCCTGCATACCGCCACGGCGGAATGCGGCCTGGACAATGGCTTCAATCTGCTGGAAACCGCCCTGGCGCCGGTCGACGACGGCCCCCGGGGGCTGGACCGCCTGGCCGCGCTGGCGCATCGGGAGCTTGCCGATACCCTGCAGGCCCTGGAGGCGGATGAAGCTTGCATTCTGAATGCCTCGCAGCATCCGGACTGCCCGCGCGATGCGCACTGGTATGCCAAGGTGTGCGTGCCGCGGCCCATCTACCGTGAGCTTCGTGACCATCGCGGATGGCATCACTGGGAGGGCATCGATGCCAAGGCGCAGAATGGCGCCAACACGTCGGTGCCGGTCGAGGGCGCCATCCGGGCGCTGAATGTCGCCATTGCGCTTGCGCCGGCCAGCCTGGCCCTGTTCGCCAACAGTCCTCTGGAATCGGGCCGGGACACGGGTTTGAGGGAAAACCGCATGACGATCTGGCCTCGCGTATTCGGACCCGCCCGGTTCCCGGGCGATGCGTGGCTATGCCAGTATCCTTCGCGGCCCTTCCATGATCTGGGCGATTTCTTTCACTGGATGTTCGGCGCGGGCACCGTGGCGCGCGGCTTGCCGCTGGCGCCCTCCTACGATTACAAGTCCGTGCCCACGGTCTTGCTGGAGGGCGATCCCTGCCTGGAGGATTTCCTGACCGCCCCGGCATGGCGGGGGCGGCGCAGCGACGACGGCTCCACGGTCGAGCTGGTCCCGCACGCACGGCATTTCGAATATTCGCAGATCGGTCAGTTCCTGGACGCCCGCTTGCGCTATCGGCTGGACGCCGAGCCGCCGCTGGCCGAGCTCCTGGATGCCTGGCGGCGCGATGGCGGACTGGAGACGCTGTTTGCGGCTTGCGGGGCGCAGACCTATATCGAGGCCCGGGCTCCCGGCGCGGGTTTCGCCGACGAATGCCTGCTGCGCGAAGCGGGTCCGGCGCAGGCGCTCAGCCTGCTTCCGGCCCCTTCCGCGGTGCAAAAGGGCCTGCTGGCCAATCTGGACGAGGCCTGGCGCTTGGTGAACGAATGGGGCTGGCAGGCGCTGGGCGAGCTGCGCGAACCGGCCATGCGCACCGGCGTGGGCGATGGGCGCGTCAAGGCCTTGTGTGCGCAGGTACTGTCGGTGGCGCGTTCGGGCCTGGCCCCGCACGATGCATCCTGGCTGGCCTACCCCGAATTCGTGCTGGACTCGGGGCGCAGCGGCGCGGACCGCCTGCTGGATACCTGGAACAGCGCGGGCGGTACGGCGCGGCAGCGACTGGCCGCGCTGCTGGCCCACCATGCGGCGGTGCAGCCCGGCCGCTACGGCGGCATTTGATTACCGGTCGGCTTCGTATACCTCGTCGGCGGCCAGCAATATATCGACCGGCGGATCGAAGCCGATGATGCGCGCCGTCGCCAGGTTCAGCGCGATCTTGGGCGGGTCCACCCAGAGCTGGCTGAGCTGGCGCGCCTTGGCGCCGTTGAAGATGCGGGCGATGGTTTCCGCGTGGAACAGCCCGACATAGGACAGATCGGCTTGGGCCAGGCTGAGCAGTATCCCGCGTTCGACGTCCCTTGATCCGGCCATCGAGAAGCTGGGTATCTTGGCTTGGCGCAGGGCTTTGGCGATGTCGGATATCGAATCCAGCGTCACGCCGCGATGCGTGGTGACGTAGACCGCATCGACGCGCTGCTGCGCCAGGTCGCGGTAGCACTGCAATGCATTGGCGATGGCCGTCTCCGTGGAGACGCTGCTGGACTGGGCATGGCAATGCTGGACGGCAAAGCCCAATTCCTTGCCCACCTGCTCCACGGCGTCCACGGCGGCGTAAGTGCGCCCCGCTTCGCTGTCTTCGTAGACGATGCCCAGCTTCTTGAAGGGCACGATCTCGCGGAACAGCCTCACCTGCCGCTGGTATCGGTCGGGCTCGATCCGTGCGTGAAGGTTGTCGCGTCCGCTGTCCTGGGCGCTGTCGACGATGCCCGCGGCCAGCGGGTCGCTGGTCGATCCCACGATGGTGGGAACCGGCGGGCCGATGGCGCGCATGTCCTGGCCCGCCCAGGTTCCCATGGCAATCACCAGGTCGACGTCGCCGCGCTGACGGATTCTGTCGGCAATGGCGGTGCGCACGGCCTCGCGTTTTCCGGCGTCGAAATTGCCGGGCTGCCACCATGCGTCCTGGACAAACTCCAGCGTATCGCTTTTGATATTCTTGGACAGCCAGGTCCAAAGATCGCGGCTGCTCAGGCGCTCGGGCACGTCAGACGTAGTGGTCAGCCAGCCCAGGCGCTGCAGGCCATCCACGATCGCGTCCAGGGTCAGCGGGTAATCGGCGTAGTCGCCGCCGTCCACATATCCGATGCGCCAGCGCTTGCCATCCGGCCTGGCCTTGGGGGTGGTGGGAAAGACGCTGTCCTGCGCCGCTGGCGCCTGCCCGGCGGCCTGGACGGCCAGGGGCGGAAAGGCGAACAGGCATAGGGCCAGGAGGGCGGGAAGCAGGAGGCGGAAAATCATGGGGCGGGCCTTTTTGCTGCGATCAGGGTAATGTCGTCGGACTGTTCCGTGCCTTGGGCGAAGGCGCGTACGTCATCCAGCAGTGTGCTTGTCGTGCTCTGCGCCGTATCGGATCCCGTGCCGGTCAGCAGGGCGTACAAACGGGGTTCGCCATAGAGATGGCCGTCGGGATCCAGCGCTTCGGTCACGCCATCGGTAAAGCCTACTATGGTTTCGCCGGGTTCCAGTATGGTCGAGAACTGCTTGTAGGGCACGCCCTCCATCACGCCGCAGGCGGGGCCGCTACGGCCCTCCAGCAGGCGCCAGTCGCCGCCGGCGCTCAGGACGCAGGGCGACGGATGGCCGGCGTTGGCCCACTGCAGTTCGCCGCTGGCCAGATCAAGAACGGCGAGGATGAGTGTGACGAACATCAGGTTGGGGTTGTTTTCGGACAGGCGATTGTTGACGCGCTCCATCAGCAGGGCCGGAGAGGTCTCGTCTTCGGCCGATGCGCGGATCAGCGTGCGGGTGACGGCCATGAACAGCGCCGCGGGAACGCCCTTGTCCGACACATCACCGATGGCAAAGCACAGGCGCCCATCCGGAAGCATGAAGTAGTCGTACAGGTCGCCGCCGACTTCCTTGGCCGGGATCATGGTGGCGTACAGGTCGATCTTCTTCAGTATGGATGCCGGAAGCGGGATCGGCAGCAGCCCCATCTGTATGCCATGGGCGATATTGAGTTCGCTTTCGAAGCGCTCGCGCGATGAGGTTTCCTGCACCAGCTTGGCGACTTTCTCACGCAGCTCCTTGTCCATGAACATGAAGGTGGCGGCTAGGCGGCCCACTTCGTCGGGTTGGTTTTGCGGCAGGCGGGCGATATGCGGCGGTATCGGGCTGGCGGCGCTCAGGTCCTGCTCCGGCAGGACGCGCGCAAAATCGCTGAGCTGTTGCAGCGGGCGCGTAAGGCGCACCGAAAAGGCCCAGGCGATGGCCAGCGAAACCAGCAGGATGGCCAGGAAAACCATGCCCAGGCGATTGCGCAACTCCGTTGCCGCCCGTGTCAGGTCCTCGCTGGGAACAGCGGCCACGATCGTCCATCCCAGGGGCTTGAAATAGGCCGAACTGATTTGCCAGGAGTCATCCGTGTCCCGGGGCGTAAATCCGAAGCTGGAGACATCGCCGGTGCTGGGGATTCCGTCCAGCAGTTCGCGCAAGGTTTTGCCGCTTTCTTCATCGACGTCGCCGAGCAGGCCGGCATGGCCGGAGGGCAGCGGCGACACCAGTGTGCCATCGTCCGCCGCAATGAAGGCGAAGCCCGATTGCGCCAGGGTCAGCGACGCCAGCGATTCGCCGATGGCATGCTCCATTTCCTGGCGGCGCCTGTCGAACTGGTCCGAAACCTGGCGCGCGTCGTCGGTGACGGCGAATATCCAGTCCCAGGGCTCGAAGTAGGCAAAGTAGGCATAGCGCAGTTCGCGTTTTCCCGCAGTGCCGGGCGGCGGCCAGCGATAGATGGCGAAGCTCTGGCCGGAGGTCTGCGCTTCCTGGTAGGCCGAGGCGGCCAGGTCGCGGCCCTTGAAATCCTTCAGTGTCGACAGGTTCATGCCCAGCCACTCGCTGTTGCCGCTGGCGATGGCGATGAGGTCGTGATTGAAAATGAAGCTGAAGCGCTCCTCTCCTATCGACAGATCGTTGACCCATTCCCTGGCCAGCCCCTGCGCTTCCGAAAGGCTCAATTCCTTGCGCTCGACCTGTGCGGCATACATGGCCAGCACGGACCTTACGGTGTTGCCAAGCTGCATGAGTTGCTGGCGGCTGCTGCGCACGGTGGATATCTTGTCGTTGAGCAGGCTGCCCCAGCGCGCCTCGCTGTCGCGCACCAGCAGGTTCAGCACATTGCGCACCGCCAGTTCTTCGCTGGTGACCACGGTCCGCTTGACATCCCGTTCGGTGACGAGCATGACGGCGATCGCGCTTATAAGCAGGGTCAGGCCCACAAGCAGGAAGATTTTGCTGCGCAGCGAGGTCAATCGCATAAGTGACTACTCAACGGAAAGGTTGGGACGTCCTGGACGACCAGAAAAGTGTGCTTTTGAACCCGATTGTAAATTACTATTGCTGACATGACGCAGGGTTGGAATGGCGGGCAGGGCTTATTTCTGGATACGGTTGCGGAAGCAAACATGAAAAATGGTGAGAATGCGGTTTCTGGACGCCGGCGTCGACCGCTGCGTGACGTGCTGCTGGCATGCATGCTCGTCCTGCTGCTGGCGCAGGCCCTGATCGGCACGCTGAGCTTGTCGGCCCTGAATCGCTTGATCGCCGACAACACCGCGGAGCGCGTGGAACTGCTGGCGCGCGACACCTCCGCGCAGATCCAGACCGGTATCGATCTGGGCAAACCCCTGGCACAGTTCTTCGGCCTGTCGGTGCTGCTGGACGGGTTGCAGGAGCGGGCTCCCGATATGCGGGGAGCCAGTGTCGTGCTGTCCGACGGGCGGGTGCTGGCCGCGGTCGGCAAGGCCCCCGAGGCGGCGCCCTTGCTGCATGCCCTGGCGTCGGGGCGGGACGAGGGCAAGGGCGTCACCCTGAGCGCATTGGGCGCGGCGCAACAGGCCGGAGGCGGTCTGGTGACGGTGGCGGTTCCCCTGGCAGGAACCGCCACCGCTCTTGGCGGCGCGGTGATTCTGCAGGTGCAGCCGCAAGAGTTGCGAAAGAACACGCTGCTGACCGAGAACCTCGAGGTGCTGGCCCTGACCACGCTGGGCGCGGCTCTGATTCTCGCCCTGATGTTTCGCTATGCCATGCCTTTGCACGAACTGGCGGCGGCCAGCAAGACCAGGCTGTTTGTGCCCTTGCTGATCCTGCTGCTGGCGCAAGGCCTCTATGCCGCCTACACCATCCAGACGTTTCGCCATGTCTGGGTCGAGGTAACCCTGGACAACACGCGCATTGTCGGCCAGGGCCTGCAGGGCGACCTGGATCGCGTGCTGGGTTACGGCATAGCGCCGGACCACCTGCGCGGCGTCGAGCGACCCATGGCCAGGCTGGCCGCCGCCTTTCCCATGATAGGAGAGGTGCAGTTGCTGGACGCCGATGGGCGGATGCTGAACCGGGCGGACGCGCACGGCGCCTTGCCGGTTTCCATGGAGGGCGGCGCAAGCGATGGCCTGGTATTTCCGCTTAGCGCCCAGCCCGGCGGGCCGGTGCTGGCCCAACTGCGCATAGTGCTGGACGAGCGCTTGATTGCCGCCGGCGTGCGGGCGCGGATCCTGGATGCCGGCACGGTGGTCGCCGTCGCCCTGGTGGCGGCCATCGAACTGTTCCTGCTGCTCGCCCTCTTGATGGACAGGGCATTCTCGGCGCCGCTGCGGGCGGCCACGGGCGAGCCCATTGGATTGGACGACAGCTCCCAGGTGGGGCTGGTGGTGCGTCCCGTCATGTTCGGTTTCCTGTTCGCCATGGCCTTGCCCTTGAGCTTTCTTCCGCTTTATGCCCGGTCGCTCCTGCCGCCCGAGTCGCTGGAGCAGGGGGGGGCCTTCCTGATGGCGCTGCCCATCGCCGCCGAGATGGCTTGCGGCTTGGTGACGGCCTTGCTGGCCGGCCGCCTCACCGACCGGCGTGGCTGGCAGTTTCCCGTGCTCGCGGGCCTGCTGGTGTCCTGCGCCGGGAACCTGGCCTGCGCCTGGGCCGGCTCTTTGCCCGTCTTCATCGGGGCGCGAGGACTGGTCGGCCTGGGCTACGGACTGACATGGATGGGCCTGCAAGGCTTTATCGTCGTTCGCAGTCCCGCTGCGTATCGCGGACGCAACATGGCGTCCGTCATCGCCGGCCTGTTTGCCGGACATTTGTCAGGCGCGGCCGTGGGAGCGATGCTCATGCAGCAATGGGGCTCCAGCGTCGTCTTCGTCGTCGCGGCGATATTGACCGCTCTGCCCGCCGCAGGCGTATTGACCCTGATGTGGCCATACCGCCATCTCCTGAGCCAGAAGGCGGTAAGCTTTGCGGCCGGCCCGTCGCTGCGCTCATGGGCGGCGCTGCGCAAGCTGCTGGCCACGCGCGACTTCGGCATGCTTCTGGCGGGCTGCGTCGTTCCGTTTTCGATTGCGCAAGTCGGCCTGTTGACCTACGCGCTGCCCTTGTATGCGGAAGCCTATGGGGCAACCGCCGGCAGTGTCGGGCGCGTGCTCATGCTTTACGGTTTTTGCGTCATCTACGTGGGGCCCTATATGGCCCGGCTGGCTGACCAGAGCGTCCACAAGAAATACTGGATCGTGGCGGGCGGCCTGGTCGGCAGCGCCGGTTTGCTAAGCCTGTATTTTGCCAGCGGCATTGTCGCCGCCGCGCTTTCCGTCGTGCTGCTGGCGTTGGCCAGCTGCCTGGCCGGCGGCGCGCAAACCGCATACATGCTGTCCCTAGACAACGTTCAGCGTTATGGCGCGGGCGGTGCGACCAGCGTCATGCGCGCGGCGGATAAATTCGGACAGATGCTGGGGCCCTTGATGGTGGGCAGCTTGTTTGCATCCCTGGGGATCTCGGGCGGCCTGGCCGTGACGGGGGCCGTATACCTGACGGCTACGCTGGCGTTCCTGGTATTGGCGCCCAGGCTGCGCACTGCGTAGCGGCCAGGCGCGGCACGCGCGCCGTCAGTCCCGTGCATAATTGCGGCGCAATCGTTTCCGCAGATCGGGCAAGCTGCTCCGTGGGCAGGCCGGCCTCACCCCACAAGGTGACCAGCGTGCCCGGCGCGGCAAGCGGGTGACCGGTCAGGTCTATGGTCAGCGTGTCCATCGATACCCTGCCTACGATCCGGCTTTTCCGGCCATCGATCAGTACGTAGGCGTCCTCTGCGATGCGGCGCGGATATCCGTCGGCGTACCCGCAGCGTACCAGCCCGATGCGCATGTCCCGAGGAGCCAGGAAGCCTCCGCCATAGCCCAGCCGGCTGCCCGCCCGCAAGGTCTGCTGGCCATAGATGGGCGCTTGCAGCGTCATGGCCGGACGCAAGCCCAGGTCGGCGCCGTTCGTGCCCGGCAAAGGGCTGAGCCCGTACAAGGCAATTCCGCTGCGCACCCAATCGTTTTCCCCCGCATAGCCCGGCGCCGTCAGCAGGGCCGCCGAATTTTCCGTGCACAGGGCGCCGGGCAGGCCCGCAATCGCCTCCCGGAATGCTTGCCGCTCGGCGGTCAGGCTGTGCGGGTCTTCGGAGGCGGCGTAGTGGCATAGATGGCCCACGGCGGCCACGCGCCCCGCAAGACATAGTTCCTGCAGCCGCCGATACGCCCGCGGATAGTCGGTGCCGCCGAAACCGGAGTGATGCAGCTGGCCGCTGTGGCGCAACCATATGTGGGGCGGCGGGCCGGTCCGCAGCGCATGCAGCTCGGTCAGTTGCTCTTCGCTGTCGATGACCAGATGCAGTGGACAAAGAGCGGGGTTGCGCAAATCGTCGGCGCGGAACCGGGGGCTCATGACGAGTATGGGCTTGTTCCAGCCCATTTCCCGGGCCTGGAGCGCGTCGGACAGGGCGAGCACGGCCAGTCCGTCGGCCGACTCCAGTCCCGCAAGCGCATGGACCAGTGAATGGCCGTAGGCATCGGCTTTGGCGACAGCCCATATGAGGGGCGCCCGGCGGCTTTCGCCCATTGCCAGGCGCCGCAGATGCCGCAGATTGTGCGCGATGGCCGCGGTGTCGATACGCGCGAAGGCCGACACCGGAGGGTCGGCCGGGCGGCAGGCGCTGCGTGCGGCGGGTATCGCGGCGCTCAAGGCCTATGCTCCGTCGACGGCATTCGCCGCCGTCAAGCGCAGGTGGTTCTTGCCTTCGTCGCGGCGATATTCAATGCTCTGCAGGTAATGCCGCATCAGCCGTATGCCATGGCCGCCGATGCGGGCGTCGTCCAGCGTCGCTGCAAGCTCGGCTGAAGCGCGCTGTGTGGGATCGAAGGGAACGCCGTTGTCGACGATGTCGATGACAATGGACTGCTTCCCCCGCAGAAGCTCCAGCGAGATTTGCGGCTGCCCAAGGCCGTCGTCCTGCGGGCCGAAGCCATACATGACGACATTGCTCAGCGCTTCGTCCAGGCAAAGGGACAGCTGAAATGCCAGGCGCGCGGGCCAGCGCTCGGCCTCGGCGATCGATTCCAGCCAGGCAAGCGCCTGGGGGACGGCGTTGGGCCCGGGGGCCAATGACAGGGAGGCGAGCGTCTGCATAGCGTATCGGCTGATGGAGTCAGTGGTCGAAATGTAATCGAAGGAAGGAGTGCCCGCTACGGGTTCCGCTGCTGAGCCTGTCCGCAAGGCGCCTGAGCAGCGTATGCGACACGCCGGCCAGCGCCTCGTCCAGCGCCAAGTGGAAGGCATCGTCGTCGACATCCAGCAGATTGGCGGGGGAGGCGCCCGGCTTGGCCTGCAGCGTCAGCGGCAGCCCTTCATGCAGCAGCTCGAAGTCGAGATTGAACTCGTCGAAGCTGCCGCGGATTTTCACCAGGCGGCGATTGCCGCCCGCCGCCTGAAGGGCTTCGGCCGCTTCCATCGCCGCCTGGGCCGCGCGGCGCACAGCATCGCGGCGCGCGGCCCAGGCGGCGCCCTGCGCCTCGACGAATTCCACGATTTTTTGAGTCTGCGGCCCGTCGCCGTCCAGTTCGAGCGACGCACGCTGGGACGTGCCCAGCCGGAAAAGCAGGTTCAGGCCGATGGCGGTCAGGCCGGCGACGATGATGCCGTTCTTGGCCATGAACTGGACCGATTCGGGCGCCGCTTCGGCCATGCCGGGCAGGAATATGACCCCCATGCCCGCCACGAAGGACAGGCCGATCATGAAGATGCCGCGGGCGTCCATGGCGCGTGACGCGATAAGCTCGATGCCCGAGACGATCAGGTAGGCGGCGGCATACAGCTCGACGGCGCCGATGACCGGCGTGGGAATCAGCGTCAAGGCCAGCGTGACCTGGGGCAGGAAGGCAATGAAGGCCAGCAGCAGGCCGGTCAGCAACCCTATCCAGCGGGATGTCGACCGGCTGATGTGGGTCAAGGCGATGTTGGCGGACGAGATGGCGCTTGGGCATGCGCCCATCCAGGCGCCCAGCAGATTGCCCAGCCCATTGGCGCGTATGCCTCCGCCCACCATGCGCATGTCGGGCCTGCGCCAGTCGGCGTCGTTCATCTTGTGCATCAGCACGACGCAGCCGAAGGTGTCCAGTTGGGTCATCAGGGCAAGCACGGCAACGGCTGCCAGGACGCCCGGATCGATCCCGAACTTGGGTGCCGGCGGGACGGGGAAGCCGAAAACCGGTGTGGCGCCCAGGGTGTCGAAGCCATGCAGCCGGCCGAAGAAGGCCGCCAGCGCAACACCGGCGGCAAGGCCGGCCAGCAAGGCGAACAGCTTGGCGCGGTGGTTGCCCCAGATGGAGAGTGCGACGATCACCAGCAGGGTGAGTCCGCCGATCAAGACATCGATCCGGTCCACGCCGGAGGCCGCGTTCAGGCCGCTGGTATGGGTCAGCGCGGGTGGGATCAGCGACAGGCCCGCAACGCAGACCACGACGCCGGCCACCGTCGGCGGCAACACCGCCCGCAGGCGCGGAACGATGAATCCCGCGCCCAATGCGACAGTCCCGTTGACCACGCCCACCAGGACCAGCCCTCCTATGCCGTATTCAGCGGCGATCATGCCCGATATGACGACCAGCAAAGGGTCGGGCATGTGGATCAACAGCATGCCCGAGCCCAGCCGGCCGCCCCAGGATTGCAGGAAGGTGGCCAGCGCCATGCCCAGGATGGTGGCCGTGACCATGCTGCGCGTCGACTCGGCGTCCAGTCCGCCTATCCGGGCGGAGGCCAGGACGTAGGCGATGAGGGCCAGGGCGGTGGCGCAGTGCTGCAGGGCCAGCCCGCACAGCGCAAATGCCGGCGGCTTGTCATTGCATGCATAGACCAGGTCATGGGGGCGCTTGAAAGTGGGCAGGGGCGGCAGCTTCATCTTCAAAGGAGACGGCATGACGTGGGCTCGGTGGCGTTCGGGACGCGGAATGTAATGTTGTGTGCGAGATTTTTAACACATGATTACAAATATGATAGTCGCTGTGCGGGGGGCTGTGCGAACTTTTTTAACGGATTCCTCTTGGTGCTCCGGGGCACAGTCGTTACAATCGGCTTCTTTGAATCCAACGGTTGCACTATGACTCTTTCCAGTGAAAAGATAGGCGAAGTTCTGGTGGTTTCGCCGGCAGGCCAGATCAATAGCGCCAATGCCGCCGATGTCGAGTCCGGGCTTTTGGCCTGGGTGGAGCAAGGCGAGCGGCTTTGCGTGCTGGACCTGGGGCAGCTGGACTACATCTCCAGCGCGGGCTTGAGGGTGGTACTGATGCTGGCCAAGCGCCTGAAGCAGAACGAGGGCCAGCTGGTCTTGTGCGGCCTTCAGCCGCAAGTCCATGAAGTATTCGATATCAGCGGCTTTCTGTCCATCTTGACGGTGGTCGACAGCCGCCCTGCCGCATTGAGCCGGCTGGCGGCATAGAAACGTCTTGTCCGCAGCATACCCGCGCGGCTGTTTTCCGCCGGCTGGCCGGGGCGCCTCAATCGCCCTGCAGCAGCCTGCGCACAGGGGCAAGAGCCTGGCATAGCTGTTCGAACGCCTCTTCGCGCTGCATGTCCAGCGCCTGAGCCTCTTGCAGCTCGACCGGCATGAAACCAAGCGCGTCCCCAGGCATGCATTGCGCGATGGCGGGCAGGTCGACGCTGGCGATGTGGGCAATCTTCGCATAGCCCCCGGTGGTCTGGCGGTCCGCCATCAGGACTATGGGCTTGCCGTCAGGGGGCACCTGTACGCTGCCGAAGCTGGTGGCCTCCGACAGCAATTGCGCGTTGCTCTTCAATTCCAGCGTGTTTCCTTCCAGCCGATAGCCCATGCGTTCCGACTGGGGGCTTATCCGGTACTCGCTGGAAAAAAAATCATCGACCGACTTGTCCTTGAACAATGAGGTATGGGCTCCGGGCATGGCGCGCACGGCGCTGCGTGGCGCCAGTCCAAGCGGGGCGGGGAGATAGATCTTGATGTTCCACAATTCCCGTGCCAGCGCATCGAGATCCGGGCCATCCAGCGGGCTGCGCAGGCGCAGGACGTCGTTGGTCCGCAAGGCGCGCCCCTTGTAACCGCCGAAGCCGCCGCGCAAGTAGGTGCTGCGGCTGGACAACAGCACCGGAAGATCGATGCCGCCATGCCAGGCGACATAGGCCCGCAGGCCCGCCGTCCTGGCGCCGAAGGCCAGCACGTCGCCTTGGCGGATGACAAGGGGCCGGTTGTTGGGAACGGGCTTGCCGTTCACGGTCGGACCCAGGGCCGCGCCGGCGATGGCAATGCAGGCCGGCGAATCGAACCGCAGCGTCGGACCCGACAAAGTGATTTCAAGCGTGGCCTCGTCCTGGGGATTGCCCGCCAACAGGTTGGCCAGCCGGTGCGCGCGGCTGTCCATGGCGCCGCCCACCGGCACCCCCAGATGCTGGTAGCCCTTGCGGCCCAGGTCCTGGAAGCTGGACAGCAGGCCGGGCTTGAGGACGGTGATGCTCATGCCTGTTCTCGTTCCTGTTCCTGTTTCAGTGCAAGATATTCATCGGGGCTGACCGGGACGAAGCGGACGGTATCGCCCGGCGCCAGCAGCGTGGAAGGGGTCTTTGCCGGATCGAACAAGATGGACGGCGTGGCGCCGATGATGTGCCAGCCCCCCGGCGACACGTTGGGGTAAATCATGGTCTGAAGGTTGGCGATGGCCACCGAGCCGGCCGGCACGGCCGTCCGGGGCGTGGGGCGCCGGCCTATGGCCAGCCGCTTGTCGTGTACGCCGATATAGGGCGCGCCGGGCGCAAAGCCCAGCATGAAGACATAGGCGGATTGCCCGCTGTGCAGGCGGACGACATCGGCGGCGTCGAGCTTGCAGTGCGCGGCCACTTCGTCCAGGTCCGGCCCGAACTGGCCGCCGTAGCAGACGGGGATCTCGATCTGCCGCCCTGCGGCGGGCGCCTGCCGCGCATCGAGCGTGCAAGCCAACACGCTTTCGATCTCGTCCGCCAACTGTCGAAATGCGGCGCCGGAGCAGGATGGGCGCGGTTGATAATGCACGGCCACCGAATTGAATGCGGGGACGACGTCGGTAACGCCCGGGATGGCTGCCTGCCGCAAGGCGGCGGCCGCGGCCGCGCAGCGCCTTCCGACTTCCACGGCTATCCCGTCGCCGAATACCAGCAGCAGGGCGCGGTCGCCTTGAGGGACGACGGTCCAGCCCTGCGGCACTGCGTCATTCACGCGCGGCATCCGGTCTTGCGCCGTGCCTATTTGGCAAACAGCGAGTCAAGGTTCTTGAAGGATTTGAATTCCAGCGCGTTGCCCGAGGGGTCCAGAAAGAACATGGTGGCCTGCTCGCCGACTTCGCCCTTGAAGCGCACATAGGGTTCAATGACGAACCGGGTGCCGGCCTTGCGCAGCTTGTCGGCCAGCGTTTCCCATGCGCCCATTTCAAGCACCGCGCCAAAGTGGCGGACCGGCACGTTGTGCGCGTCCACGCTGCTGGTTCCGGTGCTGCCGCATTCTTCGGGCGCCAAGTGTGCAACGATCTGGTGGCCGTGGAAGTCGAAGTCTATCCATTGGTCGGACGAGCGGCCCTCCGGACAGCCCAGCAGTTCGCCGTAGAAGCGGCGTGCTTCGGCCAGGTCGCGTACCGGAAAGGCCAAGTGGAAGGGGGGTAGCGTTTTTTGTGTGGACATCGGGGGACTCCGAAAACGGTTTTGCTTTGCCTCCTGTGGCGCTGCGTGTCCCCATTTTATCGGTATTTTTCAGGATGTCCCGGACCGGCCGGCGCGGGACATTTTCCATGGTGCGGCTACTGGTCTGGCGTGCTGACGCGCGCGGGCGGGAAGATCAATGAAAAGAGGCTGCCCGCGCCGAAGCGGCTGTGTATGGTCAGTTCGGCATTGTGCCGCATGGCCACATGCTTGGTGATGGCCAGGCCCAGCCCCGTGCCGCCGGTGGCCCGCGATCGGCCCCGGTCGACGCGGTAGAAGCGTTCCGTCAGGCGGGGGAGGTCTTGCGAGGCAATGCCTATGCCGGTGTCCTGGACGGAATAGCAGGCATGGCCGCCTTCGCTTATATACCAGCTGACGGTGATCGTGCCGTCCTTGGGCGTGTAGCGGATGGCGTTGGTCAGCAGATTGGATACCGCCGAGGCCAACTCGGTTTCGATGCCGGTAATGTACAAGTCCTCGGCAATGTTCTCGACGAAGACATGCTGGTCGTTGGACAGTATGCGGCCCTGCTGCAGGGCGGTGTGGATCAGTGTGCTCATGCGCACCGGTTCGCCTTCCGCATGCGGCGACGATTCCAGCGTCGACAGGGTCAGCAGGTCGGCCACAATGGCTTGCATGCGCTGGGCCTGCTCCAGCATCAGCGTCTGGTAGCGCAGGCGCTGCTCGGCGCTCAGGGACTCTTCCGGCATGTCGCGCAGCGTTTCCAGAAAGCCCGACAACACGGTCAGCGGGGTGCGCAGCTCGTGCGACACATTGGCCACGAAGTCCTTGCGCGTCGTTTCCAGCTTTTCGACCTGGGTGACGTCGCGGGTCACGATCAGGAACTGGCCGACGCCGTAGCGCGTCAATTGCACCAGCAGGGTCTTCTCCTGCCCCGGCTTGTCCATGTGCAGCAGGATGGGGCCGGGCCAGGAGGTCTGGCGGGCATAGCGGGCGAATTCGGGCGCGCGCAGAATATTGAAGATGCTGTGCCCGCGGTCGGCTTTCAGATCCAGGCCGATGTGATCGCTGGCCGTCTGGTTGCACCACGTCAGGTGCATGGCCTCGTCCAGGGTGATGGCGCCGTCCGGCAGGGCTTCCGCCGCCAGCATGATGCCGTCGACGTGCCTGTTCAGCAGGGCCAGGTCCTGTTTGTCCTTGCGCAGCTTGCGGTAGATGGGAGCCAGTATCTCGTCCCAGGGCCCGACCGATGGGGGCGGCGGCGCGTCGATGTCCGAGACCCAGCGTCCAATGCGCGAAAGCTGCACGCCGCTGACCAGAATCATGACGACCAGGCCCAGCGAGAAGACGCCCCAGCCCGTATGGGGCCCGAGCCAGGCGCCGCAAAGCCAGCCCAGCGCTGCCCACAGGCCGATTGAAATGATGGTTTTGATCATGTTGACAACGTTTCAGGGCCGTGGGGCCGGGTAGCCTTTGCTGCTCGCTTACGCGAGCTTGGGAAGTTGATTGGTAAACCGGTATCCCGCGCCGCGCACGGTTTCAATGTGGTTTTCATGTCCGCTGGGTTCCAGGGCTTTGCGCAGCCGCCGGATATGCACGTCCACCGTGCGCTCTTCGACGAAAACATGGTCGCCCCACACTTGATCGAGCAGCTGGGCGCGCGAGAACACGCGTTCGGTATGCGTCATGAAAAAGTGTAGCAGGCGAAACTCGGTGGGGCCTATCGTGAGCGCCATGTCTGCGCCGCTTACGCGGTGGGTGGCCGGATCCAGTTTCAGCGTGCCGATCTGTATGACGTCGTCCGTCAATTGGGGAGCGCGCCTGCGCAGCACCGCCTTGATGCGGGCGATCAGTTCCTTGGGCGAGAACGGTTTGGTGATGTAGTCGTCCGCGCCGGCCTCCAGGCCTTCCACTTTGTCGTGTTCCGCGCCTTTGGCGGTCAGCATGATGACCGGGACGCCGCGGGTGCGCTCGTCGGAGCGCAGCGTCCTGGCCAGGGTGATGCCCGACGCGCCGGGCAGCATCCAATCCAGCAGGATCAGATCGGGAAGCTCGGCCCGTATCAGGGTCTGGGCTTGCTCCGCATCGAAGGCGCGCAGCACCTTGTGGCCGGCGAACGACAGGTTCACCGAAATCAATTCCTGGATGGCGGGCTCATCTTCTACAACGAGTATGGTCGTGCTCATAGCGCCTGATAATAATGTAAAGCGTTTCGTAAGGGTCGGCCTGGGTGGGTCGGGACGACTTCCGTCCGGATGGGACGGCGGCCATGCCGCGGGCCTTTCATGACCATAATATGGCTCGAATATTTCAGGTTTGTGAAAATCCGGCGCAAGAAAGGATTTTCGGCTTCGAGCCGGAAATGACGGCGGTTTGTCGGCACGAATCCTTGTCGCGAGCGCGACCTTGCGCATTCTAACGGCCCCGAATGATGTACGATTGACAAACCATGCAAAATACCCGTATTCCCCCCTCCGGCCGGCCCTCGGTCGAATCGTCGCCGGAATCCAGCACGCACTTCGGCTTCACGACGGTCAGCGAAGCTGAAAAAGCCGGCAAGGTCGCCCAGGTATTCCACTCGGTGGCCGACCGCTACGACGTCATGAACGACCTGATGTCCGTAGGCCTGCATCGCGTCTGGAAGGCATTCACCATCGGCCGGGCGAACGTCCGTCCCGGCATGAAGGTGCTGGACATTGCCGGCGGCACCGGCGATCTGGCCCGAGCCTTCGCCAGAAAGGCGGGCGCCACCGGCGAAGTCTGGCTTACCGACATCAACGATTCCATGTTGCGGGTCGGACGCGACCGCCTGACCGACAAGGGGCTGCTGGTGCCCACGGCGGTTTGCGACGCCGAAAAGCTTCCTTTTCCCGATGCCTATTTCGATCGCGTCAGCGTGGCCTTCGGCTTGCGCAACATGACGCACAAGGATCGCGCGCTGTCTGAAATGCGGCGCGTCCTGAAGCCGGGCGGCAAGCTGCTGGTGCTGGAGTTCTCGCGCATCGCCAAGCCGCTGTCGCCGGCCTACGACTGGTATTCATTCAACATCCTGCCCTGGCTGGGCAAGAAGGTGGCGGGCGACGAAGAAAGCTATCGCTACCTGGCTGAATCCATACGCATGCACCCCGACCAGGCCACCCTGGCGGACATGCTCAGCGCGGCGGGCTTGTCGCAGGTGCGCTATTTCAACCTCAGCGCCGGCCTGGTCGCGTTGCACGAGGGCGTCAATCTGGGCTGAAGGAACTTCTTTTCTTTCCGCCGGTCCTACGTTATGCTAACGTTCAGCTTCCCGTAAGATTAATCTCGCGGGTGATGCACATTATTAAAGAGAACTTATTCGGCAAGCACGCCGGCCGGCGTGCTGCCTTACAGGAGCAATACATGTCTCAACGCTTTTCACGGCTGCTTGCGGTGGCCATGCTGGTGGTCTCGGCGGGCGCCATGTTGTCGGTGTCCTTCGACGCCGAAGCCCGCCGCATGGGCGGCGGCAAAAGCTTTGGCCGCCAGTCGTCCAATGTAACGCAACAGCGCCAGGCCGTTACCCCGCCTGCCGCCAACACCACATCGCGCGCCGCCGCCCCCGCCGCTGGCGCAGCCGGCGCGGCGGCCGCAGGCACGGCAGCCAAAAGCGGCGTTTCCCGCTGGCTGGGTCCCATTGCCGGCATCGCGGCCGGCCTGGGCATCGCAGCCCTGCTTTCCAGCCTGGGCCTGTCCGGCGCATTCCTTGAAATGATGTCCAGCCTGCTGCTGATCGGCCTGCTGGTCTTTGGTGTGATGTTCATCGTGCGCAAGCTGCGCGGCGGTGCGGCGCGTCCGGCCATGCAGCAGGCGGGCGGTTCCGGCCCCATGAACCGGCAAAGCGCCGCCCAGCCGCAAAACACCTGGCGCCAGCAGTCGGGCGCCGCGGCGGCAACGGCGGCGCCGGCGGCGTCGGCCAGCACGGTGCCCGCGCCTCCCGTCGATGAAAAATGGTTCATCCCCGGCGATTTCGACACGGCGTCCTTCCTGGCCACCGCCAAGGCGCAATTCATCGAAATCCAGTCGGTATGGGATAGCGGCAACGTGGACAAGCTGCGCGAATACATGACCGACGACCTGATCGCCGAAGTCAAACCCGAAATCCTGGCCCGCAGCGGTGAAAACGTGACCGAAGTCGTGCTGCTCAACGCCGAACTCCTGGGCATTGAAGCCGTGTCGGGCGGCCATCTGGCCAGCGTCCGTTATTCGGGCATGCTGCGCGAAGCGAAGGATGCCGAGGCTTTCCGTTTCGAAGAGGTCTGGAACCTGTACAAGGCCGACAACGCCGGCTGGCTGCTGGCGGGCATACAGCAGATTCCGGTCGAATACGCCAGCTGATCGGCTGGCGGGGGTTGTGCGCGCGTAAAACCGTTAAACTTGAGCTCTTGCTATACAGGCTCTAAATATACGGCTTAGCCGCGCACGCCCGACCATGTTTTCATTGCCCCCCTTTTTTGCCCCTTCCGCGATACATGCCCGTGTCCTGAACAAGCTGCTGCAGCGGGAAGACTGGGCGCGCGACCGTCTGAGCCGGCACGCGGGGAAAACCGTCAGGTTCGCGATCGGCGGCTTCAAGACAGGCTTTGCCTTGCAGGCCAGCGGCTTCGTCCAGGCCTGCGATCCGGCCGTGATTCCCGATGTAACCCTGACCATTCCCGCAGACAAGCTGTCCGGCTTGCCCTCGCTGCTGCGTTCGCGCAGTCCCGACGCGCTGGCTGAAATCATGCACATCGAAGGCGATGCCGGCCTGGCCCGGGTGGTGTCCGACCTGGCGCGCGACCTGCGCTGGGATGTCGAGGACGACTTGTCCAGGCTGGTCGGGGACATGGCCGCCTTGCGCCTGTTGCGGGCTGGCAAAGCCGCGGCGCAGGGCCTTCAGCAGACGGCGGGCCGGCTGGCCGGCAATGTGGGCGAGTTCCTGTCCGAAGAAAGCGGCCTGATGGCCACCCGCCCCGCTTTCGACGACTGGGCGGTCGGCCTGCGTGCCATGCGCGAACGGCTCGACGGCCTGGAGGCCCGCGTGGCGGCGCTCGGAACGCGCGGCTCCCTGGGTAAAGGCTGATTCCATGCTCACGCTTCTTCGCCTGCTGCATATCATTTTCATCGCCCTGCGTTACCGGCTGGACGAGCTGGTGCTGTCGAGCATCAAGCACCCCGTCGCCCATGGCCTTTTGCGCGTCGTCCGTTTCGGGCGCCCGCCCAAGGCGCCGCGCGGTTTGCGGCTGCGGCTGGCGCTGGAATCGCTGGGGCCCATTTTCGTCAAGTTCGGCCAGGTGCTTTCCACGCGCCGCGACCTGATTCCTCTGGATGTGGCGCTGGAGCTGGCCCTGCTGCAGGACCGGGTTCCTCCGTTTCCGTCCGATCAGGCGGCGGCAAGCATCGAAGCCGCACTGGGCGCTTCGCCGCATACGCTCTTCAAGCATTTCGAGACCGATCCGGTCGCCTCCGCATCGATTGCCCAGGTGCATTTTGCCGTGCTGCACGACGGGCGCGAGGTGGCCGTCAAGGTGCTGCGCCCGGGCATGCGCGAGATCATCGAGAAAGACCTGACCCTGCTTGGCGTGCTGGCAAGGCTGGTCGAACGCCTGGCGGCCGACGGGCGCCGCCTGAAGCCGCGCCAGGTGGTGGCCGAATTCGACAATTACCTGCACGACGAGCTCGATCTGATCCGCGAGGCATCCAACTGCAGCCAGCTCCGCCGCAATTTCTCCGCCGAGCGCGGCCGCGAGCACCTGCTGATGGTGCCGGAAGTCGTATGGGAATATTGCGCGACCACGGTGTTCACCATGGAGCGCATGCGCGGCATCCCGGTCAGCCAGATCGAACGCCTGAAGGCAGCCGGCATCGATACCCGGGAACTGGGCCGCATGGGGGTCGAGATCTTCTTCACCCAGGTCTTCACCGACGGTTTTTTCCATGCCGACATGCATCCGGGCAATATCTACGTGTCCGACCAGCCGGAAACGCTGGGGCGCTACATTGCGCTGGATTTCGGCATCGTGGGCTCCTTGTCCGAATTCGACAAGAATTATCTGGCCCAGAATTTCCTGGCCTTCTTCCGGCGCGACTACCATCGCGTGGCGCAGCTGCATATCGAATCGGGATGGGTGCCTGCCACCACGCGCGAAGAAGAGCTCGAAGGCGCGGTGCGCGCCGTGTGCGAACCCTATTTCGACCGGCCCCTGTCCGAGATATCGCTGGGCCAGGTGCTGTTGCGCCTGTTCCAGACCTCGCGCCGCTTCAATGTGGAAATCCAGCCTCAGCTGGTCCTGCTTCAGAAGACACTGCTGAATGTCGAAGGCATGGGGCGCGAGCTGGATCCAGGCCTGGACTTATGGAAAACGGCCAAGCCCTATCTGGAGAAATGGATGCACGAGCGCGTCGGGCTGGCGGGCCTGCGCAAGCAGCTGGACAAGGAAGCCAGCCAATGGTCGCAGATACTGCCCCAGATCCCGCGGCTGGTCTATGCCAACCTCAGCCGGCAGGACACCGGCCCTGGGTTAAACTTGGAGCTGGAACGCATGCGGCGCGCGCAAGAGCAGACAAACAGGCTGCTGATCGCTCTGCTGGCCGTCATTGCGGTGGGCCTGGGCGTGGCGGTGTGGGCGCTGACACGCCAATAGGCCATGTCCAATCTCCAAACCCGTCTGGCGCACGATAAGCGCCCAAATTTCCGGCCTGACATGTTTTTGTTAAATGGCCCCTTTATAGTGCAAGGCCGATAGCAAGCCCAAGCCCCGCCCGGTGTACCGGATATACATTAAGAGAGATCCCCATGCTTTACCCTGAATTGTTCAAATCCATGGAAGCGGTGCGCTGGAATATGGCCACCGATATTCCCTGGGACGACTTCGACCCCAGCAAGCTGAGCGACGATCAGGCCTATACGATCAAGATGAACGCCATTACCGAATGGGCCGCCCTGCCGGCCACGGAAATGTTCTTGCGCGACAACCGCGACGACAGCGATTTCAGCGCGTTCATGTCGGTGTGGTTCTTCGAGGAACAGAAGCACTCGCTGGCGCTTATCGAATACCTGCGCCGCTTCCGCCCCGAACTGGTGCCCACCGAAGAAGAACTGCACAAAGTGCGCTTCGAGTTCGACCCGGCGCCGGCGCTGGAAACACTGATGCTGCATTTTTGCGGCGAAGTCCGGCTCAATCACTGGTACAGGCGCGCTTCCGACTGGCATACCGAGCCCGTCATCAAGGCCATCTATAAAATCATCGCGCAGGACGAGGCCCGCCATGCCGGCGCCTACCTGCGCTACATGAAGCGCGCCCTGGTGCATCAGGGCCGTGAATTCGGCCATAGCGCGCGCATCGCATTCTCGAAGATAGGCGTGCTCATGGCGTCGGCGCATCGCACGCCGCAGGCCCTGCACCCCACCAACCTGCACGTGAACAAAGACATGTACCCTCAGGATACGGTGCAGTCCAAGCTGCCCTCGCCGGGCTGGCTGGAAAACTGGCTCGACAACCAGATCTGCTTCGACAAGGACTGGGAAGGCAAGGTCAGCTCGCGCATCCTGCACAATATGTCGCTGCTCATGGACAGCACCTTCAATACCGTGCAAGACCTGAACCGCTACCGCAAAGACCTGCTGAAAGGGCTGTCGCCGGCATAATGGAGCCCATTTCCAAGATGGACACCGACAAGCCGGCAAGCAAGCCCGCACGCTTCGAATCCAAGGTGCTGACGCGGGACGATTGCGTGGCGGCGATCCGGGCGGGCGTGTTGCCGCGTCCGCTCATCTTCACCAACGGCGTGTTCGACATCCTGCATCGGGGCCACGTCACCTACCTGGACCGGGCCGCCCAACTGGGCGCCAGCCTGATCGTGGCGCTGAACACCGACGAATCCGTCCGCCGCCTGGGCAAGGGTGAGGATCGTCCCTTGAATTGCCTGGCGGACCGCGCCGCATTGATCGCGGCCCTGTCCTGCGTCGGCATGGTGACCAGCTTCGAAGAAGACACCCCGCAGGCGCTCATCGAGCAACTGCGCCCCGACGTCATCGTCAAGGGCGGCGACTACGACATGGAAACCCTGCCCGAGACCGCCAGCGTAAAAAGCTGGGGCGGCAGGGCGGTGGCGATACCTTTTGAGTTCCAGCGATCCACGACGTCCCTGATCGGCAAGATCCGGCGTTGATCCGCTGTTTGCGGCAGGCGCGAAAATTCAGCGCGCGCTGCCGTTCAGCAATTGATTGATGGCGACGATGTCCTGATCGTTCAGGATGCCGCTGCTGGCCTTCAGCCTGAGGCTGTTCATCAGCGTGTCGTAGCGCGCGCGTGACAGGCTGCGCTGCGTTTCGTACAGCTGCTGCTGGGCATTGAGCACGTCGATGTTGATGCGCACGCCCACTTCGTAGCCTGTCTGATTGGCCTGCAGAGATGCCTGGCTGGATTTCTCGGCTGCTTGCAGTGCCTTGATCTGGGCCAGGCCCGAGGTCACGCCCGAAAAATACTGCTGCGTCGATTGCACCGCCTGTCTCTTGGCGTTTTCAAGCTCGTAGCGCGCCTGTTGCAGCCGCGATGTATGTTCGCGGACGACAGAGGAGATTTCCCCACCGGTGAAAATGGGGATGGAAAGCTGCACGCCTATCGTGCTGTCCAGCGAACGCGGCCCGCCGTTGGGATAGTACAGGCCGCGGTCCGAGGCGCTGCCGGTCTGGGCCTGCAGGTGCAGGGTGGGGTAGTGCTGGCTTTTCGCAATGTCGATCTGCTTTTCGACAATCTTGGTGGCCAGTTCGGCCTGGGCGACAGCCAGGCTGGAACTGGATGACTGAAAAGTCCAGTCTTCCAGGCGGTTCGGCTGCGGCGCCGGCAGCACGGTGCCGGGAGCCAGCTCCGCAAGCTCTTGCGGCCGCTCGTTGATGATCTTGGCCAACTGATCCTGGCTGACCTGCAGCACGTTGACCGCCTGCAGTTCGCTGGCGTTCAGCAGATCCAGCCGCGCCTGCGCTTCATAGGTGTCGGTGATGGTGGTGCTGCCCAGATCAAAGCCTTGCTTGGCGGCGCGCAATTGTGTTTCGACCGCCGATTTCTGGGCCCGCAGGGCGCGCAAGGTGTCCTGCGCCGCCAGGACATCGAAATACGCCTGCGAAACGCGTAGCATCAATTCCTGATAGGCCCGGGCCTGGATGACATCGGCCGACTTGGCGATGAATTCGGCGCGCTTCAGGCCGCCCCAGGCGCCAACGTCGAACAAAGGCTGCACCAGCGTCAGCGCCCACAGTCCGCGGCGCTGCCTGGAGCTTTCGTTCAGGCCTTGCAGGCGCCGGGCGTCGTCCACTTCGGCGACGGCGTTGGCCGTGATGTAGGGCAGCAGTTGGGCCCTGGCCTGGGGGATGATTTCCTGGTCGGCGTCGCGGCCGGCACGGCTGGCCGCATAGATGGGGTCGCGCTGCAGCGCCATCTGCCAGATTTGAAGCAGATCCTGGGCGTAGACCGGCGCCGCGCCGATTGCCAGAAGCAGCGCGAATCCAAGTTGTTTTGCGCGCCGGCGGGCTTTAGGCATCTAGAATTTGAATTGGGGAACCGTCGCGCCGCGCAGCGGCTTGATGACCGTGTCGAACAGGGCGACGGTGTCGAAGCTTGCCGCGCTGTTGCGCGTAATGCGGCATGCCGTCATGACCGGGTTCTGGCCTACGACCACGACCAGGCGCCCGCCGATGCGCAATTGGTACTTCAGGGCGTCGGGCACGACGGGCACCGAGCCGGTCAGCAGGATGGCGTCGTATTCGGTCGTGCCCCAGCCCGCATGCGCGTCGCCGGTTTCGACCTTGACGTTGCCGACCTGATTGCGTTGCAGGTTCTGCAGCGCGAAGGCGGCCAGCCGGCTATCGACTTCGATGCTGGTCACCTGCTGCGCCAGTTTGGCCAGCAGGGCGGCCTGATAGCCCGAGCCGGTGCCGATTTCCAGCACGCAGTCGGTGGGCTTGAGCTGCAGTTCCTGCGCAAGGCGGGCTTCCACCTTGGGCGTAAGCATGCTTTCGCGCGTATCGACCGAATTGATCACCAGCGGCAGTTCGACATCGGAGAAGGCCATTCCCTGCATGGGCGCCGGCACATAGCGTTCGCGTTGCACCTCGAAGAGCGCCTGCAGGACCCGTGCGTCAAGGACTTCCCAGGGCCGGATCTGCTGCTCGACCATATTGAACCGGGCTCGTTCGATTTCAGACAGCGCAGTAACGTTCATAGCTTCTACAAAGAAAAACAAAGGTAATGAATGGTAGCGTATAGGCCAGCATGCCGCCCTGCGGGCAGAATGCGCCAAGTTTTCCTACTATAGCTTATTTGCCCTGGCTTGGCGCGGGCCACCATCCATGAAAATGCTGCACCGGACCGTGGCCCTTGCCGACCGTCAATTCGCCCGAGCGCGCAATGGCCTGGACCAGGTAGGCCTTGGCCTGGCGGGCGGCTTCCGGAACGTCGTTCACTCGCGGCAGCAGGGCGGCCAGCGCGGCTGAAAGCGTGCAGCCCGTGCCGTGCGTATTGCGGGTCTCGATGCGCCGTCCGGGAAGCTCGATCAGGCGGTCGCCGTCGTGCAGGACGTCGATGGTGTCGTTGCCTGGAAGGTGGCCGCCCTTCAGGAAGATCCAGCGTTCGCCGGAATCGTTCAGCAGCCTGCGCAGCTTTTCGGCTACCCGGCGCATTTCCTTCAGCGAGTCGACCGGCGACGATCCCAGCAGCACGCCGGCTTCGGGCAGATTGGGCGTGAGCAGGGTGGCCAGGGGCAGCAGGCTTTCGCGCAGCTCGTCCACGGCGGAGCGCTCCAGAAGGTGATCGCCGCTCTTGGCCACCATGACCGGATCCAGCACCAGGTGCGCGGGCTTCCAGTGCGCCAGGCGGTCGGCCACCACGCGCGTGACCGCCCGCTGACCCAGCATGCCTATCTTGACGGCGTCGATGCGCACGTCGGCAAACAGGGTGTCGATCTGCTCGGCGACGAAGGCGGGGGGAACGGGCGATATGCCCGTGACCGCCTGCGTATTCTGTGCGGTAAGGGCGGCGATGACCGCGGTTCCGTAGGCGCCCAGGGCGCTCATGGTCTTGATGTCGGCCAGTATGCCGGCGCCGCCGGAAGGGTCGACGCCGGCGATGGTAAGCGTATTGGGGATCATGTGCTGCACTTGCCTGCCTAGGAGCGGGGTTGAATCAGGCCTTCCGTGGGGGAACTGGGATCGGCGCTGTAGAACTTGCGGGGCACACGCCCCGCCAGGAAGGCTTCGCGCCCGGCCTGCACCGCCTTGTTCATGGCGCTGGCCATGAGCACGGGATTGCGGGCGCCCGAGATGGCGGTGTTCATCAGGATGGCATCGCAGCCCAGCTCCATGGCCACGGCGGCGTCGGACGCCGTGCCCACGCCGGCGTCCACCAGGACGGGAACCTGCGCCTGGTCGATGATCAGGCGCAGGTTCCAGGGGTTCAGTATGCCCATGCCCGAGCCGATGAGCGAGGCCAGCGGCATGACCGCAATGCAGCCTATGTCTTCCAGCATGCGGCACTGTATGGGGTCGTCGGTGCAATAGACCATGACCTTGAAGCCTTCCTTGACCAGCGTCCTGGCGGCGACCAGCGTTTCCGGCATGTTGGGGAAAAGGTTGTCTTTATCGCCCAGCACTTCAAGCTTGACCAGATCGTGGCCGTCCAGCAGTTCGCGCGCCAGGCGCAGGGTGCGCACGGCATCGTCGGCGGTATAGCATCCGGCGGTATTGGGCAGGATGGTGAATTTCGAGGGAGGCAGGAAGTCCAGCAGATTGGGTTCGCCCGCGTTCTGCCCGATATTGGTTCGGCGTATGGCGACGGTGACGATCTCGGCTCCGCTGGCGTCTATGGCCTGGCGGGTTTCGTCGAAGTCCTTGTATTTGCCGGTGCCGACCAGCAGACGTGATGTATAGCTGCGGCCGGCAAGGGTGAAAGTATCTGCGTGATTCATGATTGTGCGGCGTATGGTTAAAGCGTGGCGTCAACGCGGCGACGAATTTCGGCGTTGATTGACCGTGCCGGCCGCTGTCGATGGCGTTGCGGCCAGCCGGACAATGTAAAAGAATAATCCATTTGGCCGCGGGCCGCTTTACAGAATGACGCCCCCCGCCGCATCGATGTTCTGATCGGATTCCGAAGGCTTGGCCTTGCGGGCGGGCGCTTTTTTCTTGGCCGGCGCCGCTGCGGGCGCTTTCATTCGGGCGATGGCGCCTTTTTCGACCGCGTCGGCGCTGCCCTTGACTATTTCGCCGTAGGCCAGCTTGGGCTTGACGTCCACGATGCGGATGGTGGCGATGTTTTCCTCGGTGGCGCCCAGGGTTTCGCCGGTATCCGGATCGACCAGTTCTTCGCCCACCGAATAGATGTCGTAGGTTTGTCCGGCGGCCGCGATGCCGGCGCCGCGATTGATGATGACTTTGCCGTTATGCACGCCGACGACCTTGGGCGGGTTGATGATTTCGCCGACGTCGCCCACGACCTTGTCCAGGAACGTGTCCATGGCGGCGTTGACCTGGCTGCCGCCCGAGCGGAAGGACATCGAATCGGACCATTTCACGGCCCGGGTGGCGGACTCGACCAGTGAATAGCGCATGGAGGCGCTGGTGGAGTGCGAGACTTCACGGCTGTATTCGCCGGTCATGTCCACATGCGTTTCCTTTACCTTGGTGGCCACGCCGGCCTGCGTCAGGTTCAGCACCAGCAGGTAGTCGGCGCCCAGCGCCTGGCCCAGGCGCGCGCGCTGCTCGTCGGACACCTTGTCGCTGTCCAGGAAGGCCAGCTCTTTCTCGATTTCGGCTTCGTTGCCACGGTCCAGCACCGTGAAGCGTCCGCTTCTTACCAGCTTGTCGGTAACGGCCTGGCGCAACTGAGCGGCGGTCTTGCTGTTGCGCAGCCGACCGGTGGCGACCACGCTGATGCTGTCGCGCTCCAGCTTCGCCGCCTTGCTCTTGTACTCGAACTTCTCTATGGCGACTTCAAGCTCGGCCTGGCAGCCTTTGTCGGTGCATTCCTGCGAGAGCACCTTGTAGCTTTTGACCTTGCCCTGGCTGCGCACCTCGTTGCTGCTGCCCACGCCGATCTCCAGCGCGGTCTTGCCCGATGTGGCCGTGGTGTTGTCGAAGGCGCTTTTGGCCGTATCGGTGTTATCGGTCACCGTGTCGTGAAAGATGCCGCCTTCCCTGGTTTCCTTTTTCAGCGAGGTATCCGCCGAGCCCTGTGTGCGGGTTTCCTTGGCGTCCTTGACCTGCACATAGGCCTTGGGGCTGGCCGAGCGCGTGGCCACGCTGGCGCCGTTGACCTGCTTGACAGCGTCGCCCAGCGCCGATTCCACGGCCTGTTCGTAGGTGTCGCCATATCCCTTGGCCTGGACGACGACTATTTCGGCATTCGCCTGCAGCGGCCACAGCATGGCCAGTGCCAGGAAGGCAAGTGTCTTCATTACCAGGTCACCGTCCGGTTGTCGCCGCGCTTGACGATGGGGTATTCGCCTTCCCAGTAGGCCAGGCCATCGTCCAGATTGGTCATGGTCAGCTGGAAGTAGTAATCGACCTGCTGGGTGCGGCTGTTCACGCGGTTCACGCGCTGGATGATCTTCCCGGACAGCGAATAGTCGGGCGCGATCACGCGGCCGTCCTTTTTCACGGTTTTCTGGTTGACCATCTTCGAATTGCGCAGTTGGCGCGATTTGCGCGTCATGTCGTCTTCGGCGCCGTTTATGCCTATGGCCGTGGTCACGATGAAGCGGCCCGAGTTCAGCAGGCTGATGCGGATTTTCTTGGTGAGCTGGTCGGTGTCGATGCGCTGCGTGGTGTCGTTGACGATATTGGACACGGCCATGACGTAGCGCCCACCCTGCGATGCCTTGGGGTGGACCATCAGGGGCGATGCCAGCATCTGGTTGACCATTTCACTGGCGGCGCTTTCGAAGTCTTTGTAGTCCAGGCCCATGACGGCGACCGTGTCGTTCTTCTGGTCGACATAATGGGTGGTGGTGGCGCAGCCGGTAAGCGCCAGGGTCACGGCCAGACTGGAGAGCAGGAGCTTGGTATTCACGATGGTTCTCGCTGATGACGGATTATTTGGAGGCCAGCATGTGGATGCTGGGCTGGCTTGCCGGATTCAGCGCGCGCACATAGATGACGATGGGCTGTTTTTTCTCGGGCAGATCCACGGTGACGTCGCTGCCGCCGGGAAAGCTCAGGACGAGCTGCTGATCGGCGGGGTAGGGGACATTCAGCAACTGGAAGTTCTGCGGCAGGCTCATCCAGCCGCGCAGGTCGGCCTGCGTGGTGGCGGCCTGCGCAATGGCCGCGGCCAGTCCCAGCCAGGGATTGGAATCGTTCAACTGCTTCTGCACGACCGTCTTGGCCGTGGCGCGTATGATTTCCCGGATCAGGATGCCGCTGAACTTGGTCTTGAATTCACCGCGTATGATGGTGTCCATATCGGCAAGCAGCTGGCTCTGCTGGCGGCCCACCGCCACATAGGGATAGGCCGACTGGCCGTCGCCCATGACAGGCAGGGCAATGCCGGTATAGCTGACGTTGCCGCTGACCAGGAACAGCGGCAGGTCGATCCGGCGTTCTTCCTTGCGGGCGGCCAGGCCGTTCTCGAAAATGATCCATATGGACGGCTTGAGCTTCTTGGGCCGCTTGGTCGCGTCCATGTCGGCCTTGACCTGGCTGTTCTTGGTCAGGGCGAAGGCGCGCTTCAGGCTCTCTCGCGCCTTGTCGTAGTCGGCCTTGTTCTCGCCGTTCAGCAGAAAGTACAGGCCGTGCAGATACAGGGACGCGGGATTGACATAGCCCGTATAGGGAGCCCAGTGCTCGATGTCGACTCCGGCGGCCTTGAGCGCGCCGCTCGAGTCGGAAACGCTGCGCTCGACCAGATCGGCGTTCTGTTCCTTTTTGATCTCATCGCGCTGCTTGTCGATTTCGCTTTCGAAATGCTCCGCGGCGCGCCGTTGCCTGTCGTCCGTGCGGTTCCATTCCACCCGCGCATTGTCATAGTCCCCCTGCTGCCAGAAGTTCAACGCCTTGTAGGTGTTCAGCATGACCGTGTCGTACACGGCGGGGCTGTAGGGCATGACGTTGTCGTTGACCAGCACGGCCAGGCCCTGATTGGCGCCGCTGGCCGCCAGGTTGCGCGTGTCGTCCTCTTTCATGAGCACTTCCGCGCCATCGAGCATCTTGGTCGACCGCTCGAACAGGCCGTTGTGCCGCAGCAAGGTTCCAGCTTCCAGGGCCCAGAGCAGGTTGCGCGGCGCACCGTCTTTTTCATCGGATTGCTGGATGGCGTTCTCGGTGGCGCCGGGGACGTTGCCGGCATACAGATCCGCCGTGTAGTTCCGGGTGGCCTGGGGCACCGCGCAGCCGCTCAGAACAACCGCCAGCAAGCCGGTAATCAAGAGTGTTTTCATTATTCTTCTCTGCTTAACGTTGAACCGATCAGCCAAGCGGCCGATTATCCTTCCGCACAGGGTGATGGATTGTTACATGAAGCGTATTTTTTTACAAATAATGGGTTTTTTGAAAACTTCGCTTTCATAATCCAGGGACGAATCAGGCAAAAAAAGGAGATCCAGGGGGCTATCGGGCCATGTCCAGATAGCTGCAGAGTTCTTGCGCCGCGTCCACGAGGCGCGGTCCCGGGCGGAAGAAGGCATCCGGGTCTATCCCGTAGACATGGCCCTTCAGGGCGGCCGGAAGACCCAGGGCGGCCCAGCGTTCGCGCACTTCGTCCACGCGTGTGCTGCCGGATGCCGGTGCAATGACGACCTGCGGCTGCTTGACCAGGACGCTTTCCGCACTGATCTGGGGTGCGGCAATGGCGGTATCGGCATAGATGTTCACGCCGGCGCAGCTTTGCAGCGCATCGTTGAGCAAGGGATCCGCGCCTATCGTGTACAAGGGCGATGCTCCGACCTCGATAAAGACCGACACCGTCCTGGCCCCGGCGTGCCCGGCGCGCAGGGACGCGATGCGTTCTTCCAACGCCTTGGCGGCGGGAAGGGCGGCGGCCTCGGTGGAGAACAGCTGTCCGAACCGCCGGACCTGGCCGGGGATGTCATCCAGCGCCTGGGGCCGGGAGTAAAGCAGCGGCAGGCCCAGGCGCGACAGCGACGGAGCCAGGGTCTGAGCCGCGCCCGACGGCAGCCAGGCGATGACGACATCGGGACGCAGCGCCAGCGTCTTTTCCACGTTTACATTGATTCCGTCGCCGATGCGGGGAATGCTTTTTGCCTTGGGCGGAAAATCGCTGCTGGAGACGGTGCCGACGATGCGCTCCCCCGCGCCCGCGGCGAAGACCAGTTCGGTGATATGCGGCGCCAGGGTGATGGCGCGGGCGGCCCGAGCCTGCGCCGCCCCGGCCGCATCCGTGTGGCCCTGCGCGGATGGCGGAAGCATCGCACAGGCGCCTGCCGTGAAACAGTACGCGGCAAGGCGTGCCGCGACGGTTCGTGCGCGCATGCCGGGCTTCATGCGTCCTACATCCGGAACGAGAAGTTCACGAATACGTTCGAGCCGGGCATGTTGTATCCATGGACATTGGTGTAATCCTTGTTGAAAAGGTTGTTCCAGCGCACCTGCACTCCGGCATGCTTGCTGAAATCGTAGGCCGCCGTCAGGTTGTACAAGCCGTAGCCACCTATGGATACCTTGTTGTCCGCATCGTTGTAGCGCTTGCCCGTGAACTGATACTCGGCGCCTACGCGCAGCGCGTCGAAGCGGTGATCCACGCTCAGGCGGTACACCTGCCTGGCGCGCCAGCGCAACTGATCGCCCGTCTTGTCGTTGCGTGGATTCAGAAAATCCGCGCCGGCGCGCAGCGTCGTGCGCCCGATATCCTGCTCCGCTTCCAGGCTCAGCCCGCGCAAGGTGGCCGAGTCCACATTCTCGGCATGATAGCTTCCGTTGAAGCCGCCGCAGTCCAGAAAGCAGACATAGCCGTCGATCAGCTGCCTGACCTTGTTCTGATAGGCCACGGCGCTCAAGCGCGTGGTATCCGAGGTGTAACGGATGCTCGCTTCGATATTCCGGGACTTTTCGGGCGCCAGGTCGGGATTGCCCACGAAGCCGAAATTCAGCGGCGAATACAGTTCGGTGAAGCTGGGGGCGCGAAAGCCCGTGTTGCCCGCCACGCCCACGCGCCACTGGTCGTTCAGGTCCAGGTCGTAGGCCAGTCCGCCCGTGGCCTGGTTTCCGTAGCCCGAGATGTTGTCGTTGCGCACGCTGGCTTGAAGGTGATGCCGGTCGAAGTCGCCGCGGTACACCAGGCCGGCCGAATTCGTGTTGCGCTGATTGATGGTGAATTCGGATGAGCTTCCGGGGCGCTCTTCCAGGCGCTCCAGGATCAGGGATACGTTCTGATTCTCTGAAAACTTCAGATTGTTCTGCCAGGAGTACGATTTTTGCTGGCTGCCTAGCGTGCCGGAGCCGAACTCCCCGGTGAACGAGTCGACGCTGCGGCTATCGACGAATTCCTTGGAATAACCGAACCTCAGCACGCTCTGCCAGGCATCGGTGATGTCGTCGGTGCTGGTGATGGAATAGGCTTGCTGCCGCGTGATGGCATAGGCGCGGCGCGGATCGGAGCCCGCGTCGTAGTCGCCGTTCATATAGCCGTTATAGGCGGTCAGGCCGATATGATGGCCGGCCTGCCAGCGGTAGCCCAGCGACGCGTTGAGGGAGCGCTGCGTGTAGCCGTCGTCATCCTTGTTGTACATGTCGAACGCGGTGGGTTTTTCAGGGCGGCGCGTGGCATTGAAGCCGCCGCTTTCGGCCAGGCTGCTGGATAGGGCGTAGTCCCATCCGTCCTGGGCGCCGGAGATGCCTGCGCTGGACTTGAATGTGTCGTTGCTGCCGTAGCCGATATTGCCCCATGCGCTCAGCGGCCGGTCCTCGCCGGTTTTCTTCGTGATGATGTTCACGACGCCGCCGATCGCATCCGAACCATACAGGCTGCTGGCCGCGCCGCGTATGACCTCGATGCGTTCTATCGTGGCCGGATCGATCGCATTCCAGTTCGTTACGCTCGTGATCATGCTGTTGACGCGGATTCCGTCGATCAGGACCAGCGTATGGCGGGGCTCGTTGCCCCTTAGCATGACGCCCGTGGCGGTCTGCGGGCCGCCGTTGCTGTAGAACTGGATGCCCGGCTGCTTGGCCAGTATCTCGGCAACGCTGTTCTGGCCTTCCTTTTGAAGATCCTCCTTCTTGATGACGGTTACGTCGCCAATGACGTCTTTTTCCAGCTGCGCCGTGCGGCTGGCGGTGACGACGATGTCGTCCAGCCGGGAAACGGAATTGTCGGTTTGGGCCGCAGCGGCCAGAGGAAGGAAGCAGGAAAGAACGGCAAGCGCTTGCCGGTTTAATTTGAAAGGCATGATGGACCCTGAAAAACGTGCGTCCCCGCACGTCGGAAGAAAAAGCATCTCCGCATCGATCCGGACCGGCCGGGAAAACGGCAGGCGGGCTGGACGCAGAACGGAAGATGAACCAAGGGTGATCAAGGCCGGTGTCGGGCTGGCATGCGGGGCATGCTTACCGTTGCGGGGGCAGCACAGTTTGGACGCGGAACTCTTGCCAAGGCAAGCGCGACGCCTGTTTCCCATTTAACTTTCGCAAGGCATGGCCACGGTCTGGCTGGACGCGGGTTTTCGCCTCGAAAGCACCTTTTTCGTGACGAAATATATCATGGCGGCCGGCCATGGAAATCCCGCGACCCTGCCGGCAGTGCGGCCTTGCCTCGCCCATCGTCCCGCCGGCGGGCCGCGGAACATCGGCGGGCGATACAATGGAGGCCTTGTTTACTGTCAGGTAGCCACGTGTCCCATCCGTCCTTGCCCTATCCCCTTTCCGCTTACACGCATGGCGCCGAGTTTGCGCGCCTGCTTGCCGAACGCATCCTGATCCTGGACGGCGCCATGGGCACCATGATCCAGCAATACAAACTAAGCGAGATGGATTTCCGCGGCCAGCGCTTCGCGGAGCACGCCAAGGACGTGAAGGGCAATAACGAACTGCTCTCGCTGGTCCGTCCCGACATCATTTCCGAGATACACCGCAGCTACCTGGAGGCCGGCGCCGACGTCATCGAGACCAATACCTTCGGCGCCACCGCCATCGCCCAGGGCGACTACGGCCTGCCGGAGCTGGCTTACGAGCTGAACCTGGAATCGGCCAAACTGGCGCGCGGCGCCTGCGACGCCTTCAGCACGCCTGATCGGCCGCGCTTCGTGGCGGGCGCATTGGGGCCTCAGCCCAAGACCGCTTCCATTTCACCGGACGTGAACGACCCCGCCGCGCGCAACGTCACGTTCGAGCAGCTGCGCGACGCGTACACCGAACAGTTGAACGGCCTGCTGGACGGCGGCATCGACATCGTCCTGATCGAAACCATTTTCGACACGCTCAATGCCAAGGCGGCGATCTTCGCCGTGGAAACCGTCTTCGAAGAGCGGGGCGTGCGCCTGCCCGTCATGATCTCCGGAACCGTCACCGACGCATCCGGCCGCATCCTGTCGGGCCAGACGGTCGAGGCGTTCTGGAATTCGGTGCGCCACGCGCGGCCCGTCACCATAGGGCTGAACTGCGCATTGGGGGCGGCCTTGATGCGGCCCTATGTGGCCGAGCTGTCAAAGATCTGCGACACCTATATCTGTGTCTACCCCAATGCCGGCCTGCCCAACCCCATGGCGGATACGGGCTTCGACGAGACGCCGGGCGATACCTCTTCGCTGCTGGAAGAGTTTGCCAAGGCCGGGCTGGTCAATATGGCCGGGGGTTGTTGCGGGACCACCCCCGACCATATCCGCGCCATTGCCGACAAGGTGGCCAGCCTGCCGGTGCGCGCCGTGCCGCAGATTCCGGTCAAGACCCGCCTGTCGGGCCTGGAACCGCTGACCATAGACGAGGACTCGCTGTACGTGAACGTGGGCGAGCGCACCAACGTGACGGGCAGCAAGATGTTCCTGCGCCTGATACGCGAGGAAAAATACGACGAGGCGCTGGCCGTCGCGCGCCAGCAGGTCGAGAACGGCGCCCAGATCATCGACATCAACATGGACGAGGCCATGCTGGATTCGGCGGCGTGCATGCGCCGCTTCCTGAACATGATCGCCTCAGAGCCCGACATTGCGCGGGTTCCCATCATGATAGACAGCTCCAAATGGGAGGTCATCGAGCAGGGCCTGCGCTGCGTGCAGGGCAAGGCGGTGGTCAATTCCATTTCCATGAAGGAAGGCGAAGCCGCCTTCCTGGAGCACGCGCGCCTGTGCCGCAAGTATGGCGCGGCCGCCGTGGTCATGGCTTTCGACGAGCAGGGGCAGGCCGACAACCTGGAGCGGCGCAAGCAGATATGCGAGCGCGCCTACCGCCTGCTGGTCGACGAGGTGGGCTTCCCGCCGGAAGACATCATCTTCGACCCCAATGTGTTCGCCATCGCCACCGGCATCGAGGAGCATAATCATTACGCCGTCGATTTCATCGAGGCCACGGGTTGGATCACGAAGAATCTGCCCTACGCGCGGGTGTCGGGCGGCGTGTCCAACGTCAGCTTCTCCTTCCGCGGCAACGAGGCCATGCGCGAGGCGATACACACTGTGTTCCTGTATTACGCCATCCAGCAGGGCATGACCATGGGCATCGTCAACGCCGGGCAGTTGGGCGTGTATCAGGACATCGACAAGAAAGTCCTTGATATGGTCGAGGACGTGGTGCTGGACAGGGCCGAGCCGCTGGGCAAGACCGATCCGGCCGACGAGCGGACGTCCACCGAGCGACTGGTGGAGCTGGCCGAAACCATAAAAGGCTCGGGGGCAAAGAAGGAAGAAGACCTGACCTGGCGCGAGCAGCCCGTCGAGGCGCGTCTGTCGCATGCGCTGGTGCACGGCATTACCACCTTCATCGTCGAGGACACCGAAGAGGTCCGCGCAAAGATCGCCGCCGCGGGCGGACGGCCCATACAGGTCATCGAAGGTCCATTGATGGACGGCATGAACGTCGTGGGCGACCTGTTCGGCGCCGGCAAGATGTTCCTGCCGCAAGTGGTCAAATCCGCGCGGGTCATGAAGCAGGCCGTGGCTCACCTCATCCCCTTCATCGAAGAGGAAAAGCGGCAGATCGAGGCCGCCGGCGGCGACGTGCGCTCCAAGGGCAAGATCGTCATCGCCACCGTCAAGGGCGATGTGCACGATATCGGCAAGAACATCGTTACCGTCGTCCTGCAGTGCAATAACTTCGAAGTCGTGAACATGGGCGTCATGGTTCCCTGTTCCGAGATCCTGGCCAAGGCCAAGGAAGAGAACTGCGACATCGTTGGTTTGTCCGGGCTGATCACGCCCAGCCTGGAGGAAATGGCCTACGTGGCATCGGAGATGCAGCGCGACGATTATTTCCGCAGCCGCAAGCTACCGCTGCTGGTGGGCGGGGCAACCACCAGCCGCGTGCATACGGCCGTGAAGATCGCGCCCAATTACGAAGGCCCGGTTATCTACGTTCCCGACGCCAGCCGTTCAGTGGGCGTGGCCACCAACCTGATGTCGGACCAGGTCGATACCTACCTGGCCGAGGTCGCCGAAGAATACGAGCTGGTGCGCACCCGCCATGCCAATCGCAAGGCGACGCCGCTGGTCAGCCTGGAACAGGCGCGCGCCGACCGTCCCAAGATCGACTGGTCCAGCTACACGCCGCCGCGTCCCAAGTTCATTGGGCGGCGCACATTCAAGAACTACGACCTGTCCGAGGTCGCCCACTTTCTGGACTGGACGCCCTTCTTCCAGACCTGGAGCCTGTTCGGCCAGTATCCCGCCATCCTGGACGACAAAGTCGTGGGCGAGCAGGCGCGCAAGGTCTACGCCGAAGGCCAGGCCATGCTGAAGAAAATCATCGAAGGCCGTTGGCTGACGGCCAGCGGTGTGGTGGCTTTTTACCCGGCCAATACCGTCAACGATGACGACATCGAGATCTACCGCGACGAGTCGCGATCCGAAGTCCTGTTCACTTGGCGCAATGTGCGCCAGCAGACGGTCAAGCGCGAAGGCGTCGACAACAAATGCCTGGCCGACTACATTGCGCCGAAAGAGACGGGCATCGCCGACTACATCGGCATGTTCGCGGTGACCGGCGGCCTGGGCATCGAGAAGCACGACAAGGCTTTCCTGGACGACAACGACGATTATTCCAGCATCATGCTCAAGTCCATCGCCGACCGCCTGGCCGAGGGCTTTGCCGAATGCCTGCATGCGCGCGTGCGCCGCGACTTGTGGGGCTATGTTCCCGACGAGTCGCTCAGCAACGAGGACATCATTGCCGAGAAGTACCAGGGCATACGCCCCGCGCCAGGCTACCCGGCCTGTCCCGAGCATGTGGTCAAGAAGGAGATGTTCGAGGTGCTGGAGGCCGAAGAGATCGGCATGCAGCTGACCGAAGGCTATGCCATGTATCCGGCATCCAGCGTGTCGGGTTTTTACTTCAGCCATCCCATGTCCCAGTATTTCAACGTGGGCAATATCGGCGACGACCAGGTCAAGGACTACGTGCGGCGCAGCGGCCGCGACGAAGAAGACGTGCGCCGCAGCCTGGCCAGCACCTTAAGATAGGCACGGCGAGGCCATGGTCATGCAAGACAGCAAGCCTGGCATGGCGGCCTCCGCCGAACAGGCCGGGTCGGCCCGGCGCAAGGCGCTGGGCGATTTCCTGCGGCGTGCGCGCGCCCGGGTGCAGCCCGAGGCCATGGGCCTGCCCGCCGGCGCGCGGCGGCGCACGCCGGGCCTGCGCCGCGAAGAACTGGCCCAACTGTGCGGCATCAGCGTGACCTGGTATACATGGATAGAGCAGGGGCGCGACGTCTCGGTATCGGCCGGCGTCCTGGCCAGGCTGGCGTCGGTGCTGAGCCTGGCGCGCGCCGAACGCCATTACCTGTTCGAGCTGGCCGAATGCGCCGATCCCGATCATGGGCGCGACCTGATCACGCCATTGCCGGCCCGGCTGGCGGACTGCGTGCACAGCATCACGGCGCCCGCCTACATCCTGGACCGCTGCTGGAATGTGCTGGCACGCAATGCCCCCTTGCTGCGCCTGTTCGACGGCTGGCCCGACCGCGACGAGTCGCCCAACCTGCTGCGCTACATCTTCCTGGATCCGGCGGCCCGCGAGTTGGTCGTGGACTGGGAGCAGCGCGCCAGCCGCGTCGTGGCGGAGTTTCGCGCCGACGCCGGCGCGCATGCGGACGAGGCCGACGTGCGCACGGTGCTGGGCGATCTATTGCAGTCCAGCGCCGTGTTCGCCCACTGGTGGACCCGCCATACCGTGGTCGACCGCGAGGGCGGCCTGCGTGAATTCAACCATCCGCACGACGGCATACTCCATTATCAGCAGATCACCTTCCGCCTGGCCACCCGCCCCGACTGCAAGCTCGTCATGCTGCTGGGCAACGGGGCGGATTCCACGGCGCGGCAGGACGCGGGCTGACTTCGCTTATTTCGGGGCCTGCTTGTTGGTGTGCAGATGGTCGCCGGCGCGCGGGTCCAGGCGGGCAAACGACAGGGCCGATGCCGCGGTCACGAGCCCGATCACCACGAATCCCCAGATAATGTCCACCAGCGTCAGCTCCACCCCGCCGCGCCAGGCCATGCTCAGGTTCAGGGCGACCGCCGCGCAGGCCACGCCCAGGCTGATGCCCAGCTGCTGGGCCATGGCGGCGAAACTGCTGGCCCGGCTCATTTCCTCGGGGCCCAGGTCCGCATAGGTAAGGGTGTTGACGGCGGTAAATTGCAGCGAGCGGAAGAAGCCGCCGACGATGAGTATCAGCGCCATGATCCAGATGGGGGTGTCCGCCCTGAAGAGTCCGCACAGCGCAACGAACAGGCCTGTGATCAGGGCGTTGGCCGTCAGGACGCGTTTGAAGCCGAAACGCTGGATGATGGGCGTGGCCACCAGCTTCATGGCCATGGCGCCCACGGCGCTGGTAAAGGTGATCATTCCGGCCGAAAACGGCGACAGTCCGAAACCCACCTGCAGCAGGATCGCCAGCAGGAAGGGCGTGGCGCCGACGGCGAAGCGGCACAGGTTGCCGCCCAGGGTCGAGATGGCGAAGGTCGGGGTCCGCAGCAGCGACAGGTCGATGATGGGATGCTCGGTATGCCTGGCATGCCAGATATACAGCAGCCCGCAGGCCAGTCCCACGCCGACCAGGGCGAGCAGTTGCGTCAGCGGCAGCGAACGGTGGCCGATGGCCTCGAAACCCGATACCAGGGTGGCCAGGGACACGCCGCTCAGCAGGAAGCCTATCCAGTCCAGGCGGCGCGGCTGGGCGGGGTAGTCGTCGCGTATGTAATACAGGATCAGGGCGATGCCCACGATCCCGACGGGTATGTTGATCAGGAAAATCCAGTGCCACGAGGCATAGGTCACCAGGAAGCCGCCCAGCGGAGGGCCGATGACCGGACCCAGCAAGGCGGGCAGCGACAAAAAGGCCATGGCCTTGAGCAGCTCCGTTTTCGGCACCTTGCGCAGCAGTATGATCCGACCCACGGGCACCATCATGGCGCCCGCCAGGCCCTGGATCACCCGCGAGACGACCAGCTGGCCTATGTTCTGCGATGCCGCGCAGGCGATGGAACTGAGCGTAAAGAGTAAAATGGCGGCCAGGAAGACGCGCCTGGCCCCGAAGCGGTCGGCGGCCCATCCGCTGATCGGCACGAATACGGCGACGGCCAGCAGATAGCTGGTAATGGCCACATTCATGCGCACCACGCTGGAGCCCAGCGACTGCGCCATGACGGGCAGGGCGGTGGCCACCACGGTCGCATCCAGCATCTGCATGAACAGGGCGCAGCCGACGATGAACGGTATCATGCGGACGGCGCGGCGTTCGCGCGCCGACAGTGCCTGGCCGCCGGGGGCGCTGGGGGATGAGGCTGGCGTTTCTGGGGGCATCGGGCAGTTTAAATTGCGGCCGAGTGAAGTACACTCGGATTTCCAAGGTTAACCATCTGGCAAGCAAGCATTATGGCAAAGAATTACGAGTCCGAAATTACCCAGTTCCTTAAAAAATACAAAACGGAACACCCCGACACCGAAATGCGGCAGCGCGAAGGCCGTGCGCGCCTGTGGGACAAAAATATCGATCCTGAATTCCAGGAGGGCTTCCGCGCCAGCCGGGTGCCGCAAAAGCCGTACGTCTATCAAGCCGACTAGCGGCCCCGCATGCCCTTGCCCAAGGTAGCGGCGCAAGACCTGTCCGCCCTGGTCGATCCCGCCATAGACAGCACGCCCGATGTCGTCGACAGCGTGGCGTTGGCCCGCCTGTACGGCGAACCGCTGTTCGCCCTGCCCCAAGACCTGTACATTCCGCCCGATGCGCTGGAAGTATTCCTTGAGACTTTCCAGGGGCCGCTGGATCTGCTGCTGTACCTGATCCGCAAGCAGAATTTCAATGTGCTGGACATTCCCATGGCCGAGGTCACGCGCCAGTATCTGTCGTATGTGGACCAGATCCGCAAGCAGAACCTGGAACTGGCCGGCGAGTACCTGTTGATGGCCGCCCTGCTTATCGAAATCAAGTCGCGCATGCTGTTGCCGGTCAAGAAGTCCGACACCGGCGAAGAGGTCGACGATCCGCGCGCCGAGCTGGTCAGGCGCTTGCTGGAATATGAACAGATGAAGCTGGCCGCGCAGAAACTCGACGCCCTGCCGCAGCTGGGCAGGGATTTCCAGCGCACGCACGCCTACGCCGACGTGCAGGTGGAGCAGGCGCTGCCCGACGTCAGCGCCGAAGATCTGCGCAGCGCCTGGCTCGACATCATGCGCCGCGCCAGCCTCAATGCCCACCATCGCATCACGCGCGAGCAGTTGTCCGTGCGCGACCACATGAGCCAAATCCTGCGCCGCCTGAGCGATGTGCAGTTCATGGAGTTCACCGAGCTGTTCATGGAGCGCGTCCACCAGGGCGACGCCGCCGCCGTCGTGGTCGTTCATTTCCTGGCCATGCTGGAGCTGGCGCGCGAGTCGCTGCTTGAAATTACGCAGGCCGAACCTTACGCGCCGATCTACGTGCGTCTCTCGTACATGCGTGCCGCCGCCTGACCGGCGGCCGGACACCTCCATTCCGAACGGAGATTTTCTTGAAAGTCGTTCACACCATTGAAGAACTGCGCGACCAGCTGCGCGGACAGCTGCGGGTCGCATTCGTGCCGACCATGGGCAATCTGCATCAGGCGCATTTGTCCCTGATGAAGCTGGCCCGCCAGCATGGCGATCCGGTCGTTGCCAGCATTTTCGTGAATCGGCTGCAGTTCGGGCCGAACGAGGATTTCGACCGCTATCCGCGCACCCTGGCCGACGATATCGAGAAGCTGGAGCGCGAGCGCGATGTATATGTCCTGTTTGCCCCGAACGAGCGGGAAATGTACCCCGAGCCCCAGAACTTCCAGATCCAGCCGCCGCCTGACCTGGGCGGCATCCTGGAAGGCGAATTCCGTCCGGGCTTTTTCGGAGGGGTCAGCACTGTGGTCATGAAGCTGTTTTCCTGCGTGCAGCCCAGTGTCGCGGTTTTCGGCAAGAAGGACTACCAGCAACTGATGGTCGTGCGCAATATGTGCCGCCAGTTTCAATTGCCCGTGAACATCCTGGCCCACGAAACGGTGCGGGATGCCGACGGGCTGGCGCTGTCGTCGCGCAATATGTATTTGCAGCCCGCCGAGCGGGCCGAGGCGCCGCGGCTGTTCGCCACCCTGAAAAAAGTGCAGGCCGCCATAGAGGCGGGAGATGCCGACGCGCAGGCGCTGGAGTCGCAGGCCGCCGAGGACCTGTCGGCGCACGGATGGCAGGTCGACTACGTGTCGCTGCGTCGTCAGCGCGACCTGCTCCGTCCCCAGGCCGGCGAGATACAGGCCGGCGAGCCGCTGGTGGTGCTGGCCGCCGCCAAGCTGGGGGCCACCCGCCTTATAGACAACCTGGAAATCTGTAAGAAGTGACAGCAGACGTGTCCATTTCCCCATGACAGAATGCGTCACCGATAACAACAAGGAGAGCAAGGTGGGGAATGTACACGACGCCGGCGAATCGCCCTTTTCGGTTCTGACTCCCCGCGAGCGCGACGTCATGGATTACGTCGCACGCGGCAAGCCAAACAAGATCATCGCCGCGGAACTGGGCGTGTCGCAACGCACTGTCGAAGCACACCGGGCACGCATCTTCCAGAAAATGCAGGTCAGAAACGCGGTCGAGCTTGCCCACTGTGTTTTGGGCAAGCGCGCCAATTAACGCATCGCCTCGGCGGCTTCAGCCGCAGTGCAGCGGCGCCTTGGCGGCCAGCTCGTCGATGGCGTCGATGTCCGCCTGGCGGGTCAGCCGGTATTCCAGCGTGGGCTTGGCATTGTTGATGACATCGATGCGCATCACGTTGTCATTCACGAAGGTCAGGCTGGCCATGCTGGCCTGCTCGTTCAGCTTGAGCACGATGCGCAAGGGCTGTGTGCCGATTACATCCCAGCAGCCCTGCTGAATAATGTTGTGCCTGGCATCGGGCTTGTCCAGCATGACGGCCCGCGAGCGCCACTCTCCGCCCGGCGCCAGTGTCAGCGTCAGGCGCTGCGCCGAGCATGCCGCAACGCCGGCCATGCAAGGTATGGTACCCAGAAAGGTCTTGGCCTCGGCCAGGGGGCGCGCCTTTATTACGGTTTGCTCGCCGGCGGCTTCCTGCCCCGCTTGTTGCTTGCCGGCTTTCTGGTCGGCCCCGAAGCCCAGCTGTATCTGCGACGGCGCGCGCGCGCCGCTGCGGCCCTGGGCCTGGCTCTGCGCATCGGCCTCGGTGCTGTCATGCGGGGTTTCGTAGTAGCTGGGCGCGCGTTGCTGGGCGCAGCCGGCCAGCAGCAGCGCCAATGCCATGGCACTCAGGGTTTTGCCGCTGAGGCATTGAATGAGCGAAATTGAACGAGACATAATGTTCCATCGACAGTAGGGCCAGGAACATGCATTCTACGCACTAATTGCCACCGCCGTAAAACGGTGAATTCACCTTGGGAGACCGGACCTTGCCGGATTTGCCAGCCACCCTCGCCTTGCATGCATCGGCCGCCGCGGTGGCCGCCGCCGGCGTCGTGCTCAGCGCTTGCTGCGGCCGTGTGGCCCTGGCTTACCGGCGCAGGATCGATGCCGGCGAAGCCGCCGATGCCCGCAGCATGGCGCTGTCATTGGGCGAGGCCCTGGTGCCGGCAGGCCGAATGGGCGGCGGCGTCGAGGCCGATGGGGCCCGCATGGCCGCGAAAGGCCGCCCAGGGGCGCTTGCATTCAGCCCCGCCTACGGCTTCTCCATGTCCGCCGCGCTGTGCATGGCGACGGGCTTTTTCCTGCTGTTTGTCCGGCATGGGCCGGGCGCTTATTTCCTTGCCGCCGCGCTGGCCGGTATCTTGTTGCTGCTGGCGGCGCGCATCGACGCCCAAACCGGCCTGCTGCCCGACGCGCTGACCCAGCCTTTGCTGTGGCTGGGCCTTGGCGTCGCATGGGCGGGCGAGGGCCCGGCTTTGCACGACGCGTTGGCGGGCGTCATGCTGGGCTACGGTTTCCTGTGGTGCCTGCTGGGCGCTTTCAAGTGGCTGAGCGGCCGTGATGCCATGGGCCATGGCGACCTCAAGCTGCTTGCGGCATTGGGCGCCTGGATGGGCTGGCAGCCCTTGCCTTGGGCGCTCCTGCTGGCCTGCATGGCAGGCCTGGCCTTTGCCATGTGGCGGCAGAGGTCGCTGCGGCCCCGGGGCGCTTATCCATTCGGCCCTTTTCTGGCAGTGGGCGGCGCCGGTGTTTTCCTGCACGCGACTGCGGTACATTCGTGGTTTTGCTAGCCGAGGTGCAGCTGTGTACAAAATTGGCCTGACTGGTGGAATAGGTTCCGGCAAAAGCCGTGTTGCGGATCTATTCGCCGAGTGGGGCGCCGCCGTCATCGATACCGACGTCATTGCGCATGAGCTGACTGCGCCGGGTGGCGCCGCAATCGAGGCGATCCGGCATGAATTCGGCCCCGACATCATTGCACCCACCGGCGCGCTCGACCGGCAGGCCATGCGCGAGCTGGTCTTCGAAAGTCCCTTGGCCCGGCAGCGACTCGAATCAATTATTCATCCTTTGATAAGTTCGGTTACACAAAAAAGAGCTGCCTCGGCGCAAGGATGTTATCTTGTCTTCGTGGTGCCGTTGCTGGTCGAATCGGGGCGCTGGCAAGGGCGGGTAGATCGCATCTGCGTCGTCGATTGCGACCCCGAAACTCAGGTCAAAAGAGTGCAGGCCCGCAGTGGGCTGACGCCAGAGGCTATTGCGCGTATCATGTCAGCACAAGCGTCACGAGAGGCGCGTTTGGCTGTTGCCGACGACGTCGTTCTCAACGACGGACACACCAGTCTCGATGACCTCGTGCGCCGCGCCCGGGAACTGCACGATGCCTGGTGCGTTCTGGCACGGCAATAGGCTGGCCGCTCTTCCGGTAGTCGTTCCTAGTCATTGAAAAGGTTTTTGGTCGCGTGATTCTTTATGAATACCCTTGCAACGAGCGCGTACGGTCTCTATTAAGAGTCGAGCACCTGTTCGACAGGTTGTTCTTTTTCGCCAAAGGGACCGACGTCCACCATCACCAGATTTCGGTCGCCACGCTGTTCGATCTTCTCGACATCTGCGACCGTACCGATCTGCGCGGAGCTGTACTGCAGGACCTCGAACGGCAGCGGGTGGCGCTGGGCGCGCTGCGCCAGCATCCCGACGTCGATGCCCGAACGCTGGACACCATGCTGGCCGAGATACAGGGGGCGGCCGCCGAACTGGGCGCCCAGGGCCGCATAGGCCAGGAATTGCGCGACAACGAATGGCTGGCCAGCCTGCGCGGCCGCATTGCCGTGCCGGGCGGGTCGTCGCAGGTCGATATGCCTTCCTATTTTTCCTGGCAGATCAAACCCCCCGAAGTGCGATCCACCGATCTGCACCGATGGATCACGCCTTTCCTGCCTCTCTATAAAGGCCTGGCGCTTATCCTGCGCATGCTGCGCGACTCGGGCGATGTGGTCGATCTGGTGGCCCGGCAGGGCGCCTACCAGGAAATGCTGGGCGGCAAGGTCTTCCAGTTATTGCGGGTCTGGGTCGACACGGCGCTGAACATCTTCCCCGAAATGAGCGCCAACAAGTACGTAATATGGGTCCGGTTTGCATCACAAGACCGTGAGCTCAAGCCGCAACCCGTCACCAACGACGTGTCCTTCAAGCTGGCTCGCTGCAACGTCTAAGTTCGGGCGTGGCAGGGCGGCCGACAGGCGGCTTGCTTCAGACGCCATCGTTTTCGCCGCGTTTCAATAGTTGTTGCGTTCCATTTCAAATCCGCAATTTCTGTGTTCCTGTGGCCGTCAATAGGCGAAAATGTCGCCTGTTTCGTTCGAACCCGGAGAACCTTGCATGGCGGAACCCCGCTCCGTAACTCATCGGTCCGGCCAGCGCCGCTGGCCATGGCTCGTTCTTGTCCTTGTCCTGCTGGCCGCCGGTGCATACTGGTTTGCCGGGCGCGGCGCCGGTTCGTCGACCGGGGGGCGGCCGGCTTCGGGCGTCAACCGCATGGCCGCCATGGCCAATATGAAGACGCCGGTTCGCGTGGCGACCGTTCAGCAAGGCCCCATACAGCACACGCTAAAAGCCATCGGAACGGTGACCGCCTTCAATACGGTCACGGTGCGCAGCCGTGTGGATGGAGAGCTGCAAAAAATATTCTTTTCCGACGGCCAGAAGGTGAATGCCGGCGAGTTGCTCGCGCAGATCGATCCGCGCACCTATCAGGTCCAGCTGGACCAGGCCCTGGGCCAGCAAAAGCAGAACGAAGCCCAGCTCAAGAATGCCCAGCGCGATTTGCAGCGCTATCAGTTGCTGTTCAAGCAAAACTCCATCGCCAAGCAGCAGGTGGATGCGCAAGCCGCCCTGGTCCAGCAATTCCTGGGTTCGCGCAAAAGCGACCAGGCCGCCGTCGACAGCGCCCGCCTGCAACTGGATTTCACGCGCATCACCGCGCCCATATCGGGGCGCCTGGGTTTGCGCAAGGTCGACGAGGGCAATATGGTCAATGCCTCGAATACGGATGGGCTTGTGGTCATCACACAGACCCAGCCGATTTCCGTGGTGTTCACGCTGCCGCAGGCGCAGCTGCCCGAGGTCCTGGCCCAGCTGCGCGCCGGAAAAACCCTGGCGGTCGATCTGTACGACCGCGACGACCTGCGCAAGATCGCCACAGGAGAACTGATGTCCGTCGACAACCAGATCGATGTCGCCACCGGCACGGTCAAGTTCAAGGCCCGTTTCGCCAACGAGGACGAATCCCTGTTTCCCAATCAGTTCGTCAACGTCAGGCTGCGCGTGGACACCGCCCAATCGCTGCTGGTTCCCACCATGGCTGTCCAGCAAGGTTCCATCGGAGCCTTTGTCTACGTGGTCGATGAAAGCGACAAGGTACACATTCAACGCATTGTCACCGGGCGGGTCGACGACAAGCGCATCGCGGTCGAGTCGGGGCTGAGCGCAGGCCAGCGCGTGGTGATAGAAGGGCTGGATCGCCTGCGCGAAGGCGCGGCGGTCGACATCGTTACCGACCCCCAGTCCAGCGCCCCGCCGGTCGCGCCGGCTGGCCTGGCGGCAGGCGCGGGCGCCCATCCGGAGGCGGCCGCTCCCCGCCGGGCGCATTAGGGAACCACCGTGAACCTGTCGCGCCTGTTCATCCTGCGGCCCGTCGCCACGACGCTGGCCATGGTCGCCTTGCTGATCTCGGGCGTGCTGGCCTATCGCTTGCTGCCGGTGTCGGCATTGCCGCAGGTCGACTATCCCACCATCCAGGTTACGACGCTGTATCCGGGCGCCAGTCCCGACGTCATGACGGCGCTGGTCACCTCGCCGCTGGAGCGCCAGTTCGGCCAGATGCCGGGCCTGACCCAGATGACCTCGTCCAGTTCCGGCGGCTCGTCGCTGATTACCTTGCAGTTCGATCTGGATCTGCCCCTGGACGTGGCCGAGCAGGAGGTCCAGGCCGCCATCAATGCGGCATCCAACCTGCTGCCCAACGATCTGCCGGCCCCGCCCATCTACAACAAGGTGAATCCGGCCGACACCGCCGTCATCAGCCTGGCCGTTACGTCGCCGACCCTGCCCTTGTACCAGGTGCGCGACCTGATCGACATACGCGTGGCGCAGAAGCTGTCGCAGATATCGGGCGTGGGCCTGGTCAGCATTGCCGGCGGGCAGCGCCCCGCGGTGCGCATACAGGCCAACCCTGAGGCGCTGGCGGCTCATGACTTGACGCTGGCCAGCCTGCGCTCGGCGATCGTGGGCGCCAACGTCAACCAGCCCAAAGGGAATCTGGACGGCCCCGAGCGGTCCACCACCATCAACGCCAACGACCAGCTGCGCTCCATCCAGGACTACGAGCAGCTGATTGTCGCCTACGAGAATGGAGCTCCGCTGCGCCTGCGCGATATCGCCGACGCCCGCCACGACGCCGAGAACATCCGTCAGGCGGCATGGATGGGAACCACGCCCGCCATCTTGCTGAACATCCAGCGCCAGCCCGGCGCAAATGTGATCGAGGTCGTGGACCGCGTCAAGGCCTTGCTGCCGTCGCTGAAACAGGCCCTGCCCGTGGGGGTCGAGGTGGAGGTCGCCACCGACCGCACGCAGACCATACGCGACTCCATCGACCATGTTCAGTACGAAATGATCCTGGCCATCATCCTGGTGGTGCTGGTTACCTTTGTGTTCCTGCGCAGCTGGACGGCTACCTTCATCCCCAGCGTGGTGGTGCCCCTGTCCCTTGTGGGAACCTTCGGCATCATGTATCTGGCCGGGTTCAGCATCAACAACCTGACCCTGATGGCGCTGACCATCGCCACCGGTTTCGTGGTCGACGACGCCATCGTCATGATCGAGAACATCGCCCGCCATATCGAAGAGGGCGAGAGCGCGCTGAAGGCCGCCTTGAAGGGCGCATCCCAGATCGGCTTTACGCTGGTGTCGCTGACCCTGTCGCTGATCGCCGTGCTGATTCCGCTGCTGTTCATGAGCGACGTCATCGGCCGGCTGTTCCGCGAGTTCGCGATAACGCTGGCCGTCGCCATATTGCTGTCGCTGGCGATCTCGCTGACCCTGACCCCCATGATGTGCGCGCGGCTGCTGCGGCCCGAATCGGAAATGACGTATGGACGCTTCCAGCAGAAAGCTGGCCAGTGGATGGACCGCCTGATCCATGCCTACGACAAAGGCCTGCAATGGGTGCTGGCCCATCAGCGCGCCACGCTATGGGTGGCGCTGGGCACGCTGCTGCTGACCGGATTGCTGTATGCGCTGGTGCCCAAGGGCTTTTTCCCGCAACAGGACACCGGCATGATCCAGGCCATCAGCCAGGGGCCGCAAACGGTGTCCTTCACGTCGATGGCGCAACGCCAGCAGCAGGCCGTCGACCGCATACTGAAGGATCCCGACGTTCAGGCGGTCTCCTCGTTCATCGGCATAGACGGCACCAATGCCACCCTGAATACCGGACGCATGCAGATTGCGCTGAAGCCGCTGGGCGAGCGTGGCGCCGACGCCCGGTCCATCATCGACCGGCTGGGCGAAGACCTTGCCGCGCTGCCGGACATCCAGGTGTTCATGCAGCCAGTACAGGACCTGACGGTGGATGACCGCGTAAGCCGCACCCAATACCAGATGACCCTGTCCGACCCCGACCATGGCGTCCTGCTGGAGTGGACGCCAAGACTGGTGCAGGCGCTGCGCCAGGTGCCGGGACTGCGCGATGTGGTCGACGACCTGCAGGGCAGCGGCTTGCAGACCACGCTGGTCATCGATCGAGACGCGGCGGCCCGCCTGGGTGTCAGCAATGCGGCCATCGACGACGCCCTGTACGATGCCTTCGGGCAACGGCAGATATCCACCATTTTCACACAATCGGCGCAATACCGCGTGGTGCTGGAAGTGGCATCCCAGTTCCGGCAGAGTCCCCGCGCCCTGGCCCAGATCTATGTGCCCACCACCTCGGGCACGCCAGTGCCGCTGAGCAGCCTGGCGCGCATCGAGGAAAGCAGTTCTTTATTATCCATAGAGCGTCTTGGGCAGTTCCCCGCCACGACCATCTCCTTCAACCTGGCTCCCGGCATGGCCTTGTCCGACGCGGTGGAGTCCATCCGCGCCGCGCAGGCCGAGCTGGGCATGCCCGCCTCACTGGACCTGCGCTTCCAGGGCGCGGCGCGCGCCTTCCAGGCCTCGCTATCCAGCACCTTGTGGCTGATGCTGGCGGCGGTGGCCGCCATGTACATCGTCCTGGGCATCCTGTACGAAAGCTACATCCATCCGGTCACCATACTGTCCACCCTGCCGTCGGCGGCCATAGGCGCCTTGTTGGCCTTGCTGATCAGCGGCTCGGAACTGGACATGATAGGCGTCATCGGCATCATTCTGCTGATCGGCATTGTCAAGAAGAATGCCATCATGATGATCGACTTCGCGCTGGATGCGGAGCGCACCCGGGGGCTGGCGCCACGGGCGGCCATCCATGAAGCGGCCCTGCTGCGCTTCCGGCCCATACTCATGACCACGCTGGCCGCGCTGTTCAGCGCCATACCGCTCATGCTGGCCACCGGCTCGGGCTCCGAGCTACGCCAGCCCCTGGGGCTGGTCATGGTGGGTGGACTGCTGTGCAGCCAGGTCCTGACCCTGTTCACCACACCGGTCATCTACTTGATGTTCGACCGGCTGGCGCGACGCACCGGCGTGTACCGGAGCAGGCGCGCCGCGGACGGCGGGCTTGCCCCATGAGGCTGTTTTCACTGTTCATCATGCGGCCGGTGGCCACCACGCTGTTGTGCGCGGCGCTGGTGCTGACGGGCGGGCTGGCCTTCCTGTTCCTGCCTGTGGCGCCCTTGCCCCAGGTCGATTTTCCCATGATATCGGTGTCGGCCAAGATGGCGGGCGCCAGTCCGGAAACCATGGCGTCCAGCGTGGCGACGCCACTGGAGCAGTCGCTGGGGTCGATCGCGGGGCTTAGCGAAATGAGCTCGCGCAGCACCGAAGGCTCGACCCGCATCTTCATGATGTTCGACATGGATCGGGATATCAACAGCGCCGCGCGGGACGTGCAGGCGGCCATCAATGCGGCGCGCAGCATGCTGCCGTCCAGCCTGCGCAGCAATCCCACCTATCACAAGGTGAACCCCTCTTCGGCGCCCGTCATGGTGCTGGCCCTGACGTCGAAGACGGCCACCCAAGGGCAGTTGTACGATCTGGCGTCCACCGTGCTGGCGCAGAAACTGTCTCAGGTGGTGGGCGTGGGCGAGGTCGAGGTCGGCGGAAGTTCGCTGCCGGCCATACGCGTCAGCCTCAATCCGCAGACGCTGAACAGCGCCGGCGTGGCACTGGATGAGGTGCGTACGGCCCTGTCGAACGCCAACACCATGCGTCCCAACGGCGTGGTGGAGAACGACCGCTACAACTGGCAGCTCAGTTCGGGAGGCCAGTTGACACGGGCGGAGCAATACAAGCCGCTGATCGTCGCCTGGCGCGAAGGCTCGCCGATCAGGCTGCAGGACGTCGCACGGGTCGAGGATTCGGTCGAGGACCTGTTCAATGCCGGCTATTTCAACGACAGTCCGGCCGTGCTGTTGATCATTCGGCGGCAGGCCGATGCCAACATCATCGAAACGGTCGATGCCATACGCGAGCAATTGCCGGCATTCGAGGCCATGCTGCCGGCGCATGTTGCGCTGACCGTCGCCCAGGACCGCACGCCCAGCATACGGGCGTCGCTCCACGAGGCCGAGATCACGCTGATGATCGCGGTTGTCCTGGTGGTGCTGGTGGTGTTGCTGTTCCTGCGCAATATACGCGCCGCCCTGATTCCCGCCATCGCCGTGCCCGCATCGCTCATCACCACCTTCAGCCTGATGTTGTGGTTCGGCTATACCCTGAATACGATCTCGTTGATGGCCCTGATCGTGGCCACCGGTTTCGTGGTCGACGATGCCATCGTGGTGCTCGAGAACATCATGCGCCATATCGAAAAAGGCATGTCGCCTTTGCGCGCCGCGATCCGTGGCGTGCGCGAAGTGGGCTTCACCGTCCTGGCCATGAGCCTGTCCCTGGTGGCCGTGTTCATTCCCATGCTGCTCATGGGCGGACTGGTGGGCCGCCTGTTCCGGGAGTTCGCCGTTACGCTGTCGGTGTCCATACTGGTGTCCCTGGTGATTTCCGTCACCTTGACGCCCATGATGTGCGCGCGGATTCTAAAGGCAGGCCCGGGCCGCCGGCCGCGACGGGCGGGCATGCTGACACGGGCCTTCAAGGCCATGGGGGCATTTTTTTGCCGCCGGGCCGCCCCAAGGCAAAAAGCGCCCCCTTGGGGGGCAGCAAGCCGAAGGCGCAGCGTGGGGGCATTTTTTTGCCGCCGGGCCGCCCCAAGGCAAAAAGCGCCCCCTTGGGGGGCAGCAAGCCGAAGGCGCGGCGTGGGGGCATTTTTCTGGCGCGGCTACAAGCGCTCTCTGGGATGGGCGCTGGCGCATGGCCGCTTCATGATGCTGTTACTCGCGGCAACCATAGGGCTCAATTTCTATTTGTACGCGGTCGTTCCCAAGGGATTTTTTCCGCAGCAGGATACCGGGCAGTTGCTGGGTTTCTTCCGCGTCGATCAGGGCACGTCTTTTCATGCCATGAGGCCCAAGCTGGACGGGTTCAGAAAAACGCTGATGCAGGATCCCGCCATAGAAAGCGTCACGGGCTTTGTCGGGGGGCGGGGCGGCAGCAACTCCAGCTTCATGATGATACAGCTCAAGCCGCTTGCCGAACGCAATGCCAGCGCCACCCAGATCGTGAACCGCCTGCGCGGCAAGTTCCAGGGCGTGCCGGGCGCGCGGCTTACGCTGGTGCCGCAGCAGGACATCTTTGTAGGGGGGCGCCAGAGCAGCGGCGCATCCTACGATTACTCGCTGATGGGCAGCGAGCTGGCGCTGCTCAAGGAATGGCTGCCGAAAGTACAGAGGGCCATGGCCGGCCTGCCCGAACTGGTCGATGTGGACACCGACGTCGAGGACAAGGGGCGGCGCGTGGAGCTGGTCATCGATCGCGATGCGGCCACGCGGCTGGGGGTCAACATGTCCCTGATCGCCTCCACCTTGAACAACTCTTTCAGCCAGCGTCAGGTCTCGGTCATTTACGGTCCGCTGAATCAGTACCATGTCGTCATGGGCGTGGACGAGCGCTATGCCCAGGATGCCGAATCGTTGAAGCAGGTGCAGGTGGTTACGGCCGATGGCAATCGCGTGCCCTTGTCGGCCTTTACGCGCTTCGAGGTGGGCAGCGCGCCGCTGAGCGTCAATCACGAAGGCCTGTTCGCGGCGGAATCGATTTCATTCAGCCTGGCGCCGGGCGTAACGCTGGAGCAGGCCACGCGTTCCATCGAGGATGCCGTCGCGCGTACCGGCCTGCCCACCCAGCAGATACAGGCGGGGTTCCAGGGCACGGCGCAGGCCTTGCAGGAATCCATGGCGCAGCAGCCCTGGCTGATATTGGCGGCCTTGCTGACCATGTATATCGTCCTTGGCATTTTGTATGAAAGCTATGTGCATCCCATCACCATTCTTTCAACCCTTCCCTCGGCGGGCATCGGCGCCTTGTTGGCCTTGCTGATGCTGGGCGAGGAGTTCTCCCTGATCGCCCTGATCGGCGTATTCCTGCTGATAGGCATCGTCAAGAAGAATGCCATCATGATGGTCGACTTTGCCCTGCTGGCGGAAAGGCGCGACGGCCTGTCGTCGCGCGAAGCGATCTATCAGGCCTGCCTGGTTCGTTTCCGGCCCATCATGATGACCACCATTTCGGCCCTGTTCGGCGCGCTGCCTCTGGTGCTGGCCACGGGCGCAGGCGTGGAGATGCGCCGTCCGCTGGGACTGACCATCGTGGGGGGGCTGATAGTCAGTCAGATACTCACCTTGTATACGACGCCGGTGGTGTATCTGTACCTGGACCGCTTCCGTCTTTGGGCCAAACGCAGGCGCGGCGCGTCCGCGGCGGCACCGGCATGATAGGGTCCTGGCAGGATGGTCCGTTTTTTATGGATATGGAACGTATGGATAGTCTCGTTGTACTGAACAGGATGAGCTGGCCCGCGCTGAGATGTCTGGCCGTCGCCGGGATGGCGCTGGCCTTGGGCGCCTGCGCCGTGGGACCGGACTATCAGCGGCCGTCCGTCGACACTGGCCTGGCTTATAAGGAGGCATTGGCTGGTGGCGCCGACAGTGCGGCCAACCGGGGCTGGGTGCCGGCGCAACCGGGTGATGCCGTACTGCGGGGAGACTGGTGGCAGATGTACGGCGATGCGGTGCTGACGGGCCTGATGGAATCTTTGCAGGAAGGCAACCTGGACATCGTCCAGGCCGAAGCCCAGTACCGCCAGGCGCAGGCGCTGCTTCAGTCCAGCCGTTCAGGCTTTTTCCCGACGCTGGGCGCATCGGCATCGGCCACGCGTTCGGGCAGCGGCAGCAACGGCGGCACCGGTTCGTTTTCCGGCAGCGGCGACAGCACCGGCAATCAGTACACGCTAAGCGGAAATGTAAGTTGGGAACCGGACCTGTGGGGCAAGGTGCGCCGCGCAGTGGAATCCAGCAGCGCGGGTTTGCAGGCCAGTGCGGCCGATGTCGCGGCAACCCGCTTGAGCATGCAGTCCACCCTGGCGCAAACCTACTTCAGGCTGCGGATCATGGACGCCGAAAAGCGCTTGTTGCAGCAGACCGTGGCGGCTTACGAGCGATCGCTGGCCATGACGCAGAACCGCTATGACGCGGGAGTGGCGGCGCAGGCGGATGTCGAAGTATCGCGTACGCAACTGGAGAACGGCCGCACGCAGCTGCTGGCCCTGGATTGGCAAAGGGCGCAGCTGGAGCATGCCATCGCCGTGCTGCTTGGAAGAGCCCCATCCGCATTCACGCTCGAAGCCGTGACGGCGCTGGCATTGGTACCCGCTATTCCTGTTGGCCTGCCGTCTCAATTGCTGCAAAGGCGGCCCGACATCGCGGCGGCGGAGCGGCGCACGGCCGAAGCCAATGCGCGCATCGGCGTGGCGCAGGCGGCCTGGTTCCCGGATCTGACGCTCAGCGCGCAAGCCGGCTATCGCAGCGGCCAATGGGCGCAGTGGCTGACCGCGCCCGCCAGCTTCTGGTCGCTGGGCCCGGCGCTGGCGCTGACCATCTTCGATGGCGGCGCGCGCGAGGCGCAGGTGAAGGAAGCGCGCGCAGGCTACGACGCGCAAGCCGCTTCCTACCGCCAGACCGTGCTGACCGCCCTGCGCGAGGTGGAAGACTATCTGGTGCAATTGCGCGTATTGGGCCAGGAGCAGGCAACGCAGGGCCGTGCCCTGGCGTCCGCCAGGGAATCCCTGCGCCTGACGCAGAACCAGTACGAAGCGGGACTGATCGATTACCTGAGCGTGGTGCAGGTGGAAACCACCGCGCTGAGCACGGAGCGGGCCGCCCTGTCGCTGGCGTCCGATCGGCTGGTGGCCAGCGTGCAATTGATTGCGGCCCTGGGCGGCGGCTGGGATGCCGCCGCTTTGCCGGAACCCTGATGTCCAGGCGGCCGCGGCCTGCGCGGTTTCCTGTGGGGAGGGCGGCCGGCCCGCTTCAATCCTGATCGATCAGTTGGCGCATGCCCGCGATGCCGTGCGCGCCATGCCGCCTGGCTTCGGCCTGCGTGGCGGGCGATTGCCCGCCGATGGCGAAGACCGGCAAGCCGGCCTGGGCGGCCAGCAAGGAAAACCTATCCCACCCCATGCCCGGCTGGCCGGGATGCGAGGGCGTGTCCAGCACATGACCCAGTAAGGCGAAGTCGGCGCCCAGCGCGCTCGCCGCCGCCAGATCGGTGGCATCGTGCGCCGACACCCCGATCAGGCCGGGGACCTTGGCCCGGATTTCGTTCGTCGCCGGAGCGGTGTGTTCGCCGGCGTTCCGCGATGCATGGTTTTCACCGCCGCCCGTCAAAGGCGGCACGCGGTCAAGCAGGGCGCGGGCATCCGCCGCCCGGAAATGCACGCCGTCGGCCAGCGCCCACCAGCTTTCGGGGTGGCCGCTGTTGACCAGGCAGCGGGCGCCGGCATCATGGCATATTTGCACGATCCGCTTGAATGCGGCATAGGCGTCGGGCTTCGATACGGCCATCCAGGCGGATTCGCGGAACTGCACCAGCCTGACGCCTTTTTGCAGGGCCAGCGCCAGCTTTTCCAGATAAGGCTCAAGCCTGTCCTGGCTGCCGATAGAGGTGATCAGGTATTGCTCCGGCAGTCGAAGCCAGCGCAGGGGCGGCTCGGTGGCCGGCAGCAAGGGGCCGACCGGCAGCTCGGCCTGCGGGTCGACCCAGGCCAGTTCCTGGTTCTCCAGGCCGGCGGGCGTGCCCGCCCAGCCATAGACCCGGCAAAACGCCAGCTGCACGATATTCTTGGGATATTCGTGGGTATAGGTCACCCAGGGCGAGGCATCGGTAATCTGGATGCCAAGCTCTTCCTGCAGCTCGCGGGCCAGTGCTTCCAGAGTGGATTCGCCCGCCTCGATCTTGCCTCCGGGCAATTCCCACCACCCCGCCCAAGGCTTGTCGCTGGGCCGCTGGGCCAACAGCAACTGGCCGTCGGGCCGCAGGATCAGGCCTGCCGCCACCTTGATGAAAGGCTTGTCCGCGGAGGCGGGGGCGGCAGGCGCCTCTGGAATGTTTTCAGACATGCCTTGCCGCCCAGTCGCGCGCGAACTGGCGTGCCACCCGCCCCGAGCGCGAGCCGCGTTCAAGCGCCCATTGCAGCGCTTCCGTGCGCGAGGCCTCGATATCCGCCTGCGAACAGCCATGCTCGGCCAGCCAGTAATTCACGATATCCAGGTAGTCGTCCTGCTTGAAGGGGTAGAACGACAGCCACAGGCCGAAGCGCTCCGACAGGGAAATCTTTTCCTCCACGGTCTCGCCGGGATGGATCTCGCCGTCGGATTGGTGCTTGGCACTTAGATTTTCGCTCATGTATTCCGGCATCAGATGCCGGCGGTTCGACGTGGCGTAGATGAGGACATTGTCGCCGGAAGCGCTGACCGAGCCATCCAGCACCGACTTCAAGGCCTTGTAGCCGGGTTCGCCTTCCTCGAAGGACAGATCGTCGCAGAAAATGATGAAGCGTTCGGGCCGCCCGCTGACCAGATCGACGATGTCGCCCAGATCGCCCATGTCGGCCTTGTCGACCTCGATAAGGCGCAGGCCCTGGTCCCCATAAGCGGCCAGCATGGCCTTGACCAGGGAGCTCTTCCCGGTTCCGCGCGCGCCCGTCATCAATACGTTGTTGGCCGGCTTCTTGTGCAGGAAGTGCTGCGTGTTGCGGTCGATGATGGACTTCTGCCGCTCTATGTGCTGAAGATCCCGCATATCGATGCTGGAAACGTTCTGGACCGCATCCAGCCATCCCCGCGCGCCCCGTTTGCGCCAGCGGAAGGCGTGCGCCGTCCAGTCGATGTCGGGTGGGGCGGGGGGCAGCCACGCTTCCAACTGCGCCAGAACACGTTCGGCGCGGCCAATCAGCGTACTCAAGTCGTTGGCAGTCACAAAAATCTCCAGGAACAAATCGCGGGAAAAACCCACATTATCGCCAATTTACCGAAGGCCGGCCGCCGGAGGGTCACGTATAATCCTAGCCTTGATCCGAAAGATCGTGTCGATACTAACTTTGAACCCGGACCACGCTTTGAATCTCCCCGAGTTAATTGCCCCCATTGAAGACGATATGAAGGCAGTCGATGCGGTAATACGCGCGCGCCTCGATTCAGACGTCGTCCTGATCCGTACCATAGGCGACTACATAGTGGGGGCGGGCGGAAAGCGGATGCGGCCCGCCATGGTGCTGATGGTGGCCAATGCCCTGGGCTACTCGGGAAGCAAGCATCATCTTCTGGCCGCCGTGGTCGAGTTCATACACACCGCCACCTTGCTGCACGACGACGTCGTCGATGAGTCCGACCTGCGGCGCGGCCGCAGCACGGCCAATGCCGTGTTCGGCAATGCGGCCAGCGTGCTCGTGGGGGATTATCTGTATTCGCGCTCGTTCGAGATGATGGTCGAATCGGACTCCATGCCCGCCATGTCAGTCCTGTCGGCCGCCACCACGGTCATTGCCGAAGGCGAAGTGCTGCAACTGCTCAACGTCCACGATCCCGACGTTTCGCTGGACCGCTATCTGCAGGTGGTGCGCTACAAGACCGCCAAGCTGTTCGAGGCGGCTGCCCAGGTGGGCGCCATCGTAGGCGGCGCCACGCCGGAACAGGAAGCGGCCGCCGCCGCCTACGGCCGGCATATCGGCACGGCCTTCCAGTTGATCGACGATGTCCTGGACTACAGCGGCGACGCCGACGCGCTGGGCAAGAACGTAGGTGACGACTTGCGCGAAGGCAAGCCGACCATGCCGCTCATCCGTGTAATGGAAGTGGGCAGCGCCGAACAGAAAAAACTGATCCAGGACGCCATACGCACCGGCGACGCCGACTTCGCCGCCGTGGCGCGCGCCATACAGGACACCAAGGCGCTGGACTACACCCGCCAGGCGGCCACCGCCGAGGCCGGACTGGCCCGGGAAGCCCTGGCCGGCTTCCCCGTTTCCGTTCATCGCGATTCTTTGTTAGAATTTTGTTCTTTCGCGGTAGAACGCGATAGGTAGTAGGTAGTCAATCCCGTTGTTGCCGGTTTTTTGTTGTTTGAAGTCCGGCGGCAAGCTTCACGAGTAATCGGGGCGTAGCTCAGCCTGGTAGAGTACTGCGTTCGGGACGCAGGAGTCGCATGTTCGAATCATGTCGCCCCGACCAAAACTTGCATCAAGCCTCTCTCTGGCTCTTCCGGCTCTTCCCCATAATCGGGGGATCAGGGCATTCATCAAACTCGGTTAATTACACCATTCCAACCGCACTGGGCCAAGACCCGCATGCGGTAATTCCCAACATTCCTAAAGTATTGGTGTGGAGCCGACGCGCCGGTTGCAACTGCGAACCTCAGCGCCTATGGCTCTGTCGACGAATGTTATGCGTGAGCAACCATTGCCTCAAAAGCGAATTCAGTGCGTTTTGAGCGCCAACATTTAAACACATGTGTGTTTAAATGTTGGCGCTCAAAAAACAGCATGCGGCGTCGCATTTTCGCTTTACCGCCATGCTTGATGGTGTTCCCAGATTCATCATGGAGGCTAAATAAACTCGCCGCGTTTTCCTCTTCTAGGTGTCAGCGGCTTTCCATGGCAAGTAGTAAGCCGCATTTCTTCGGAGAATTCGGCAATTTAGAAGCACGATATTCCTTTATCATAAAAGCTGCGGTTAATTTTTATGTATAAAATTCTCCGGTGGGTTTGGCTTTGTCATTAGCAATGCCAAGCCTTGGCTCGCGCCTCTTGCACATTACCGGTCCGTGAATTCATGTTTCTATTGAAGTAACGGCCTCTAAACAAATGGACTTGAATCCGTCAAGAAGGGTTTGCTTAAGCTTTATCACCCGAATGATTGTAACACAAATTTACATATTTGTAGTCCGTGATGAAGCATATAGGATAAGCTTTCAGCCGCAACGGCTAATCGACCCGACAGTATAAGTGTAACAGCATGTACTCAGAATATCTGCTTAATTCATTGGTGGCAACGCATAGCATTTTTCCGATGCTTAACATCATGGATAGGAAATCATAAGAAGAATGACAACATTTGGCCAACGAGTGCGTGAAGTCAGAATGCGCTATGGCTGGACGCAAAAAGAACTTGCATTAGCCAGTGGATTAACGCAAAGTGCTATAGGTAATTATGAAAGCGGACAGCGTACGGAACCCACGAGCGTAGCTCTCATCAAGCTGGCTCACGCATTGAAAGTAACGCCAGAGTGGCTCAGGCAGGGAAAGGAGTCAGCGAGGGAGCCTGGCAAAGAAAGCCTAAGCAAAGATGCGGGGGCAAAAAAGCACGATGCTCAAACCGCTTGGCCTTTTCATGGCGTGAGCTTCGACGACTTCCTGGCGCTTTCCCCTGGCGAGAAACGCATCCTCAACTCCATAGTCGAAACATTTATTCGTTCACGCCTTGCATAGTAGCGGCGCATGCCGGTGCGACCATGTCGACTAACTGAAATCCAGAAAGCTTCAGCCACATCGATTGGTTGTTTATTTTCGCATGGGAGACGGCTTCGCCATAAATGGCAAGAACGGTTAACTGCGATACGTCTAAACCACAAAAGAGACGTGGCGGCGGTAAAGCCAGCGTTGCCTATTATTTCCTATCGAGCCCATCGTTGCCGACCGATGGAGCCCATTGAAGAAGCCCTGGCGCCTGAACCGAAAATCCTGCCGATTCTTAGACGCGACTGATGATGAAGAGCAGAAGACAAAGTAAAAAATAAACACAACTGTGTTTGTTTTTTACTTTTTTGCGGTTAATATCATATCCCGACGATAGCAACGCCTATCCTCATCCTTCTCTATCCAGTTTCATGGGTGGGGTATGCAAACCGTGTGGCAGCTGAGGTCGCATTGCAGCTGGCAATGAATTCATCATACAAAAATGTCACGAAGCTCATCACCTCTTGATAAAAAATGGAACGTCAGAAGCACTTACCTTATTTTTATACCCTGCGATTTGACAGGACGATATACGAAGCGGCAGAACGGCACGAGATCGATGCAATACCATTATTGTCCGCACTCGAATCGTCACGAACCATAGCTTGTGGTGTGGCGTCGCTCCTGAATGTGGTGCGTAACCATGGTTTGACCGAGGAGGGGAGCAATGGGGATACATTGATCAGCCATATGCATGCTGATGACTTAATCTCGCTATGCGTCGAGTCGATGAACTTGCTGAATACCAAGATCGAAATCCTGGCGGACCAGCTTTCGGTAAAGCACCCGGAAAAATGAATCGATAGGATGCCAAAGAGTATCTGCATAGGCGGTGCAACATTCATGCATTCGCTTGTTTGTTCAGGTAATTGGATCGAGCAGAAACCGACTCTTCAAGCTTGGGCGTCATCATTGTTGTTCAGCAGCTCGCCGGCAGCGAAAACATAGCCTTCCCCTCTAATACTACGTATGGGCAGCCGGATTGCATGCGCAGCAGCCTTTTTTCTCAGCCTGCTGATAGCGACATCGAGGCTACGGGTAACTCTACCACCTTCCGGGTTGTATAAAGCATCCTGGCTTGCACGGGTCAGAGGTTCTTTCGGATGGCTGAAAAACCGAAGCATTATGTTCCGCTCTGAGTGGTTCAGTTCCATCCTGGCCCCATTCGGAGCCTCTAGGATCCAGCCGTCATTCTCCAAACTCCATTCGCCTTGGGGGTTGGTCTCACATACGGCTTTATATGCCGTCGCTCTTTCACCAGGATCGACATCAGCCTCTTTGTGAAAAATATTCTCCACTTTTCGGTGTTTTCCTTCAACCCTCAGGCGACGCAGCGAGGCCAAAAGCGCAGCGATCAACTCAAGGGAATCAGGTGCAGCATCCACACATGCATCCGCACCGGACAACAGCGCGCCCGCTCTTGACAGTCGGTCTGGGAAATCTGTGATGACTACTATGCTGGCGCGGCAAAAGGCCACACGAAGTTGAGCAACGGCGAGATGAACGGTGGCCGGGGTTGCCTGTAAAACAATCAATGGTGCTGCGCTTGCAGCCAAGCAGGAACGCACGGCAGCTATGCTGGAGCAAATCAGCACATTAAAACCGAAAGCTCGAAGTTCATCGGCATATTGAGCTATGTGCTGCGGGCTGTGCGCAAGATAAACGACTTCCATGCCATTGGAACGCGCCGTTAAGCTGGCAAATGCGTATGGTGTAAGCATCCAATCTTTCTTCGTCTCGTGATTCTTTGCCGCCTCTTGCATTGAAGAGTTCGTTTCGCAAGCAGTTTGAATAGCCTTGTCATTCTGTTCCCCACTGTCCCGTGGTTGACGTGCAACATCCTCCCGTTTTAACACACTTGTGTATATAATTTAAATGGACTGCAACAGGATGAATCAAGATTGTTGAAACAATATATTGATTTAAAAGAATAAATTTAAGTATTTAACCTACGCTGTTGCCATTTTAAACACAATCGTTGATTAAAAAACCAAAACGTGCGTAAGCACAGGGGAGTTCTTGATGTCAGGCCTCAATATATCCAGACCCGCAATCGCCCTCTCGGCGCTCACAGCGGCATTGCTAGTCGTGTTTTCCCCAGCATATGCCGCAGGCCCGGGCCCGAACAAAGTCGTGGTGGCCAGCGGTAAGGACGATGTCAAGCTCAAGCACGGTACTTCCTATAAGTACCTCGAGGCCAAGCGTGGCGGTGAAATCAGCGGATTCAAGACCAGCATACAAGGCCAGGCGGGCAACCTCGTCAACGCGAACAGCGGGGGCAAGATCAAGCTGAAGGGCGCCGATATCGAGGCCAGCGGCCACAAATACGGGCAAGGCCCTGCTGTCAGCGCCACTGGGGACCGTGATCGCGGACATCATCGCCGCGACAGTATTGTGACGCTCGAGAACGGTAAAATTACGACCAATAATGCCAACTCGCCGGCTTTGCAGGCCAATAAGCAGGGCGGAAAAATTCATGTCGATGGCACCGAGCTGCGCACCCGGGGCTCGCGAAGCGATGTCGTCCAGGCGCTCGATGGCGGGGAGGTTACTCTACGCAGGGCGGAAATCACGAGCGATGGCCGATACTCCGACGGCATAAAGGTGTCCGGCCATGGTTCCACTGCCATTGTCGACAGGACTCGCATATCCACTCGTGGCGATGGCGCCGATGGGGTCAGCGTGAGCAAAGGAGGGCTTGCCACCATTGACAAGTCCAGTGTGCAAACACGTGGGCATTCTGCAAATGGAGTAAGCGTATCCAGCAAGCGCTCAGTGGTGATCGGCAAGTCCGTCGACGTTTCTACCAAAGGCAATAACGCTATCGGGCTGGATGTGGAAGACGGCGGCAAGGCGTTCCTGGTGGGCAGCAAGGTATCAGCGAGCGGGAACAATGGAGTGGCGCTGAACGTCGATGGAAGGGGCAGTCAAGCCATCGTCTTGGGCTCCAGCTTGAAAAGCAGTGGCCGCAATGGCCGGGCGATCCTTGTCGAAGACGGCGCCCAAGCTCTGATTGCCAATTCGACGGTCATGGCAAAGGGACTTGGGGTTGAAGTTCGGAGCAAAGGAAAAGCGCAACTCATTGGCAGTGACGTTCAAGCCTATGGGGATCGAGCAACGGGTGCGTCCGTCAGCGGCAATGATTCCTCGCTGTCCGTTGTTGGCACAACCATCGAAGCCACCGGGGATGATTCCACCGGCGTGCAAGTGAGCAAAGGCGCACGCGCTCTTTTGATCAACAGCGAGGTTCAGGGAAGAGATAAGGGCATTGCCGTCAACAAGGGCGCTCGCGTCGGTGTCATAGGCGGTTCCATTGCCGCTACCGGTTCGAATGGCGTTGCCTTATCGGTTGAGGATCGTGGTAGCGTTGCGGCGGTGATTGACGCTGATTTGACCGCCAATGGCAGGAGCGGGGTCGCTGTCGATGTGCAGGACGCTGGCCGGGCCTATCTGCTGGGCTCTCGTCTGAATGCCAAGAGCGTGGGTGTGCAGGCGGATGGCAAAGGCACTTCCGTTATCAGTATCGGCAGCGAGATCGTCGCCGGCAGCGGCGAAAAAACACATAGATCGCATTCCGCCTCTAAACCCGCGGTGGGTGTAGCCGCAACCCGTGGCGCCGAAGTCATTCTGATAGGTGGCGAGGTTGCAGCCCTTGGTGATAAAAGCGTGGGCGCCCTGGCCGCAGGTGGAGACATACAGATCGAAAGAGCGCAGATCAGCTCTTCCGGGTCGAGCTCCATAGCGGTGCTCGCCCAACAGGAGGACAGGAGCGGCAAGCATGGTAGAAACAGGCATGTTTCGTCCTCGCAGGTTGAAGTGAACGATTCCACTGTGTCGGCAACCGGCAACAACGCCGTGGCTGTCAAGGCAAACGGAAAACGTAGTGAAGTCTCGGTAGAGGATTCCACTGTCAGCGCAACTGGCCGGGGCAGCCATGCTGTGGTGTCTCAGGATGGCGGCAAGGTTATTCTGAACAACAGCACGGTGAATGTAGAGGGCAAGGGATCCGCCGTGGCTGTTGTGACGTCTGAAAAATCCCGGCGCAATCGTGAAGTTTCCGAGCTTCATATCAGCGGAAGCGACTTGACCGCCACTGGCAAGCAATCGGCCGGCATCAAGCTGGAGAACAGCGCCAATGTATATCTGACCCACAGTACGATAAGCACAACGGGCGCCAGCTTTGTATCGAACCTGGATCGAGGCCATCAGACTCAAAACATCGTCGTTGGCGACGGCGCCAAGCTGGTCGAAAACAACGGCACATTGCTGCAAGTCAACCGTAGCGGCGACAGTGGGAACAGCAAGGTCAACCTTGACCTGCAAGATGGCTCCGTGACGGCCGGCAATATCGTCGATGACCTTGGTGTGACCCTTTCGGGCAGCGGCGGCACCTATGTAAAGCTTGGTGCGTTAGCCACTTATGACGGCAAGATGACTGGCGTACGCGAAGTGACGACGGAAGGCGGGAAGCAAAAAATCAACTTCGAAGGCGGCAGTTCGATCGGCAATCTTTCGATCGATGGCAAAGCAGTCACCAGCGGCGGGTTGATCGAACAACGCATCCACGCTGCCCAAGATGTAACGGTCAACGATGCAACACTGGGCGGAAACTGGCAAATCGATGGAAAACTGATCAGCAAGAATGGCGGCATTATCAAGCCTGGAAACTCCGTTGGAGCAATCAGCACCGCCAGCATTGACTGGCAAGCCGGTACGGTCTATCAGGTCGAGATCAACAAAGCCGGCCAATCGGATCTGGTCGAGGTGACCGGTGCAGCCAATATCGCCAACACGAAGCTCGTTGTTTCGGAAGAGAACGGCCAGGGCCGCTTCCGTTTGAACCACGACTATACGGTCTTGACGGCAGCCGGTGGAGTCGATGGCCAATTCACAAGCTCCGACTGGGCGGGAACCGCATATCCCCTTATTTCGATGAACACGCTCTACTCGGATAACGCAGTGGCGGTGCGGATGGGGGTCAACCATCAAGCCTTGAGCACCATGGGCTTCACCCAGAATCAGCGTACCACAGGCTTCGGCGCGGCCTCTGTGGCGGGCGCGAACGCAACTGTCGACGAGGCCTTCTTCTCCCCGGATCCTGCGCAAGCCTTTGACCAGCTCTCGGGCGAGGTGCATGCGAGCGCCAGATCCCTGCTCTTCTCGGACATGCTTTCCACGAATGCCGCTTTGCAGTCCCATATGCGCGCCAACCTGGGGGCCGAGCTGCAACCGGGCAAGCCAATAGCGGCTGTCGGCGACACGCCTACAGGTGCACAGCCCAAATACAATGATTACCCGCTTTGGGTGCGTTTCAACGCAGCCAGCATCGACATGGGCGGTAACGACAACGCCGCATCGGCGCGCTATTCACCCACGCGGCTGTTGGTGGGCGTAGACAAGGGTCTTGCAGGTGGCTGGCGCCTGGGTGCCGCGGCCGGAATAAGCTCGGGTGACTTCAGTGTCAACGCGCGTAGCTCCAAAGGCAATATCAATAACTACACCTTCGCCTTGTACGGGGGCAACAGCTGGCGCGTTGGCGCTGGAAAATTGAACTTGATGCTGGGCGGAGGGTATACCCGGCACACCCTGGACACCAACCGCCACGTCAGCCTTGGTGGCGGCCAGAAGCTAAGCGCCGACTACCACGGCTCGACCTGGCAGCTGTTTGGAGATCTCGGCTATGTCATACCCTGGGGCGAAACCCACAACGTCGAGCCCTATGTCAATATCAGCTGGTTCGACCAACACATGGGCAGCTTCAGCGAGTCTGGCGGCGATGCTGCGCTTAGCTCAAGCGCGACCTCGGCCAAGCTCTCGAGCTACACCTTGGGCCTGCGTTCGGCGCTGGTCTTTCCGGGTGGAACCAGGGCGTTCACGGTGCGCACCAACCTCGGTTGGCGTCATGCGGGAGAGGATCGCTCGCCGACCCGAACGATGCGCTTCATAGAAGGGGCGGGCAGTTCATTCTCGGTAGTTGGTGCGCCGATTGCAAAGAACAGCCTCCTCGTAGGCCTTGGCGGCGAAGTCGCCCTGGATGAGTACTTCGCCATGGGGCTTAGCTATAACGGCGAGTTCGGCTCGGGTAACTCCGATAATGCGGGCTCGCTTTATGTGAAAGTGCGGTTCTAAACGCCTGATCTAACCTGCAAAGTGTGTTGAGGCTGGGCCACCCGCCCGACACACTTTTAGCGTGCGCAACGATGCTTCCTTCCCGCCTCGCTCGCTCTGGTGCTTCTGAACGACTCTTGCAGTCGTCCGCTACGGGTTTGGCCGAATTTTTCGAGCGGCCCATAGCGCCCAAGCGCTTATCCATCCGGAAACTATTTAAACAAAAGCCTATGAAAGATATTCAAGACCCTTCATTCTTAGCAGCGGACGCACCATCCAAGCAAGCAGAGCCAGCTCGGCCAAGAACAGAGGCCGAAAAGCTCTTGATGAGGATGCGCATTTCACAGAAATGCCGCTACAACGCCTCCGTACGATTACGCCGTTCCTACCGCTTCAGGCTTTTCACATCGATGATGTTCGCAGTGGGATTGATGATCATTCCACTGCTACAGAACTCGCCAATCCAATTGGGCTTCAGTGCTTCCGTGATGGCCATGGTTCAAGTCCTGTTGGCGGTTGGAGTACTCGTCTTCACTGTCATAGCAGGTAAGGCTGGATATGAAATTCGAGCCGACCGGCTCAATCAGGAAGGCGACGCCCTGAAGGAGGTTAGCCGCCGCCTTACAAGATACATGTCTTCAAACGCCAGCATCCATCTTGAGGACTATCATCACGACTACGCACGGCTGACCTCGGGAAAGGAGTCTCATTCACGCTCGGATTATCTTATGGCTCGCGTCGAGATGGGAGACGAGTTTCCAATGTGGCTGGGAAAGCGTGTATTGCTGCGTGTGATTCTCTCAGTCTCTGCCATATCAAACTACATCATACCTCTCGTCTTGATTCTGATGGAGGTGGCGTTCATCTCGGACATGCTCACCCTCACAACGTTCTATCCCGGCGTCCTGCACCTTTCCGCTGCTGCACACTGAAGAGGCGCCGCCGATGATGGGTTTTATGCGTCGTTATTTTTCCACCGATATGGCTATTGACCTCGGAACGGCCAATACATTGATCTACGTTCGAGGGAAAGGCATTGTGCTCGACGAGCCGTCAGTGGTTGCCATTCGCCATGAAGGAGGGGCCGGCAATGGCAGAAAAGTAATTCAAGCGGTTGGTAGTGAAGCCAAACAGATGTTGGGGCGGGTGCCTGGAAATATTGAGGCAATCCGCCCCATGAAAGACGGGGTCATCGCAGATTTCACAGTGACTGAGCAGATGCTCAAGCAATTTATCCAGAAAGTGCATCCGCGAAATTTACTGGCGCCGAGCCCACGCATTATCGTGTGTGTGCCAAACGGATCCACGCAGGTCGAACGCAGAGCTATTAGGGAGTCCGCACTGGGAGCGGGTGCTTCGCATGTTTACCTGATCGAAGAACCCATGGCCGCAGCTATCGGCGCGGGCCTGTCGGTCTCCGATGCCAGTGGTTCGATGGTGGTGGACATAGGCGGAGGCACCACCGAGGTGGCCGTGATATCGCTGGGTGGAATGGTCTACAAGGGCTCGGTTCGCGTGGGCGGCGATAAGTTCGAAGAAGCCATTGTTAAGTACATCCGGCGGAACTACGGCATGCTCATCGGCGAGCCTACTGCTGAACTAATCAAGAAAGAAATAGGGTCGGCCTTCCCGGGTTCCGAAATTCGTGAAATTGAAGTCAATGGCCGTAACCTTGCCGAAGGCGTGCCGCGTAGCTTTACGGTGTCGTCCAACGAAATCCTGGAGTCGCTTACCGATCCACTGAACCAGATCGTCTCGGCAGTCAAGATGGCCCTGGAGCAAACCCCACCGGAACTTGGTGCCGATATCACCGACAAGGGAATCGTTCTTACCGGTGGCGGTGCGCTGCTTCGCGACCTTGATCGCCTGCTTCAGGAGGAAACAGGCCTACCCGTCGTGGTGGCCGAGAAAGCCATGAATTGCGTAGTGCTCGGTTGTGGACAAGCCTTGGATCAACTTGAAAAGCTTGGCGATATTTTTCTACATGACTAAGTGAAGACGTCTGCTTGACGGAGCCGGTCGCTCATAGGAAAAGATGGCTGGAAGTTCAACGGCAAATATCTTTACGATCTAGGAGGCAAGAGTATGTCCTACAGCACGATCGCTATCGACAACGGTAGCGCATCTGCGGCGTCTTCGTGCCAGCTCGTTCTAGTGCGCATCGTGAACTCGAACGAGCTTATGGCCGCATATGGCAGCGACTTCTATCTTCATGCCACAGCCTTTATAACAATACAACTGGCAACCATAGGTATACCGAAGACCGCAATTCTATTTAATGAAGAATACGTCTTTATTGATCTGGCGGAATGCAGCGATGCCTATTTGTACAAAAAAGATGCGTTCTGTGAACGCATAAATGCCCTATTATCTTTTGCGCCGGTCACACAGGCAGAAGAGCAGGCGTTTCTAAGAGTTGAAACAACTTTTATAGACGGGAGAACCAAAGCCCTATACCTAAAAGGGACTAGCGAAGCCACTCATTTAAATAGCAAAGCCTGGGCACAATCGTCGTCCGGGTCAAATGGGCAGTGGGAAGCATATTATAGAATGGACATGATGCGTGCGATAAGTCTGTTCTCTATGATGGCCTCCAGGACGCTTGTCCTTGCTTTCCAGCCCGTCGTATCGGCCGAAAGCAAAAAATCGACTATTTACTGGAAATGCCTGCTGCGCCAGCAGACGGACGAATCATCCTCGGGATTTAGCGCTTGTACGGTCTATATTGCCGCCCTCGAGCGCTTGAAGTTGATGGCCAGGATAGACCGCAGCATCTTTTGGACCATTTTCGCCTTGTTGACCGAGCACCCCGGGATACGTCTTGGTTGCAAGGTTTCAGCGCAATCATTGAAGTTCGACTGCTGGTGGCGTTTGATATTTTGCGAGCTGCAAGCACAACCGGAAGCTGCCTCTCGATTGATCATCGAGATCACTGAAACCAGCGCTATTACTCAGGACGAGGAAGCAGTAACCATTCTTCGCGCGCTTAGATCTTTCGGCTGCAAGATAGCCATAGATGGTATCGGGTCTGGCTATAGCACCCTGGATTTCGTTGTTCGTTCTCGTCCCGATTTTGTCAAAATCGATATGGCTTATCTACGCCCGGTCATGAGCGATAGAGCAACTTCCTCACAAAGCATCTTGCGTAATCTCACCCAGCTCTGCGCCAATTTAAGCCCCTGCGTCATTACAGAGGAAATCGAATCGGAACGAGACCGATCGGATGCCGTCGAAGCCGGAACTCATGGTCTTCAAGGCTATCTCATGGGGCAGCCGCATGTGGTCCCGCATTGGCTGAACGAGCCTATCGTTGTCCGCGACGCATTCGAGCCAGGACATCCCAGCCATGCCTTGCCTAAAAAACCTTCATCGACGGTGGATGGCGCTTCTACCGCAACTCCGCGGCAGGAAGCGCCAGCTGCCTGGAGAAAAAAAGCATAAGTGAAGGTATCGGTTTCATGCCGTGGCCGGCGATCCGCCTGGCCGTGTAGGAGCGGAATCTGATAAAAATGGAAATTTTGCGCAAATAGCCTAAAGTGTCGGGTTGAGTACGGTGGCCGAAAACTTAATAGGGATCAATAGCGCAAGGTGATGCCATGTTGACGTTCAAACAGATCGAGGCGCTCTATTGGGTGGTGGAGCTGGGCGGGTTCGCCAAGGCCGCCGACAAGCTCAATACGACGCAGTCGGCGATTACGAAGCGGATCAAAGAACTGGAAGCCGACTTCGATATCCAGGTGTTTGACCGCTCCTCGAAGAAGGCGGTGATCACCCAGAAGGGCCGTGAAATCTTCGAGATGGCGGACAGCCTGCTGTCGCTGCGCGATGTGATGCTGATCAGGCTCAAGGGCCATCACACATTCTCGGGGACGCTTCGGCTGGGAATCACCGAGATCACCGCCATGACCTGGCTGCCCGACCTGATGCGCGAGTTGAAGATATTCTTCCCGCAACTGACGGTGACGCCCATCATCGGCATGGCGGCGGAACTGCATAAGAACCTGCTTGAGGCACGCCTAGACATGGCTTTCCTGCATGGCGACCTGCGCGGCCCCTTGCTGGAGGCCGAGCCGCTGGGGGTGTTGAAATTCGCCTGGATGGGCAGCCCCGAACTCATTTCAGGCGACAAGATATACACGCCCGAGGAAATTTCAAAGATGTTCCTGATTCGCCAGGACCAGGAGTCGGGGCTTAACGGTATTTACGATGAATGGCTTAAGCCCCACAGCGCGGAGCAGAACCTTTTTACGATCAACAGCCTGCTGGCGATGGCGGGTTTGACGGTTGCCGGTTTCGGCGTGTCGTGCCTGCCGGTGGATTACTTTTATAGCCTGGTACAGCAAAGAAAGCTGATCGTCGCCCAGACCACCAAGCCCACGCCCCAGTCACAGTACTGCTCGATGTACTTGAAGAACATGAACAGCGCGCTATACCAGGAGATCGCGGAACTGGCGCGGCAGTGCTGCAATTTTGCGGTCCCTTACGGCACGGCGGTCGGGTCATGATCAGTGCCTGATGTCGGACAGGAATTTGCGTGCCCGATCGGAGGCCGGCTGCGTGAAGAACTGTTCGGGCTGCGCTGTTTCGACGATCTTGCCGGCGTCCATGAACCATACGACATCGGCGACATCTCGGGCGAAGTTCATTTCGTGCGTCACGCAAACCATGGTCATGCCCTCTTTGGCCAGGGATTTCATCACCAGCAGCACTTCGTTCACCATTTCCGGGTCGAGCGCACTGGTGGGCTCGTCGAAGAGCATGATCCGGGGCCGCATGGCCAGGGCCCGTGCGATCGCGACACGTTGCTGCTGGCCGCCGGAAAGCTGCCCGGGAAACGCGTCGGCCTTGTGAGACAAGCCCACCCGTTCCAGCAGCGTCGCCGCCGACTCTTGCGCTTGCTTCTTGTTCATTCGTCCAAGCATGACCGGCGCCATCATCAGGTTGTCCAGGACGCTCATGTGGGGAAACAGGTTGAACTGCTGAAATACAAAGCCGATGTGGCTGCGCAGTTCATCAATCGAACGGCAGGTGTGGACGGGTGTGTCATCCACGTAGATCTCGCCTTTCTGAATGGGCTCGAGGCGGTTCACGGTGCGGATCAGGGTTGATTTGCCGGAGCCGGAGGGCCCGCACACAACGATGACTTCCCCTTGCCTGACTTGCGCGTTGATGTCGTCAAGGGCCAGGTAGTCGCCATACCACTTGCTTACGTTCTTGAATTGAATCATCTAGGTCACCTGAACAATCATTGTGCGTTTGATCTGGATGCGGTTTTCAACCAGTTTCACCAAGCCGCTGAGGATCAAATTGAGCGTGAAGTACGTGAGCGCCAACAGCCCGAATACTTCGAACGGCTTGGTCAGCAGTATGTTGTTGACTTGCGCGGCGGCGAATGTCAGTTCATGGACGCTGATTACAAATCCCAACGAGGTTTCCTTCACTGTCGAAATGAACTGGCTTAGCATGCTGGGCAGCGTGTTGTACAAGGCTTGCGGCAGAATGACGCGCCGCATGGTCTGGATATAGCTCAGGCCCAGCGATCGGCCGGCTTCGAGCTGGCCTGCGGGCAGGGCCTGGATGCCGCTGCGGATGATCTCGGCCAGGTAGGCGCTTTCATAGATCACCAGCGCCGCGATCATGGTCGTTGCGCCGCCCACCGGTCGATTGATGATGATGGGCACAAAAAAGTACGCCCAGAAAATGAACATCAGCAGCGGCAGGCCCCTGACGATGTAGACGATGGCGGTGCTGGGCCAGTAGAAAATACGAATGGTGCTGATTCGGCCCAGCGCGAGCAGGATGCCGAATGGGAATGCCAGTGCCAGGCTTATCAACGCCAGACCGACGGTCGCCACCAGGCCGCCCATCGCGCCGTTGGGGTACTGGCCCACCAGCAGGAGCAGCCAGTTGTCGGAAAGAATGTCCAGCATATCTTCTCTCCTCAACGTTTGGCCGCGGCAAGGCGATGTTTGGAAATGCAGGCTCCTCCTAACATCAACAGGAGGGACACAGCCAGGTAAAGCGCCGTGACGACGGTATAGACTTCAAAGGTCTTGAAGGTTGCCGATTCGATCTCGCGTCCCGCGCCGGTAAGCTCGATCAGGCCGATCGCCATGGCCAGGCTGGTGTTCTTGAAAAGCAGCAGTGTCTGATTGGTCAATGGCGGAATGGCAATGGTGAAGGCCTGCGGAAGAATGACTTTGCGCATAGAACGCAGATAGCTCAGGCCCAACGAGCGTGACGCCTCCATTTGGCCATCCGGAATGGCTCGAATCGCACTGCGCAAGTCTTCGGCGACATAGGCGGCCGTTACCAGCCCAATGGCAATCATGGAAAACAGAAACTCGCCGCCCCACTGATTGACGGCGTCGTTCAGCGCCACGGGCAGCAGCGCCGCGACGCCGAAGTACCAAAGCAGGATGTGTACCAGCATGGGCACATTGCGATGGAATGCCACATACAGCGCAATGACATAGTTAAGGGGACGGCGGTTGAGCATGCGCAGTATGGCAAGCACGCTGCCCAGTCCGAACGCCAATAGCCAGGCAAGCGCAGTCATCTTGAGGGTCGTCATCAGACCCCCGAGAATCAGCGCGGGGTAGCCGTTGCTGAGCAACGCACCGAAATCGAGTGTGTAGTTCATGAAACGACCGCCCCTTTTTCCCGACTAACCCTTGATTTCCTCGAACTTGAATTCGCGCTTGGTGTAGAACTTCGTGTCCTTGCCGAACCATTTGTCGAAGATGGTTTGCGCTTTCCCCGATGCTTCCAGTTGAGCCATGGCCTTGTTGACTTCCGCCAACAGTTCTTTTTCACCCTTGCGCACGCCTATGCCCCAAGGCTCGGTGAACAGCGCCTTGTCGATGATTTCCGTCTTGACGGCCGATTTATCCGAGTCCTGCTTGAATTTCAGCAGCATCAGTTCAGAGCCGACAAAACCGGAGACCTTGTTTTGCACCAGAGCCAGGTAGGAAGTTGGCGGGTCTTTGAACGTCACGGTCGTGACGTCAGGAATAAGCCGCTTCGCACCGGCCTCGGAAGACGAGCCATTGACGGCACTGACCCGTTTGCCCGCCAGGTCGGCGGGTGTCTTTAGCGTGCCGGCGTCGGCGCTGCGGATCAGGATTTTCTGCGGACTGACATAGTCGGCATAGCTGTAATCGATTTGTTTGGCGCGATCCGGAGACCAGCCCAGGTTGGCCGCCACGACATCGACGCGGCCAGCGACCAGTTCGGGAATACGCGCCGCCACAGAGATCATCTTGACCTCGAGCTTGACGCCCAGGTGATTCGCTATCTCTTTGCAAAGGTCGACCTCGTAACCGACGACTTCGCGCGTCTTGGGATCCTGGAAGCTGAAGGGTTCCGAGGTGCCGAGCGTGCCGCAGACCAGCGTATTCCGGCTCTTGACGTCATCCAGAGCGTTGGCGGAAGCGGCGCAGCTGGCGCCCAGGGCCAGCACCATGGCCGTGGCTTTCAATGCGTGTTTGAATTTCATGAGTCTCTCCGAAGATGGGTGATTGTTGTCGATCAAGCGGCTGATGCGGCTGCGCGATCTTCTTGAGCACGCCGCGTATTGTCTTGATGTCAGCGGCAAAGCCTGCGGGTACGTGCCCGATCATGTCGAAGGCATCATTTGCAAGGTTTTCCGCTGCGCCTCATCTCGACATAGGATGCATCATGCAAAAAGTTTCACGGATGAAAAAGGGAATTAATGTCCAGTTTGAATATTCCCCAAAGGAATGTCTTTGCCCGTGAAGCCCGGAACCGCGTGGTCGCGCCGATAAAGCACTTAGAAATCAATAATATAGAAGGTTTTAATGCGCTCGAAGCAAGCTAAATCAATGCTTGTGAGCAGGCATGGCGCCGTATCGCTTTGGCGCGCTCTACGGGATAACACCTATGAGTCATGGCGAAAGTTCCTTGACGTTTCAGTCTGGAAAATAGTTTCCATTTTATAAAGGCGTCGCGTAGATAAACGCCGGACAGATCGCTTTATTTCATGTGTTCCCATACAAAAATCTCTCTTTCTTTAAAACGGGATCGATTCCATAATCGCCGTAGTTTCGCAACGCCAACCATGTCAAGAGCATCGCTATGTCATTTCCTCAAGGCCAGTTTCTTCCCGCAGACATCATGGCTGAAGTCAGGCGCCGGTTCCACCAGGTGGATCATGACCATACGGGGCAGAGGCGCTTGTATTTTGATAATGCGGGGGGCGCTTTCCGATTGAAGTCGGTGCTTGAACGCATGGCTGAACTGGATGCGATTCCTGACAATATAGAGCGTGTCCATACCGTTGCACGCTATCTTCAGGAGGTTCAAGCGGCGGGTGAGGCGGACTTCCGCTGTCTGCTTAACGCACAAGGCGGCAGCGTCTATACGGCCCAGACGGCCTCGGCGGTCATGTTCGACATGGTGCGCACTATTGCAGAGAACGCGCCCGGCTCCAACATGGTGACCACCACGCTGGAGCATCCTTCGTCTTTCGATGCCATGTCTCTTTACGCCCAGCGTACGGGTAAGGCTTTGCGCGTCGCTCAAAGCAATCCTGATACGGGCGGCATCGATGTCGAAGAGCTCATCGGCTTGATCGATCAGGACACATGCCTGCTCAACGTCATCCATGCCTCCAATATTTCGGGCGCCAAATTGGACCTGGAGGCAATCGTTCAGAAAGCGCGGGCCATCAAGCCGGAGCTTTATATTCTGGTGGATGCCGTCCAACACGCGCCTCACGGCCTGATTGATCTACAGCGCACGCCGGTGGACGGCATCAATATTGCACCGTACAAGTTTTTTGGCGCGCGCGGTTCGGGAATGGCGTGGCTGTCGGAGCGGGCCGCAGTGCTGCCGCACCATAAGCTGAATGGAAAACCCGCCGGTGCATGGGGCTTGGGCAGCGGAGTGCCATGGCAGTTCGCTGCCCTCACGGAAATCGTGTCTTATGTTTGCTGGCTGGGCGGAAAATTCACCGACAGCCGAGATCGCCGGGCCTTGTTCGAAAGCGGCATGAACCAGATCGAACTGCACGAGCGTGCATTGCTATCGCGGCTGCTGAATGGTGAAGGCGCAGTCAAGGGCTTGCGGGAAATTCCAAAGGTAACGGTCTATCTTGACCATCCCGACCTGAGCAAACGCGACCTCATCATCATGATCGGCATCGGCGACCTCGATTTCTCGCGGGTGGTTCTGGAATATGAGCGGCGCGGCGTCATCGTCTACGAACGGGTCGCCAGCAGCATCTACTCCAAGCGCATGCTGGATTCGTTCAAGCTGAAAGGGGGGGTGCGGGTATCGCCCTTGCACGTCCATACGCCTGAGGACATGGATGCGTTTCTCAGGATTACGGCGGAAATGGCTGAAACGCTGGCGTAGGCCGCTCTCTTAAGCTAGCTTGACGTGATAGCGGAACCTGTCCGCTCGCCCCGTCGCACGCCGATACTCGATCGGGTGGTTTTCGAAGGTATAGGCCACCCGTTCGATTTCGATGACAGCGCTGCCGGGCTCGATGTTCAACTGCTTCGATATCTCTTCCGATGCCAGGCCGGCGCGTAAGTATTCATCCGCAGATACGACATAGACGCCAAAATTTTCCTTGAGCACGTCATAGAGTGGGTGGATTTTGAAGTCGGCATTCTTGATTTTCTCCCAGACGCTTGGGATAAAGTACGAATCCAGCACTAGGAATGGTTCGTTCTTTTGAAACCTCAAACGCCGAACAAGACCGACCTTGGTTTGCGGCTCCAATTCCAGGCTAGAGGCAGTTTGTTCGTCCGCTTTGACAAGGGCCTTCTTCAATACCTCAACCTTGGGTGTGATGCGCGGATCGCGTCCCACTTCTTCATAGCGGAAATACGCCTCCATAGTATTGAATAAAGGCCCGAGGACGAAGGTGCCTTTGCCGGGTTGGGGCTTTAGCAAGCCTTGTTTGACCAACTCCGCCACTGCGGCACGCAATGTTCCGCGGCTGGCGCCGAAACGTGCCTCGAGCTCGCTTTCCGGGGGGATTTGGTCGCCCGGCTTCCATATGCCTTTTCGAATACAGGCTTCAAGTGCAGAGGCCACATCGCGGTAAAGCGGTGCGTTGGTGCGGACCAACTGGACTGTTGAGTCATCCACGAGATCTGACTCTCTTAAGTTAGAAAATGTTGAGAAAATTCATGCCGATTATACGGGTGAGCGGGGTGGAGCGGTTCGGCCAGACACTTGCGGCGCTGTCCGGAGGGCCTGCTGATTGTGCATCGACATCCGCCTGGCGGCAAGAGGCCGGAGAGTGCCGAGGCGCAGGAACCCCGCGGACAGCTTGTCAATTGCTTTGGAAACGAACGGGATCGCCCAGCAATTGAGGATAGGCATATGGCTTATTTTTCCATTACGGTAGCGCGCCAGTGGATGCGCTTTTCGTTTATGGGATAGCCGCCGGTCGCCGCATGTAGCAAGCACCGATTGTCCCATATGACATAGTCCTTGGCTTTCCACTTGTGACGGTATTCTGCCCCCGGTTCTGCCAACTGATTAAAGAGTTCGCTCGCAAGCTCGTCGTTCTCTTTATCCGGGAGCCCGACAAAGCGCAGGAAATGAACAGGATTGATGAATAAAGAATTGCGGCCGGTCTCGGGGTGCTTGCGAACCACCGGATAAACAGCCGGTGGAAGATCGCGATCCTCCGGTTCAAGCAAACCGATTCCCTGCCGGGTTCTGCCGCCATAGACATACTCCACCGAAAGGCCATCCAATCGGCGCTTTAGATCGGCGGACAAAGCATCATAGGCCGTATACATATTGGCGAACAGCGTGTCCCCGCCCGAGGATGGTATTTCCAGAGCGTACAGCTGCGTGGCCTTGCAAACCTCGGTGTCCCACGGGCCGTCCGTATGCCAGTTGAGCCCCCGGTTGTAGACCGCGTCGTCCACCTTTCCCGTCACCGTCTTGGTGCCCAGCCCCATCTGCGTGAGTTCTGGGTAATCCGGATGCCGTGTCCGACGTACACGGTGTGGTTTCAATGTTCCGAATCTACGGCCTTGGTCAAGAAATTGTTCGATGGAGAACTCCTGATCGCGTATGACCAGCACCAGCCTGTCCAGCCAGGCATTGTATATTTCCTTCCACTCATCGTCGCTTAAGCGGTTCATGTCGACCCCGGTAATCAGTGCTCCGACATCGGTATCTGTGAGTTCAATTTTCATGATTCGTCCTTTCAAGGTGCTGTCCCGGATTCAGGAACTGTTGATTCTGCTGTTCGTACTCGTCGGCCCTGATAAGCCGGTTCATCGTCGCTTTCGAGGCCATGGCAACCGTCGCGCCGGACTCTCTGCCCGCCGCCATCTCTTTTCCCACCGAGTACAGCGCTTCCGCCGTGGCGCCCAAGGTTGGATGTCCCATCAGGCAAACCCGAACGCGGCGGCTTGCCAGATAGTTGGTGTCTACAAGCTCCTTGGCCGGGCCTCCCAGGATAATGGGCAGCGTTATTTCCGCGGCGATGGCGTCCAGTTGCGCCCGTGTCTTCACATAGGGTACGAATGCCGCGTCGACTCCCGATTTTTCATAGGCCTTGAGCCGCTGTACGGCATCGTCGAGGCTGGAGGTCGACAGGGCGTTGGTCCGGCCGAAGACTGCGATGCCGCTACCGGCCGCCGTCGCGACGGCGGCACTTAGTTTGCCGATACCTTCGTCCACCGATATCAGTTCGCCGCCTTCCGGAGACCCGAATCGGCGCGGCAATAGCGTGTCCTCGATGGAGACGCCGCAGGCGCCCATATCGGCGAGCTCTTGCACGGTTCGTATTACATTGAGCGAGTTTCCGTATCCGTGATCCGCATCAACGAGCAGGGGGATGTCGCTGGCCCGGCAAATACGGCGCACTTGTTCGGCGAGCTCGGTAAGGGTGATCAGGGTTATGTCGGGCACGCCCAGAACGGCCAGCGCCGCCGCCGAGCCGCCCAGCACGCCGACCTCGAAATCCAGGTCTTCTGCAACGCGGGCGGATAAGGGGTCGTAGGTGGAAGCGGCCATGATGCAGCGGTCGCCGTGCAGTACGGAACGAAGCCGGGCGCGCTTTGCTTCCGCGGAGGGTCTGGTGGGTATGATCATTGGGCGGAAATTCCTGCTTTGCGAATGACGTCGGTCCATAACTTGATTTGCTCCGTCAGTTTTTTTCTGTGCGCCTCGGGCGTCGCTGAATGTGCATCGAAGACAAAGGTTTCCATTTTTGCAAGGCGCTCTTGGACGGCTGGGTTCTTGACGACGGCTTGCAATGCCTGTGACAGCTTTTCAACTACCGGCTTCGGTGTGCCGGATGGTGCATAAAGGCCATACCAGGCACTGATATCCAAACCTTTAAGGCCCAGCTCGTCGGTGGTCGGTAATTCGGGGATGCTTTTCAGGCGCGTGGAGCCCGTTATCACGAACGATTTGACACTGCCCGATGTAATGTGGGGGACGATCCCTCCCGTTACATCGCAAAGCAAATCGACTCGTCCCGCTTGCACGTCGATCAAAGCGGGAGCCGCGCCACGGTACTGCACCATGGTGACCTTTTCGCCGACCAGGGATTCGAACATGAGCGCACATAGATGCGTGGCGCTGCCCGCACCCGATGAAGCAAACGTCACATCCGTCTTCTTTGCCTTCACATAGCTGATTAGCTCCGCCATGTTCTTGGGTGGAAACTCTTTCCCGCTGACAATGATCATAGGCATATCGGCAAAAAGGCCGATATCCTCAAAACTGTCCAGCGGTGAAAACTGCAAATCCTTGAACAAGGCGGGAGCTGTCGCCATGCCGATGTGGTGCAGCAACAGCGTGTAGCCATCGGGCTTGGCCCGAGCGACGAATTGCGAGCCGACGACGCCACCCGCCCCCGACACGTTCTGTACAACTACTGACTGACCAAGGGCATTTTGAAGCCCATCAGCCAAGACACGTGTGACCAGATCACTACCGCCGCCAGGCGCAAACGGTGTTACCAGCGTTATCCCTTTGGAAGGGAAGTCCTCTTGCGCATGGACGCCTCCTTGAAACGTCAAGAGCAGCGTCATAAATACTGTGGATATGATTTTCATAAGTCTCCTGTGATCGACCTGTTGGTGATCAACCTCCTTTGTAAGATTGATAATTGCTCGCGATACATGTTCTATAAATTTCCAGTTGCAGGCTGTAAGTATCGATTGATAAGGGCGCCATCACTGAATGGGTTTCTATTTTCAGCGAGCCATGCCTATACATATAAACGTATATACGTTTATATGTATAGGCATGGTAAAGCAGATTAATAATTCATGCAATAACAAACTTTCCCGAAAAAGCCGCTGAAGCGCTGACTCTCCACGTTGCATTTGGGCGTGGCCGACAACACGTATTCTGATCAAGGCGGGGCGGGGACATTTACAATTTAAAGCCCGGATAGTGGTAAAGAAATTGGGGCTGGAAGCCGTAAACAAGAGAGCCAGCCGCGTCAATGGACGCTATCCCGCTAGCCACTCCCCAAAGATCAATTTCCCGATGATGCGGCATTTGGCCGCGGCTTTGCTACGCCATGAGGATCCAGACCAACCTAAACGCCTTACTCGCGCAGCAGGCCCTGCGCGGGTCGGGAAAATCGTTATCCGAAGCTATTGAACGATTATCGTCTGGCTTGCGCATCAACTCGGCGAAAGACGATGCAGCGGGTCTGGCCATTGTCAATCGCATGACCAGCCAAGTGCGTGGCCGTGATCAGGCTCTGCGCAATGCCGGGGACGCCATAGGAATGGTGCAGACCGCTGAGGCGGGGGTGCATGAACTGAATGAGGCCCTGCAGCGAGTCCGGGAGCTTGTCGTGCAAGCGGGGAATGGCGTTCTTGGCGCTTCTGACCGCCATGCGATTCAGCAAGAGATCGATCAGCGGCTGGCGCAAGTTCAGGATATATCGCAGAAAACGAACTTTAACGGTATCGAATTGCTCGCCAAAACGGGTTCGCTTTCCATGCAGGTGGGCCCGAACGATACCGAGGCCGATGTCTTTCCTTTCAACCTTCGTTCCCTGGGCTTGGCTGCGTTGGGCCTGGAGAATGGCCTTTTCCCTTTTCGCATAATCGAGGGCGGCAACCCCTTGCAGTTAAGCCCACCCATACAGACAACGCACGCTGGAGCCGGCGTAAGCGCTGGCGCCTATAAATTGCAGGTGAACGGCGTTACGCACTGGGATACTGTCCTTAACCTGGAACAAGCCGCTGCTTATTACGGAACGACTCCAGCAGAGGTCACGATTCACCGTGTCATCGACCCGCTTAGCGGTACTGAAGTACAAGGATATTTCATTGCCAAATTTGGCGATCATTACATGATCGAGGAGGACGTATCGCTTCAGCTGGACTACGCCAAGGGGACGGCGACGCTTGTCATTACCTCCAATAAAGGGCGTACCTACATCGACCCGGACAACGGAGTGTCTACGCCGCAGCCTGCTACCGAGGCGACCATCATCGCCAAGAGCGGTATGACACCCGACGGCAAGGTGGTGCTTTACTATGATTTCCACGGCAAGGCTTTTGCGCGCAATGGTGGGCCGTTCATATTGAGCGGCCCACGCGCCAACGATATCGCTATCGTTAGACAGACGCCTGCAACCGCCGAACCTTTAGCCAAGATTGATGCCGCCATAGCGCAGCTTAACGACTACCGCAGTTATTTGGGATCGGCGCATAATCGGCTGGAGTCCATTGTTACCGGACATCGGAACGACCTCATTAATCTTGCGCAGGCCCGCTCCCGCATCGAGGATGCTGATTACGGCCAGCAAGTATCCAGCCTGGCGCGTAGCCAGATCCTTCAACAAGCTGGCGCAGCCGTTCTGGCGCAAGCAAACCAGCTTCCCCGGCAAGTGCTGACTTTGCTGGCAGGGAATTAGGTAGGCCCACGTGCCGAGCCGGTTCCCGCGCTGGGCCACCAAACCCTTTATTCCTGGGATAGAATCAAGAGGCACCGGTATTGACTCCATTAAGCCTGTTCTTCGCAGAAACAAGCTTAATGGATGCCGCTGGTCGCCCCCTATGCGGAAGAGCCTATATTTGATACAGATGGTTTGCCTCCCCCCATGCAAGATAGTAATCCGCAACATATCCTTTTGATCGATGACAATCCCGACCAGCTCCGTCTCCTGATCGAGGTGCTGGGTAATAAACACTATCGTCTTACTGTCGCCATGGGCGGCGCTCAGGGATACACCCGGGCGGTGGGCAATAAGCCGGATTTGATATTGCTTGATGTGCGTATGCCCAATCCCGACGGATTTGTAGTTGCGCGCATGCTCAAGGCCAATCCGATCACCGCGCGCGTTCCCATCCTCTTCCTGTCCGCGCACCAGGGCCTGGAAGAGCGCCTTACAGGGCTACGCTTGGGAGCCGTGGACTACATCATCAAGCCGTTCCAGCCCGAAGAGGTATTGGAGCGCGTGCGCATTCACCTCGAGATCGCTCGGGATCTCGCCTTGGGATTGGAGCGGCCGACGCCGGTTGCCGGCAACAGTGTTCCGCGCATCGACATGGATGCGCAACCGAACGTGCCGCCTTCGTACAAAACCTTGTTTGCCGCGGCATCTCGCATCATCATGGAACGTCAGGACGGCCCGATCAAGACATCGGAGCTTGCCGCCATGTTGTCGATATCCGAGCGGCGTCTGAATGTGGTTTTCGAAGCCTGTTCAGGAATAAGCCTGTTTGAGTTCGTCCGTCACGAACGAATGCGCAAGGCGGCGTTGCTTCTGTCGCAAACCACGCTGGACATCTCGTACATCGCCGCAGAAGTGGGCTATTCAAGAGCCACGAATTTCTCGACCGAGTTCCGTAAGTTCTGGGGCAAGGCCCCCTCGGCATTCCGGAAGCACGCGCAATAGGCGCCGCCTGCATTTTCCCCACCTCCACTTTCTTGAGCGTTATCCGGCGGTTTCGGCAGCCGGCATAAGCGGCCGCCGGACTGTCGGCGCGGCAATTTACCATCGTTGACATATAAGTCTTTGCGATAGTGAATATTCCAAACGTTTGGTCCGAAAAGCATAAGTCCGGGCAGTCTCACTCCGCCAGAATAGCGCCTCACAACGAAGTCGCTTGTGTCCTTCCGAGCCCATCCCTCAAATGGGCGGACCAAGGGATGATGGCGCGACCGCGCCAATGATGCGCGACGGCATGGCTCCAGGTCAGCGTCTGTCGCAATCCGGCTCAAGTGCTGAAAAGTCACTTTCAATCATTGGAGATTGATATGAGCCGATGCCCTATAGCCGCGATTCAAATAAATGCTCTTCTTCAGAAAACGTTCGAATTATTCATGCCGCCTGCGGGCCGGATGGCAAGCCTGCATGATTGGAAGCATATGCGCAGCCTCGCTATGGAGCATGCCGCATCCTGCACTGGCTGAACTCCCGCCGGAATATGACCGTCTGATCACCAGGGCGCGCGCAGGCGACTATGGGCCGGCGCTGGAAATGCTGCGCAAGCATGAGCCCGGGGCCAGCTTCCGTTCTGTGTACGATCGCATCATCATTGCGGGCTGGGCGGGCCGTCCGGACGAAGTGGTGACGGTTTACGAGGCTATACCCGCGGGTCGCATCGTGCCTGCCGATGTGCTGTTGGCAGCCGCGCGTGGCTATCGCGGCCAGCGGCTCTGGCCACAGGCGATCGCGTTGTTTCGCAAAGGCGCTGCACGCTATCCGCGTGTGGCGGAATTTGCGGCAGGCGAAATCATGACATTGTCGGATGCCGGCCGCGCCGACGACGCCTTGCAAACCGGTTTGGCCCAGATCAGGCAGCGCCCGCGGGATACCGACCTGAAGCTGGCGCTGGCCTACGTATACACGCATAACGGAAAGCCCTACGAAGCCTTATTTCATACTGACCAGGCGGTGAAGATTGCAGCGGGCAGCAAGCGCGTGCAGCGCGAATATGTCTTTGCCTTGAGCCGCGCCCGCCTGGCCGCCAGCGCTCTGGAGCAAGCGCGCAAGCATCCGGGACTGCTCAGCGAAGCCTATATGCGCGGGCTGGAGGCGGATGCCGTAGCGGAACAAGTTCGGATCTCCGCGATGCCATCGCGCACCGAGTCCGAGCGCTTTGTGATCGCCGACCGGGCGTTGGCTCGTTACGAGGCGTTGATCGAAGACTGGAGCAAGCGCGGACCCGATACGCGCCCGGATATCACCCGGGTGCGTATCGACCGGCTGAGTGCGCTGCATTCACGGGTGCGCATGAAGGATGTGATACGTGAGTACGAGGCGCTGTCGGCCGAAGGTGTGCTTGTGCCTGGCTATGCCCTGGGCGATGTCGCGTCCGCCTACTTGTATGAGCGCCATCCGGACAAGGCGGCCCAGCTCTATCGCCGGCTGGCTCAACGCCCGGATACAGGGCGGGCCGGCACGGTGGAAAAGTTCAACACTGAAAGCGGGCTGTACTACGCCTATGCTGAAAATGAACAGTTCGGCGATGCGGGCGGCGTGCTTCACGAGTCGGGGCCGCATTATGCCCCCTGGCTGTATCACAAGGGCCTGGCCATGCGCATGCCCAACGATCTGTACCTGCAGAGCCGCCGCCTGGAAGCCGCCGCGCGGCTGCAGGCTGATGACACGCCGGCGGCGCAGCGGCAACTGGAAGAGATGATTAGCGGTGCCCCTAACCATACGGGCTTGCGCGCCGACCTGGCGGCGGTATATCGGGCAAGGCTGCTGCCTCGTTCTTCCGAACGCATGCTCAAAATGGCCGAAACCCTTACGCCGCGTAGCGTGGTGGTCGAGAACGGGCAGGGATTTACAGCCATGGACCTTCAGGAATGGCGTCAGGCCGAAGCATTGAGCCGCGACACGCATGAGCGCTATCCCGAGGGCCTGGACGTGCGCAGGCTGCGCAGAGAGTGGGAGGTCCACAACAAACCCGAACTCCAGGTAAACGGCTATCGGGGCCTGGCCAACGACAGCCCGGTGTACGGCGGCCATGATCTTGGCATCGACACAGTCGTCTATTCCTCCCCGATCGATTACAACTGGCGGATTTTCGGGGGCGGGGGCTATGGCCGGGGGAACTTCGATGAAGGCGAGGCGAACTACCGATGGCTGCGCGCGGGCGCGCAGTGGCGCGGCCGAGACCTTGTCGTCGAAGGCGAAGTGTCGTCCCACAACTATGGGCACGGTGCAAAACCCGGTCTAAGGCTGACAGTCGATTATGACGTGGATGATCACTGGCAACTGGGTGCCACGGGCGAGGCAATGTCCCGCAATACGCCGTTGCGTGCCCTGCACAGCGATATTTCATCCAATAGCGCCGAGGCGTACGTACGCTGGCGCCCTCACGAGCAGCGCGAATGGAGACTATCGGCTTCGTTCTCCCATTTCAGTGACGGCAACGATCGGCACGGCCTGAGCGTGCAAGGCAGAGAGCGCCTTTACACCAGTCCGCATTTAAAGCTTGACGGCACATTGGAGATCGCCGCGCAGCGCAATAGTGGGGGCAGCGATGTGCCTTACTTCAATCCGCGCTCCGATTTCATGATTCTGCCGGGGCTGCGCGCAACGCACACGCTGTACAGGCATTACGAAACCATATGGGAACAGGTCGGCACGGTGGCAGCCGGTGGGTACAGCCAGCGCGGCCATGGCTCCGGCGGCGTGCTGGCACTGGGCTACGGCCAGCGCTATCGCAGCAACGATGTGCTGGATATGGGCGTAATGCTGACCGGTATCAGCCGGCCTTACGACGGGGAGCGCGAGCGGGAGCTGCGCATCGTCTTTGATCTTAATTATCGCTTCTGACCCAATCATGCACAGTCACTGTAATCGTATTCTTCTGGCCGGCCTGCTGATGCTCGTCCTTGTGTTGATGTCGGCATGTGCCAAAGACATCCCCGTCTATGTCGCCCCGAACGAGCGGCCGGTCGCGCAACGCGACCAGCCCTGGCCGGAAAACCACTTTCTCGCATTGGCCTACCACGATGTGGAAGACCAGGACCCGGATCAGGCCTACCTGAGCGTTCGTACCGATAAGCTTGTTGAACAACTTACCTGGCTACGCGAGAACGGCTATCAGGCTGTATCGGTCGATCAGATCATCGAAGCGCGCCAGGGAGGCAAGCCGCTGCCAGCGCGTGCCGTGCTGCTCAGTTTCGACGACGGCTACCGCAGTTTCTATACGCGTGTGTTGCCTGTGCTGAAGGCATTCGACTGGCCTGCCGTGCTGGCGCCGGTAGGTGTGTGGATGGACACGCCCATAGATCAGAAGGTGGATTTCGGCGGAGCCATGACGGCGCGAAGCCGTTTTCTGACCTGGCCGCAGATCACTGAGATTTCACGCTCGGGCCTGGTGGAGATCGCGGCGCACACCGACGCATCGCATTATGGCGCCAGCGCCAATCCACAAGGCAATACTCAGCCGGCCGCTGCCATTCGTACTTATGACGGCAGCACCGGAAGCTACGAGACCGACACAGCGTTCATGCGCCGCTTGGACCGGGACGTGGTCCGGATTACCCGCAAAATACTGAAGGCCACAGGCAAGCCGCCGCGGGTTTGGGTCTGGCCGTATGGCGCTGAAGGCGGAAGCGCGCTGCGGGTTGTGGCTGCCAACGGCTACGAGCTTGCGCTTACGCTGGAAGACGGCCCGGCTCAAGTGGGCAGGCTCATGTCCACGCCGCGCATGCTGCTGGCCAACGATCCGCAGCTTCGTGCATTTGCGGACAGCATCGCCGGCATGGAGGCAAGGCCCCTCATGCGAGTCGCTCACGTGGATCTGGACTATGTCTACGATGCCGATCCGGCTCAGATGGAGCGCAATCTGGGGGAGCTGGTGCAACGTATCAAGGACATGCGGGTCAATACCGTATTCCTGCAGGCCTTCGCCGACCCACAGGGCGACGGTACAGTGAGGTCGCTGTACTTTCCCAATCGCTTGCTGCCGATGCGCGCCGACCTCTTCAATCGAGCGGCATGGCAACTGCGCAACCGTGCCGATATCGAGGTCTATGCCTGGATGCCGGTGCTCTCCTTCGATCTCGATGCCGGCATAGCGCACGTCACGCGCTGGGATCCGGCTGATCCCCAGGCGTCACCCATGCCGGATGCCGGCCAGTACCAGCGTCTGTCTCCATTCGACCCCCTTGCCCGTGCGCGCATCGGTGAACTCTATGAAGATCTTGCCCGCCATGCCTTTTTCGATGGCATCTTGTTCCATGACGATGCGCTTCTGAGCGACTTCGAAGACGCAAGCCCGGCCGCGCTTGCCGCCTACCGCGAGGCCGGTCTGCCTGACAGCATCGAGCGGCTGCGAGCGGACCCGGCCATGCTACGGCGCTGGACGCGTTTCAAGAGCCGCTACCTTGTCGACTTCACGGTCCAGCTGGCTGACCGGGTCCGCGCCATCCGTGGTCCCAAGCTGAAGACTGCCCGCAACATCTTCGCGGCTCCCATACTGCAACCCGAAAGCGAAACCTGGTTCGCCCAGAATCTCGATGACTTCCTGGAAGCGTATGACTGGACGGCGCCCATGGCCATGCCCCTGATGGAGAACGTTCCTTCGGGACAGGAGCACGCCTGGCTGGACCAGTTGGTCGACGCCGTCGCCCAAAGCCGCCCGGATGCTTTGAACCGCACTGTTTTTGAACTCCAGAGCCGGGATTGGCGCATTGGCCCAGGGCGGCCTGAAGCCACCCCCGTCGACACTGGCATCCTGGCGGGCTGGATGAAGCGGCTGCAGCTGCGCGGTGCCCGAAGTTTCGGCTACTACCCCGACGACTACGCCACAGATCAACCCAGGCTGCGGGACATCCGCCCTGCCATTTCCGTTAACTGGTATCCAGCTCCATGATTGATCGCCTGTTTGCCTTATTCATACTATGCCTGGTGCTGGGCGTGCCCCTCGGGTTCACGTTCGTGCTCACCAGCGAGGCCTTGCTTGGCTTTGTGTTCTTCTACCCTCTGCTGATGTCGGGTTTATGGATTTCCGGCGGCCTGTATTTCTGGTGGCACTGGGAACGCCACTGGTCCCGCGGCGAAGCTCAGCAGGTACCGGAACTGCCCGGCCAGCCGCTGATATCGATTTTGGTGCCTTGTTATAACGAAGTCGAGCATGGCGAGGAGACCTTGATGGCGGCGCTGGCCCAGCGCTACCCGCATATCGAGGTGATCGCCATCAACGACGGCTCATCGGACGGCACCGGCGAGATGCTCAATCGCCTTGCCGCTCGGCATGATAGGTTGCGCGTCATTCATCTGGGGCGCAATCAAGGCAAGGCCATGGCCCTGCGCATGGGCGCATTGGTCGCCAGAAGCGAGTATCTGGTTTGCATCGATGGCGACGCGGTGCTCGACCCGGACGCGGCCGTGTTCATGGTGGCACCCTTGATGGCGCATCCCCGCGTAGGAGCCGTCACGGGGAACCCGCGTATCCGCACCAGGTCGACGCTGATAGGCCGTGTCCAGGTGGGGGAGTTTTCGTCGATCATCGGGTTGATCAAGCGTACCCAGCGAGTATATGGCAAGGTGTTCACCGTCTCCGGCGTAGTCTCCGCATTTCGCCGAACGGCGCTGGACCGGGTGGGCTACTGGAGCCTGGACATGATCACTGAAGACATCGATATCAGCTGGAAGCTTCAGCTTGATCACTGGTCGATTTTTTATGAGCCGCGCGCCCTGTGCTGGATCCTGATGCCAGAGACGCTGCGGGGGCTATGGAAACAGCGCTTGCGCTGGGCCCAGGGAGGCGCCGAGGTCTTCCTCAAGAACCTGCGTTCGATCTGGATATGGAGGCACCGGCGCCTGTGGCCGCTGATGGTGGAGTTCGGCTTGTCAACATTGTGGGCCTTCGCGTTCGCCATATCCATTGCGCTTTGGGTAATCAATCAGTTCACTCCCTTGCCCAACAATCTGCATATTGCCAATCTGCTGCCCCCCGCATTTACCGGCATGATGCTGGCCATGGTGTGCCTGCTGCAATTCGCGGTCAGCCTCTTGATCGATTCACGCTACGAATCCCGTTTGCTGCGTTCCCTGTTCTGGGTTGTTTGGTATCCGCTAGCCTATTGGATGGTAAGCCTGTTCACGACGCTAATCAGTTTTCCCAAAGTCATGCTCCGCAGACGAGCCCGGCGCGCGCGCTGGACCAGTCCCGACCGGGGTATCAAGTCTTCAGACGCATCATGATCATCACTACCACACGTTCCCGCGCCGGCCTTCTGTTTGACGCGATCCTGACCATCATCGGGTGGGCCGGGTTTCTTTATCTGTTCGGCACCGGCATCCTGGCCATCGTGCATGGCGCGGAGCGGGGACCGCAATCACCATTGCTGCTGCCCTTTTTGCCCACACTGGCTACGCTGTCCGCCTACGCCGCCCTTGCCGCGCTCAACGCCGCGATCCTGATTTCCTGGGCGCTATACAACCACTGGCGCTTCAAAGGCCTGGATCGCCGCAAGCCGCTCCAGGCGGTGGGAATAGGGCATCTGGCGCGCAGCTTTGCGCTGACTCCGCAGGAGGTGGACGGCCTGGGCGCCACCAAGATAGCGACCATTCACCACGATGCCCAAGGCGGCATAGTGGAGATTTCACAGCGCAGCTTCCCATCGATGCCCCTATGAAATTCCAACCTGTTAGTGCGGAGCAGGCCCTGATGCTGCTCGGGCCGACGCTGGCCCTGCTGTTTGCTTCATGCTTTATGTGGCTATGGCGCAAGCACGGCAGACAACGCTGTGTGCTGTACCAGGCCGCCGCCTTTGCGTGCTTTGCAGGCGGTGCAGCCCTTGAAGGTTTGTTTGTTACGCGTGGCCTCGGTATCAGCAGCGTGCTGGCAAGCCTCTTTTACTCGCTCAGTGCCTGGCTGCTGGCGAACGGATTTGTGTGCCGGGCGCGCGAAAGAAACTTCAGGCCGGTTCTCTACGCCACCGTGTTTTCCTTAATAGTCGTCGGTCAGCTGTACTTCTGCTATGTCAGTCCTCAGCTCGCGACGCGGATGCACATCCTGAATCTTGGCTGCGGCCTGATGCTGCTGCTGGCATGGTCCAAAATAGGTGTGCTTCGGCGAGGCACGTTCACCAATCGGGCGCTCTATTGGGTTTACACCAGTTTCATGATCAGCCTGTTCTTGTATGCGATACGCCTGTCCGTGGCGTCGATACGAAGCGAGGCGGCCGGTGTCGACCAGGTGGCAGGTTGGGCTGCAACGCATCTTGTTTCCGTGCTCTTTATCGTCGTGTTGTCGGTTTTATTGCTGATAGGCGTTCTGGAGAAGAAAATCGCGGATTTGCGGAGTGATCGCGATCACGATATGTTGACAACCATCTTGAATCGGCGCGGCTTTTTAAGCCATGCGCAGCCTGCGCTGAACCGGCGCACCGCCGACAGGGCCGCCGCCAGCCTGCTGCTGGTGGATCTGGATGACTTCAAACTGATCAACGATACGTACAGCCATGCGGTGGGAGACGCGGTGCTGGCCGAGGTAGGGCGGATCATCCGGCGTACGATTCGGGCGGGCGATATCGCCGGCCGCATCGGTGGCGAAGAGTTCGCCATCTTGCTGCCGGCAACCGATATTCTCGGCGCGCGCGACCTCGCGGAAAGAATACGCGTGAGCCTCGCCACAAACCAGTTTCCTGGCCTGCCGCACACGCACAGGGTAACGGCGAGCATAGGCGTCGCGTCGGGCAGACTGACCGATACGCTGTATACGCTCATGGATCGGGCGGACAGCCTGCTTTATGAGGCCAAGCGGTTTGGCCGCAATCGCGTCATGCTGCCCGCCTGATCAGCCTGTGCAGCGATCAAGCATCTTCAGGCCGGCCTGAATGCCACACTTTGCTGTAACGCTGCACCCATCAGCCGTCAAGGCGACGGATTCGGGTATCGCTGATGAATGGCCTGGATGGCATCCAGCACGTCTTCCGATAGGGTCAGGTCGACGCTGTCGATGTTTTCTTTCAGCTGGTCCAGCCGGGTGGCGCCTATCAGGTTGCTGGTGACGAAAGGCTGCTGGTTCACGAATGCCAGCGCCATGGCTGCGGGCGACAAGCCCCGCTCGCGTGCCAACTGCACGTACTCGGCGGTGGCGCGTTCGGCCTGAGGGCTAGAGTAGCGGACGAAGCGCGTGAACAGCGTCATGCGGGCTCCATCTGGACGAGCCCCGTTCAGGTATTTGCCTGCCAGTACGCCCATGCCCAATGGCGAGTACGCCAGCAGCCCCACGCCTTCCAGATGGCTGAATTCCGACAGGCCGTTCTCGTAGACGCGGTTGAGCAGGTTGTAGGGATTTTGAATGGACGCGATGCGAGGCAGATTTCGTGTTTCGGCAAGCTTCAGGTATTGCGCCACGCCCCAGGGTGTTTCGTTGGACACCCCGATATGGCGAACCTTGCCGGCCTTGATGAAGTCCTGCAAAACTTCCAGGGTTTCCTCGATGGGTACGGTGTAGGCGTCGTCCTTCCATGGGTAGTTGGGACGGCCGAATGTAGTCGTGGTGCGATCGGGCCAATGCAATTGGTAAAGATCGAGATAGTCGGTTTGCAGGCGCTTCAGGCTGGCATCCAGCGCTTCGGTCATGTTCTTGCGGTCCAGGTGCGTCTGGCCGCCACGGATATGGCCGGGGCGTTTCGGATCGGTGGCGGGGCCCGAGACCTTGCTGGTCAGCACGATGTCTTTGCGTCGTCCCGTCTTGGCCAGCCACGTGCCAATATACGTTTCCGTACGGCCTTGTGTTTCCGGCTTTGGGGGCACCGGGTACATCTCGGCGGCATCCAGCAGGTTCACCCCTTGCGACAGGGCGTAATCAATCTGCTCATGGGCTTCGGATTCGGTATTTTGTTCGCCCCAGGTCATGGTGCCCAGGCCGATCAGGCTGACCTCGAGGTCGGTGTTGCCAAGTTTGCGGTATTTCAAGTTTGCGCTCCGACGGAATGGTTGCTGCCAAGGCCGGCTGCCACGCCGACGATGGAGCCGATGTTAACACCGCTGTCGACTGTAGGGCATACAGGATTCCATGGTCGCCAATCGAGCCGTTGCGATGCGCGCCATTCTTGTGCCTTTATTCCGGTTGCCTTGTGGCCAGGCCGGAAAGGTGGTCGATAAGCACAGGGACCGGCGACTGGTCGAGCCCGGCCTGCGCCGCTTGCGCGTACAGCTCCTTGATTGCAAGGGCGATTGCGCCCTGGGAGCCTTGTTCTTCGGCCATGGTGCAGTAATAGCCCATGTCCTTCAGTGCATTGGACATTGAAAAGCGGAAACCCGAAGGGTCTTCCGATTCGATGTAGGGGCGCAATCGGTTCAGGACGACCCCTCCTCCTCCGCCTGCGGCAAGGATGTCGCAGAAGGTTTGTGGGTCCGTGCCGGTCTGGCGGGCGCATGCCGACGCTTCGGCCAGTACGGCCGAGAAGCCCAGCGACACATAGTTGTGCAGCAACTTCATCTGGTGGCCGGAGCCAACGCCGCCCGCATAGGCGATGTTTTCGGCGTAGCTCTGCAGCACAGGCAAACAATCTTCAAAAACCTCGCGGTCGCCTCCAACGATCAGGTTCAAGCGTCCTTCGGCGGCTTCCTTGGGGGTACGCGTCATGGGAGCATCCAGGAAGCGTCCGCCGGCTTCATGGACCGCCTTGGCTATTTTCAGTGTGGAGGAGGGTATTGCGGTGGAGCAGTCGATGATCGTGCCGCCCTGCCTCAGGCCCTCCAGCACGCCGCCTTTCTGGAAAAGCACTTCTTCCACCTGGGGCGAGCCCGTCACGCAAAGGATGACTATATCGACTGCGGCGGCCAGATCCGCAGCCTGTTGGCTGGTCTTTGCCCCAGCGGCCAATAAGCCGTCCAGTGGCTGGTTGCCCGGATGGTCGAGCACGGTCAATGGAAAGCCGTGGCGCAACAGGCTGGCGGCGATGCCCGACCCCATCAGGCCGACGCCGATCAGGCCGATATGTGGCTTTTGTTCTGTCATGAATATGCTCCTGGAAATAAGTCGGTTCTGTCTGGTGAGTGCCCTGGCCGCCGGCGCAACGGTAATTGAAGCCAGTTGATATTATGAATTGATATGATGAATTAGATGAGATTTAACGACGAACGCCAAGGAAGTCCGGTTGCCAAATCGCACGCCTGGACCGCAAACCCTTGCACCACTCATTCCAAGGGACTCCCTTGGCGTCGCCGGTCTCGGGACCCATGTATGCTTAGGCATTCGAAACGCCACATTGATTCTGGAATCGAATGAGAACAGACAGCCGCCTCTCCCGCATGTTGCACGTGCTGCTTCATATGGCCAGGCACGATCAGCCTTTCACTTCCGAAGAGATCGCCCGGATGCTCTCAACCAACGCTGCCGTTGTCCGGCGCACGATGGCGGGCTTGCGGCGGGCCGGCTATGTCCGGTCCGAAAAAGGGCACCGCGGCGGGTGGAGCATTGCCTGCGACCTGAGCGAACTTACGCTGCTGGACATTCATCGTGCGGTAGGCGGGCCCAAGATATTTGCAATCGGCATCGATAACGAACATCCCGAATGCGGCGTCGAGCGCGTCGTCAATGCGTCGCTGAAGGAGGCGTTCCAGCAGGCGGAGTCCCTGCTGGTTGCCCGGCTCAAGGCTGTCAGCCTGGCCGATCTTGCCGGCGACTTCGATGCCCTGTGCGCCAGTAAAGGCAAGCGTCCCCGCCGTCCAGCAGGCCGCTGAACCACCCGCCTTCAGTGGAACCGTCGCGCGATTGTTGACGAATATCATGTATCATTTTAAGATGCATGAAATTGAACAGCGGCCACAGGAGAATTCGATGAACTACGACGTCGTGATCATTGGCGGAAGCTATGCGGGCATGTCCGCGGGAATGCAATTGGCGCGAGCTCGCCGGTCGGTGCTGGTCGTCGACGCGGGACAGAGGCGCAATCGCTACGCAACGGCCTCGCACGGGTTTCTAACGAGGGATGGCAGCCCGCCGGATGTGCTTGCGGCAGAAGGGCGAGCGCAACTACTGGCCTATCCTACCGTAGAGTGGCTCGATGCCCAGGCTCAGCGTGTGGAAAAGACCGAAGACGGCTTCCTCGTATCCATGGACGGGGCCAGCTCCGTGAGAGGGCAGCGGATCATTCTTGCCATCGGAATCACCGATCATCTGCCTGACCTGCCTGGTTTGAAGGAGCGCTGGGGGCGCACGGTGTTTCACTGCCCCTACTGCCACGGATACGAGCTCCAGCAAGGGCGCATCGGCGTGCTGGCGAGTTCGGCGCTTTCCATGCATCATGCGCTCATGCTTCCCGACTGGGGCAAGACCACCTTTTTCCTGAACGGAAGCTTTGCGCCGGACAGCGAGCAGCAGGCCGCATTGCAGGCCCGCGGCGTTCATATCGAGGATGGTCCGATCGAGCGGCTCTCCGGCGAACACCTGGATGTCGTCATGAAGGACGGCCGCATCATTCCTTTGGACGGCCTGTTTACAACGACGCGCACCACTCCGGGCAGCCCCATCGCGGCGCAGCTGGGCTGCGAGTTCGAGGAGATGCCGATGGGCATGCAGATCAGAACGGATTCCACCCAGGCAAGCTCTGTTCCGGGCGTGTTCGCGTGCGGCGATGCGGCCAGGCTGGCCGGCAACGTGGCGCTGGCGGTAGGCGATGGAGCAATGGCAGGCACAGCCGCGCACCGCTCCTTGATGTTTGGCTTATGAGTCGTCGGCGCCGGCGGCGACGGCAGCGTCGATTACCGCTCCTGAATCCAGTGCCGCACGTATCTGTTCTTCGCTGTATCGCAGAGCGCGCAAAATTTCCCGCGAGTGCTGGCCCAACAGAGGGGCGCTGCAAGGCGGAGCGCTATGCTGGGCGGCGCTGAACTTTATGAGCCGGGCAACGCCCTTATAAGCGCCCGCCTTCGGATGACGTTGCTCCACGACGAAACCTTGGTCGGCGACCTGCGCATCGTCGAACATGTCTTCAACGCGCCGCACTGCCGAACACGGTACAGAGACGCCGAAAATCTCTTCCCATTCCATGGCTGTTTTCGCCTGAAGAGCTTGCCGGATCACAGGCACGATTTCACCGGCGTGCTGGGCGCGCTTCTTGACCGTGTCATACTTTTCATTGGCCGCCAGCTCGGGTACGCCGGATAGCGTGCATAGTGCATTCCAGAAATGGGGCGCGTTGGCCGATATGTACAGATGGCCGCTTTTTGTCGGATGTATGCCGGTGATGCCGCCGGAGCGCATGTCCCGTTCGATATGCTTCGGCTCGCCCTCGGCCATGACGAGCCGTGCCGACTGCATGGCCAGGGCGCTGCCCAGCAAGGACACGCTGACCTCCTGGCCCTCTCCGCTACGTTCGCGCTGGTAAAGCGCGGCCGTTACACCCGTTGCGACCATGGATGCGGCGTAATAGTCGACAGCGGAGCCGTAGACGATCTCGGGCTGATCCGCGCTTCCCTGGGAAGCACAGATGCCGCTATAGGCTTGAAGCACCTGATCGTAGCCCGCCTTGTCGGCAAGAGGCCCGCTGTTCCCATAACCCGTCATGGAACAATAGACCAGCCTGGGGTTGATCCGGCTCAGGGTTTCAAAGTCGATCTTCAGGCGTGGCGGCACGGACGGCCTGAAGTTATGCACCAGCACGTCGGCTTCCCGAACCAGCCTTGCCAGAACCTCGTAGCCCATTGTGCTCTTGAGGTCCAGGCACAGACCTGTCTTGCCGCGGTTTACTCCCAGGAAAGCGCGGCTTTCAGCCTCCAGTGTCGAGGGGTACTTGCGTAGATTGTCGCCGTCCGGCGGTTCAATCTTGATGACCTCCGCCCCCAGGTCGGACAACAGGCTGCAGCCGTACGGGCCCGCAATGTATGCGCTTAGATCCAAAACTTTGATGCCTGACAGGGGCGCTGAACTTGGTGTTGACATAGACGGATACCATGGTGTTTCATGCAGGTTCCCGAACACTCGGGAACCTGCGGGCTTGCGGCTTATTTTTGAACGGTGATGTTGCTTTTCTTGGCAACTTGCTTCCAGCGGACGAGATCTTCCTTGATGATCTTTTGATACTCCTGGGCCGAGGCAGTGGCATACTCGGCTCCTTCGCGAACGAAGAAATCCTTCATCTCCTGTTCGGTCACGATTTCCTGGATCGCCTTGTTCAGTTTGTTGACGATGGGATCGGGAGTTCCAGCTGGAGCCAGTATTCCCCACCACAAGCTGAACTCGTAACCGGGCACTGCTTCGGCAACCGGCTTCAGGTCGGGTGCGATGGGGCTGGGCTTCAGGCTGGTGATGGCGATAGCCTTGGCTTTTCCCGTATTGATGGCGGGCAGGAGCGAAGGGCCGCTCGCGATCAGGACATCGACTTCGTTGCCCATCAAGGCGGCCGTGGCCGGGCCCATGCCGCGATACGGTATGTGCATCATCTTGATGCCGGCGGCCGAACTGAACATCTCGGTGGCAAACTGGTTGCTGCTGCCGGGGCCCGAGCTGGAGTAATTGATGGAGTCGGGGTTCTTTTTGGCGAGAGCGATCAGTTCGGCTACGGAATTGACGGGCAGTGTCTCTTTCACGGCGACAATGAAGGGGCCCTTGGCCATGAGCGCCACGGCCTTGAAGTCCTTTTCGGCATCGAAGGGCAGGTTTTCTTGTATGGCTGCGTTGGTGGTGAAGCTGGATGAAACGGCAACCAGCGTGTAGCCGTCCGGCTTGGATCGCGCGACCTGCGCGGCCCCGATCGAACCCCCCGCTCCGCCCTTGTTGACGATCACGACCGAGGTATTCAACTTGGTGCCGAGCTTGGCGCCTACAGCCCGCGCGAATGAATCGTTCGATCCTCCGGGGGGATAGGGAACCACCAGGGTTATGGGCTGGCCATTGGGAAACGGTTCGGCGGCGTTGGCGGCCGGTCCGAACGCGGCTGCAAACCCCGCCAGGAACAAGACCCCAGCGATTCGGGCACGGGCGTTGAGGAATGATTGTGGTTTCAGCATTTTTTTGTCTCCGATAGGGGTTACGAGCTATGGTGGGTGGCTGCCAGTTGCCTGGCATGTTCGATGATGAAGCGGGCGCGCGCAACGAAGGGGGCATCGATCATTTTCCCGTCGACGAGATAAGCGCCGTTGACGTCGTTTTCGGATGCCGCGGCAACGACTTTCCGGGCCCAGGCGACTTCCTGCTCGGTCGGGCTGAATACTTCGTTGGCGACACGGATCTGGCTTGGATGTATGCAGGTCTTGCCCAGAAATCCCAAGCTCTTGGCCTGCAAGGCTTCCTGCCGATAACCCTCGATATTGGCCACGTCGGCGTAGGCGGAGTCGTACACCACGCAGCCGGAGCGGGCCGACGCCATGCGCAGCGAAAACATGATGGCGTGCACATTCTGCGCATCGTAGCGGGCAATGTTCAGCGGCTCGAACATGTCGCCCAGGCCCAGTTGCAAGCCCCACACCCTTGAGTGCGCCGCCGCGATGTCGGCGGCATTATGAAGGGCGATGGGGGTTTCAACGTTTGCCAGAATCCGTATATGGGCTTTGCGGCCGGCATTGGCGTTGTAGCTGCTTTCGGTCTCGGCCAGCCGCTGGATGAATGCAAGAACGTCTGCCGCCGAATCTATCTTGGGGATGTTGATGATGTCCACGCTCGCATGGCAGGCGGCTTTCAGGTCTTCGGCGAAATACTCCGTATCAAGCGGGTTGATGCGGACAATGACGGTCTTGCGCGTAGCCTGTTTTTTTTGCTCGAAATCCTCGCTATTGAACAAGGCGCTCAGTTCTTTGCGGGCATGCTCTTTGCGCTCGTGAAGCACCGAATCTTCCAGGTCAAAACTGATGGCGTCCGCCTGGCTGTCCATTGCCTTGGCAAACAGTTCGGGGCGCGAGGCCGGCACAAATAATTTACTTCGCATGTCTGGTCTCCTTGGGTGACCATTGTGCGCATCAAGTGCCCGGACAGGTTGCTTGCTGCCTACCTTTAAAAGATATATATACTATCTTTATGAACAGCGCCTTCCTGAACACCCTCATCGCCGTGCATCGCTACGGCTCCATGGCTGAGGCCGCGCGTCGGCTGAACATAACGCATGGCGCGGTGGCTCAGCAGATGAGGGCCTTGGAGGGGCAGCTTGGCGTGACGCTGATTACCCGGTCCGGAAAGACCGTGCACCTGACCAACGCCGCGCACCGCATACTCGATAAATCGCAGAAAATATTGGATGACATCGATTCGTTGACGGCATTGGCCAATGCGCAGGAAATAAAAGGAGAGCTGCGGCTGGGCGCCGGCAATACATCGCTCAACAGCACCATCCCCAATATTCTTGCCAATCTGATCAAGCGTTATCCCTCTCTGCAGGTGTCCATACGGCCCGGCTTGTCGACCGAGTTTTATCCGAGTGTGGAAAAGAATGAACTGGACGCGGCGATTGCCCTGGAGCCGCCGTTCGAAATTCCCAAAAGAATAGGCTGGCGCCTACTAAGCGAAGAGCACTTCTTTTTGCTGGCGCCCGCTCGATATCGGGGCAGAAGCGCACATGACCTGCTGAAGCAGGAGCCATTCATCCGGTACGACAAGAATAGCTGGGTCGGCCAACAGATCGAGTTGTATTTGAAAAAAGCCGGCATCGTTCCCAAAGAGCGGTTCGAACTGGCCTCCACGGAGTCCATATCGCTTATGGTGAACAAGGGCCTGGGCGTGGCCATAGTGCCCCACGCCTGGAACCTGTGGCAACAAGGCTTGAATGTGGTGAGCCTTCCGCTTCCGACGCCTTGCGAACCCAGGCGTTTTGGGTTGATCTGGGCACGATCGTCGCCGCGGATTCAATTGGTCGAGGTTTTCCTGCAGGCGGCGATAGAAGAGTACAAGGCGTAATGCACCACCCGCGTCCCGGGCGAGGTAGTAAAGTAGGAGCCTCACCAAGGACGAAGGCGCAAGCTGATGAAAACGATCGAGTATTACTTCTCTCCAAAATCTCCCTGGACTTACCTTGGCCACGAAAGGATGCTGGAACTGGCCAGGCGGCATGGCGCCATCGTGGAGCCGCGGCCCATGGATCTGGCCAGGGTATTTCCATTGTCCGGCGGCTTGCCGCTGGACAAGCGACCGCCTCAGCGCCAGGCCTACCGCCTGACCGAGTTGAAGCGGTGGTCGCAGCACCTGGGCATGCCGCTTATCGTACAGCCCCGGTTTTTTCCCGTCGACGAGACGGATGCCTCCAAGATGATTGCATCGGTCGCCAAGGCCGGCGATAACGACGGCGCCCTGAAGCTGTCCGGTGCGATGCTGCGCGCGGTCTGGGCCGAGGAACGCAACATCGCCGATGCCGCGACCTTGATCCAGATCGCCGACGACTGCGGCCTGGACGGCGCCGCCCTGCATGCCGGTCGCGAGGCGGGTGCGGATCTGTACGAACACCATACGGACGAAGCCATTAGGCTGCAGGTCTTCGGCGCTCCATGGTATGTCTATCGCGGGGAGCCATACTGGGGGCAGGACAGGCTGGAATTTCTGGAGCGGGCTCTGGCGGGGGATTGATGCCCTGGCCAGACCGGGCGAGCGCGGCAATGCGGTCCATTGCGCGCCGCGCCTTCGTTGGGCGGCCCGGGCCGAACTCAGGCCAGGTTCGCCTTATCCAGGCCCCACGCCTTGTCGGCCGAGCCCGGCACCGTCCTGAAGGCGACATTGACCCGGTTCCAGGCATTGATGGACATGACTTCGAAGGTCAGGTCGGACAGCTCCTTCTCGGATAATTGCGTGCGAACCTTTTCGTAGACGTCGTCGGATACGCCGTGCGCGGGCAACTGCGTCAACGCCTCCGTCCAGGCCAGCGCGGCGCGTTCGCGGGGAGCGAAAAGCGTCGATTCGCGCCATACGCCAAGATGATGGATGCGGAGGGGACGTTCGCCATGGATGTAGGCTTCCTTGACATGCATGTCAAGGCAAAACGCGCAGCCATTGATCTGCGAAGCGCGGATGGCGACCAGGTGGCGGATCGTTTCCTCTATGGCTCCTGACTTGAGCTGGTTGCTGAATTCAAGGAATTTCTTGAACAGTTCGGGCGATTGCTGCATGTAGTTGATGCGCTGTGTCATGGTTTCTCCAGGCGGACGATGAAGAAGCTTCCCAGGAACTCGGGAACGCTTTGCGGCAATGCGCCGCTGGACAACATCGTAGACCTGCGCCGCCATCGGCGGTAGGCGTCCGGGCGGACTCAGGGTGTTGACCTGCAGGCACCAAAAGCCGCAAGCCACCCCGCGCGGAAATCAATCCGTTCCAATGGCTGCGGCAATATGCGTCAGTTTGTCCGGATTGCGCTGCACCTGAATCTGGACGATACGTTCTCCATCCGATTCGATGGACATCGCGGATTCCAGTTTGCCTTCGATGAAGCGCAGGAATGCCCATTGGCCATTGAGGGCCACGAGCCGCATGCGTGCTTCGCCCCCGAAACGCAGGAAGGACGCGTAGAAAAGCTGAGCAATGCGTCGGCCGCCCACCATGGGACGGGGAAAGCTGGTGACCCTCCCGCCGCCGTCGCCCACCAGGACCGCGTCTTCGGCCAGCATGGCGTTGATCGCGGCAAAGTCGCCCATATGTATGGCGCGGGCAAAGGACTCCAGCAGGCGCAGATGGGTTTCGGGCGGCACGGTGCGGCGGCTGCGCCCCTCCCGCAATTGAGCTTTGGCCCGGCTTACCAATTGGCGGCAGGCGGCCTGCGTCTTGCCTATCGTTTCCGCGATGCTTGAATAATCTTCATCAAAGACTTCATGCAGCAGGAATGCCGCCCGTGCTTCGGGTGTAAGCCGTTCAAGCAGCGCCAGCAAGGCCAGCGAGACATCGTCGGCGCGCTCCGTGAGTTGCTCTGGCGTGGCGGGCAGGCTGGTCATCTCCGGTTCCGGCAGCCAGATGCCGGTGTAGGCCTCGCGTTGGACCTTGGCGGCACGCAGCCGGTCTATGGAAATTCGTGTCGTTACGGCAACGAGCCAGGCTTCCGCATTGCCGATCTCCTCGCGCGCCGCCCCGTGCCAGCGCAGCCAGGCATCCTGCACAATATCTTCGGCCTCGGCCACCGAGCCGAGCATCCGGTAGGCGATCTGCTGCAATCGCGGCCGAAGTGAATTGAAGGAGAGGGCGTCGTCATCCATGATTGGCATCCACGCGGCGAAACAATGGAATGGGCGCCGCTATCTGAAGACGCCCGTATCGCAGTGCCTGCCGCGAGGGTGCCAACACTCACTGCATTTCAGAAGGGCGTCCACCATGAAGATTACGCCAATCGGCATTGATCTTGCAAAGAATGTATTTCAGGCTCGCGGGACAGGTGCACGAGGCAAGGCGGCGCTTCGCAAGCAGTTGCGGCGGGTGTTCTTCGCCATCCGGAGCCATGCCTAATTGTCCGGCCTTGCTGCCGCCACAGCGTGCCGCTTGGCGTGCTGGTTCCACACCGCTGAATGGTTCAGCGCCCCAGTTCGGCCGATAGCCGTTCTGCCGCCGACGTGACTTGACGGATCATATGCTCCAGCTCGGACTCACCGACTCTGAACTTGGGTGCGACGGCGTGTATCGTCGCGACAATGGCGTTGTTGAAGCTGAAAACCGGAGCTGAACAAGCGATCTGATGGGTATCGACTTCGCCGCGGCTGACGCAATATCCCTGCTGACGGATGCTTGCAAGCGCCTGAAGGACCTCGTCTCGAGTCCTGGGCGTGTGATCGGTGAGTGGCGGGGGATAGTCGGGAATGCATCGATCGATGAACTCCTGGCTTTGGTAGGCCAGCAGGCACTTGGGCGAGCCTGTATAGAGCGGGCGCCGACGCCCTATGTTGGCGTGTACGCGCAGGTCGCGGGAGGGCTCGGTCTTGGCGATGCAAAGCGCGTCGAGATGGTCCACAGTGCGCAGTTGCACGGTTTCGTTCACTCGCTGGCAGAGGTCCTCCATGATGGGGGTGGCCAGGCGGATCAGATCGAGCTGGGCGCTTGCGGTGATGCCCAGGATCAGCATGGTGTCGCCCAGGCTATAGGTATTGTTCTCCTCTTTTTTTATGACCTTGCGCTGTTCCATTGTGTACAACAAACGATAGGCTCTTGATTTGTTCAGTTTAGCCTTTTCCGCGAGATTCGTTAGGTTAGAACGCGGCGAACGAGCGACTTCGATCAACAGAGAAAAAGCTTTATCCACTGATTCTATTACATATTTTTCATTTTTCATGAGTGTCTTCCATTCGTTCGTCTTGCGGCGAAAGCTGCTTTTTGGGCGCTGCTCAGTTTATTTTACTAGATAAAAAACGAAGAAATTAAGTTTGACATAACTGTGAATGCTTTGTTTATATACGACGTTTCAGGTGCCGACGACATACAAAAGATTGGCTGGCATGGGCCTGATGTTCGCCGCCAAAAGGAGCAAAAATTGTTTAAATCATCATTGACTCATCTGCTGCGCGGCGCTGCGTTTACGCTGCTGACCGCGGCTGCGGTTCCGGCCATGGCGCAAGATCCCTCGTTGAACGTGGGTCTGGCGGCGCCGATCACATCACTGGATCCCCACCAGGACTCCAACTCTCCCAACAATGCGGCTTCGCGCCACATTTTCGACAGCCTGATCAGCCGCGGCGGCCGGGCCGAGAATAATCCGCAACTGGCCGAATCGTGGCAGGTCGTGGATGACACGCACTGGCAGTTCAACCTGCGCAAAGACGTGAGCTTTCACGATGGGTCCAAGTTCGACGCGGACGACGTCGTGGCGTCGTTGCTGCGTGCGCGCGACAAGCCGACCAAGGCTTTTGCGGCATACACCCGCAATATTGCCAATGTCGTTGCCAAGGACCCCTACACCATCGTCGTGGAAACCACCCGGCCCGACCCCCTGCTGCTGAATTCGCTTAGCCGTATCCGCATCATCAGTTCCGATTATGCCAATGCCAGCGTGGCGGATTTCGAGACCGGCAAGGCGGCCGTTGGCACAGGGCCGTTCAAGTTCGCCGGTTATACGCCTGGCGACCGCATCGAGCTCGTGCGCAACGACAATTATTTTGCCAAACCCATGCCTTGGAGCAAGGTGACACTGCGCATGGTCACCGATGATGGCGGCCGTTTGGCTTCGTTGCTGGCGGGCGACCTGGATATCATCGAAAACCTTCCCGCCGAAGGGGTCAGCCGCGTTGAAGGAAACAAGAACCTGAAGATCATCCGTGGCATATCGACCCGCCTGGTCTATCTGGGACTGGACGTCTTCCGCGACCAAACGCCGTTTGCCAAAGCCAAGGACGGCTCGCCGCTGGCCGCAAATCCCTTCAAGGATGAGCGTGTGCGCCGTGCCATGCTCATGGCGATCAATCGTCCCGCTATCGTCGACCGCGTCATGCAGAAAAATGGCACCGTTGCCGATCAGTTCGTTGCCGAAGGCTTCTTCGGGCACTCCGACAAGGTTCAACCCGTCAAGTATGATCCGCGCAAGGCCAAGGAATTGCTGGCCGAAGCCGGCTATCCTGATGGTTTTGCTCTGACCATTCACGGCCCCGCGGGTCGTTATGTGAACGACAGCGAAGTCCTGCAGGCAGTAGGCCAGATGTTGGCTCGTATCGGCATCGAGACCAAGGTCGAGGTCGTGCCATGGTCCGTGTACTCGCCCAAGTATGCTGCGCGTGACTATTCCTTCTTCCTGGGCGCCTGGGGCGTGAACACGGGCGAGGTGTCCAATCCCGCGCTGGCGCTGGTGGCTGGACGCGATCCGAAGAAAGGCACGGGCCGCTACAACGGTGGTGGCGTCGACGTACCTGAAATCAACGAGCTGTTGGCCAAGGCTACATCGAACTTGAACGACGCCGATCGCGAGAAGCAACTGCAGGAAGTGTCGGAGTTGACGTTTGACCATCTATGGATACTGCCCATGCACTACGAGAACGCGGTGCTGGGCGCGAGCAAGAAGGTCGATTTCACGCCCCGTAGCGACAAGTACACGATGGCTTTCGAAATTCGTCCCGCGGGCAACGCCAAGTAAGCATTGATATCAAGGGGCTGTTCTGCCCCTTCGTTTGCCGGGGTGGCAAGCCGCCTCCCCGGCGCATATGACAAATCCCTCAGGAGAAGTTATGCAAGAGCCTGGCTCGAGCGCCGCCGCCGCTGCGCGTGCGCGTGCGGTCTACGATTACGGTCAAACCGCGATTTTTGCGTCGGCCGTCGACCCCCGTTTTCACATGTTGCTGTATGTGCCTCCTACCGTTGCCGATGGCCGCAAGCTCGATCTGCTGGTGGCGGTGCACGGAACGGGCCGCACCTCGGCCATCGACTTTCGCGATGGTTTTGCCGAATTCGGCCTTTATAACGATTGCGCCATCCTTTGTCCTATCTTCCCGATGAATGTGCGGGGCGATGGCGAGCGCTCGGGCTACAAGTACATGTTCGAGGGCGACATCCGCTACGACGAGATCGTGCTGGCGATGGTCGAGGAAATGGCCGCCAAGTATGAGCAGGACTGGTCCAGGTTCGCCATGTTCGGCTATTCCGGCGGCGGGCAGTTCGCCCACCGCTTCGCCATCCTGCATCCCGAGAAACTGTGGGCGGTCAGCATAGGCGCCCCCGGTTCGGTGACGCTGCTGGATCCCGACAAGGATTGGTGGGTTGGCGTTCGCGACCTGGCCGAGAAGTTTGGCCGCCCGTTCAATGCCGCCGCACTGGCGAAGGTGCCCACACAGATGCTCGTGGGCGACCTTGATCTTGAAACCTGGGAGATCGTCCGCAGGCCCGGAACGGCCTATTACATGGAAGGTGCCAACGACGCCGGCGATAGCCGACCCGCACGTTTGCGCACGCTGAAGGCTTCATTTGAATCGGCTGGCGTCAGCGTGACGCTGGAAGAGGTCGCCGGCGTATCGCATGACCGCATGAAAGTTCTGGGCCATGCCAAGGCGTTCCTGGCCAAAGTGCTCAAGGAGAATCGCGCATGAATCGCAATGCGACGATAGTGGCGCCCCAGCCTGAAGCCGTCGAAGCGGGCGCCAGCGTCCTGGAACGTGGCGGCAACGCCATAGATGCTGCGCTGGCCTGCGCATTCACCCAGGGCGTGGTTGACCCGCAGATGTCAGGCATTGGCGGGTTTGGTTCGATGCATGTCTACATGCCTAAACGCGGCATACACGAGATTCTCGAGTTCTATGCGTTGGCGCCTATCGCCGCAACGCCGGACATGTGGCTCGACAAGCTGATTGGCCAGAGCCGTGACGGCTTCGGCTTCCTGCTCGAAGGCAATATCTCCGAAATCGGCTATCTGGCCTGCTGCACGCCCGGTTCGCTCAAAGGCTACGAAGCAGCCTTGAAGGACTACGGCACCTGGGATTGGGCCGACCTGATCCGCCCGGCGATTCGCTATGCCGAAGAGGGTTTCATGGTTCGCCCGCATATGCACTGGTACTGGACCAAGGATCAGAGCGGCGACGGGCAGGCCAACACGCTGGACAAGTTGCGCTTTTCCGAAACGGGCCGCCGCGTGTATTTTCATGAAGATGGATCGTTGCGTCAGGTAGGCGATATCCTGCGCAACCCCGATATGGGCAGGACGCTGGAGCGCATTGCGAAAAGCGGCTCTTCGGACATCTTCTACCATGGCGAGATTGCCCAGCAGATCGCCGACGATTTCGCCCGCAACGGGGGCCTGATCGGCCTGGAAGACCTGGCCCAGTACGGCGTCAGCAAGGCTGCGCCTGTGTGGGGCAGCTATCGTGGGCGGCGTATTGCCTCCAGCCCTCCTCCGGGGTCGGGCATGCCCATGATCGAACTGCTGCATATCCTGGAAAATTTCGATATCGGCAGCATGCGGCACGGCTCCACCGAGTATGTGCGGACGCTGTTCGAAGCCATGAAGCGCATGACCATCGACAAGGATACGAACATGGGCGACCCCGCTTATGTCGACGTGCCTGTCGAGAAACTGCTCTCCAAGGACTATGCCGCCATGCTGGCGGATCAGATCAAGCGGGGCGAGCGTGCCAACGTCGAGCGCCTGGATTTGTCCCAGCGCGATACGACCCATATTTCGGTCGTCGATAAGGAAGGCAATGCCGTGGCCTTGACCCATTCGTTGGGCAGTCCGTCTGGCGCGATCACCGACGGTCTGGGCTTCATGTACAACGGTCTGATGGCGCGATTCGATCCTCGTCCCGGCAAGGCGGCATCGATCGCACCGCGCAAGCGCCGGGCCAGCTCGGCCGCGCCGACCATAGTCTTTGAAGGGGACGATCCGTCGATCGTCATCGGCGCGCCGGGTGGCAGCTACATCGCTCCAACCGTGGCTCAAAGCATCGTCAACATCGTTGACTATGATATGAGTATCGAGGCGGCTGTCGCAGCGCCACGATTGGTCGGTGTTTCGAATTCCATCGACATTTGCAACCGCATTCGGCGTTCGGTCTCTGATGAGTTGGCCGCCGACGGGTACGACGTTGTGCGTTCACCGCAAACTTTTGCTTTTGCGGCGCTGCACGGCATTCGTATAGATGGTGGCCGCTCGGCCGGTGCGGCCGACCCGCAGCGTGATGGCATGGCCATCAGCGTCGAGTAAACGCTCAGGAACAGGAAATGATAACCTCGCTCATTCGACGCTTAATACAATCGCTGTTCGTCATTTTTGCGATGACGATACTTGTATTCATCGGTGTCAATGTTATTGGTAACCCGGTTGATATTCTGATCAATCCGGATCTCAATCAGGCCGAGCGGGCGCAGATGGTCGCGCATCTCGGTCTGGACAAACCACTATGGCAGCAGTACTTCCATTTCCTGTCCGGGCTGACGCACGGCGACTTCGGCAATAGTTTCGTGTACAGCAGGCCCGCGCTCGATGTGATCATGGAGCGCGTGCCCGCCACGCTGGAACTGGCCATTTTCGCCACGATCATTGCTGTGGCGGTGGGTCTGCCGCTGGGACTGTATGCGGGGCTGCGTTCGGAAAAGTTCTCCGCGAAGTTCATCATGGCGGGCTCCATCCTGGGCTTCTCGCTGCCGACCTTCTGGGTCGGGCTGATGATGATTCTGGTGTTCGCGGTACAGCTTGGCTGGCTTCCGTCGAACGGGCGCGGCGAAACGATGGGCAGCTGGTCCTTCTTGACCCTTGACGGCCTGTCATACATGCTGTTGCCGGCATTGAACCTTGCTCTTTTCAAGACTTCCCTGATCTTGCGGCTGACGCGCGCGGGTGTCCAGGAAGTGATCATGCAGGACTATGTCAAGTTCGCTTATGCCAAGGGGCTGGGCGAGAAGCGGATCATCTTCGTGCACATCCTGAAGAACTTGATGATCCCGGTGATCACCATCGTCGGGCTGGAGTTCGGCTCGCTGATCGCCTATTCGGTCGTGACCGAATCCATTTTTGGTTGGCCTGGCATGGGCAAGCTCATCATCGACAGCATCAACCTGCTCGATCGCCCTGTGATCGTGGCGTACCTGATGATGATGGTCGTCTTGTTCGTGTCGCTGAATTTCATTATTGACGTTTGTTATACGCTGCTCGACCCGCGCGTCCGGCTCGAGGGGAAGGCATGAACGATATGGATCCCAAACTTGCTGCCTCTGCAGGCATTGCCGGCGCGTCCGGCACACCGGATATTGTCGAGCCCCCTCCGCCTCGCGCCATGCCGGCCTTGAAGCGATTTTTTTCGTCTCCCACGGCGGCCTTGGGCACGATCGGCTTGCTCATTATCTGCCTGGTCGCTTTGCTGGCCCCCTGGCTTGCAACGCAAAATCCGTATGACCTGACGCAACTGGACATTCTGGACAGCCGCCTGCCGCCGGGCTCGGAAAACTTCGACGGCATACCTTATTATCTGGGTACCGACGGACAGGGGCGCGATATTCTATCGGGCATTATGTATGGCTTGCGCACGTCGCTGCTGGTGGGTATTGCGTCAGCCGTTGTCGCGGCGCTTCTTGGTACGACGATCGGCTTGCTGGCGGCTTATGTCGGAGGCCGCCTCGAAAGCTTCATCATGCGCCTGGTCGATTTGCAGCTTTCGTTTCCCACCATCCTGATGGCGCTCATGGTGTTGGCCATTCTGGGCAACGGGGTGACCAATGTCGTATTTGCCATCATTGTGGCAGAGTGGGCAACGTATGCCCGCACGGCGCGGGGTACGGCATTGGTGGAACGCGAGAAAGAATACATCGAGGCGGCGCGCTGCCTGCGTATTCCGGGGCGCCGCGTGCTGCTGCGCTACCTGCTGCCTAATTGCATTGCCCCCATCATCGTGATTGCGACGATGCAGGTCGCCCGTGCCATTGGCCTGGAAGCCACGCTGTCCTTTCTTGGACTGGGTGCGTCCGTCACACAGCCCTCGCTGGGAATGTTGATTTCAAATGGCTACCGTTTCATGCTTTCCGGCCTTTACTGGATCAGTTTCTACCCCGGTATCGCCCTGCTTATTACCATTGTGTCGATCAATCTGGTTGGTGATCGTCTGCGCGATGTGCTCAACCCCAGGAAAACCCGATGACTCCATTGCTAGATGTCCGTGACCTCGTCACAGAATTTCCAGGTGAAGACGGCAAGCCCCTGCGGGCTGTCAACGAGGTCTCGCTTCAACTGAACCGCGGAGAGGTTCTGGGGCTTGTCGGAGAAAGCGGATCCGGCAAGAGCGTGACGGGATTCTCCTTGATGGGCCTGGTCGAGAAGCCGGGTCGTGTTGCATCGGGACAGGTTCTGTTCGATGGCCAGGAACTGACCGCCATTGACGCAAAAACTCGCCGCAGCTTGCGGGGGCGGCGCATTGCCATGGTCTTCCAGGATCCCATGATGACGCTCAACCCGGTGTTGCGCATAGGTGTCCAGCTTATGGAAACCTTGCATGCCCATGTGAAGATCAGTCATCGGGAAGCGCGCATCAGGGCGCGCGACGCCCTTGGCATGGTTGGAATCCCCAGCCCGGAAGAGCGCCTGGATGCTTATCCGCACCAGCTTTCTGGCGGGATGCGGCAGCGTGTGGCGATTGCCATAGCCTTGCTGCATAGCCCGGATTTGATCATTGCCGACGAACCCACGACAGCGCTGGACGTCACCATCCAGGCGCAGATCCTTGCCGAGTTTCAGAAACTGACGGAGCAGCAAGGCACGGCCGTGATCTGGATTACACATGACCTGGCCATCGTCTCCGGCCTGGCGGACCGGATTGCCGTCATGTATGGCGGGCGTATCGTCGAGACGGGCCCTATCGCTTCGGTGCTGGAGTCGCCGCGTCATCCCTACACGCGTGGCCTGATCCGCTCGGTGCCTTCAGAAAACAGCCGGGGCAGCCGCCTGGCGCAAATTCCCGGTGTGACGCCAAGTCTGTCGCGCATGCCGCGGGGATGCGCCTTCCGTACTCGTTGCGAGCGGGCCACCGACGCCTGTGCAATGCAACCCGAAGCCACGGGCACCGAGCTTGATTATTACCGCTGCTTTCATTCTTACGAACAGGCATAGACATGACCGTTACGGCAACCTCTTACGATTCCGCGCCCTTGCTGGAGCTGCGCAAGGTCTCGCGCCGCTTCGGCGCGTCTCCCGACTTGGCCGCTCGCGTTTCCATTGCGCTTGGTGTGGCAAAACCTCCTCCTGTCGTCTATGCCTTGGACGAGGTCGACTTGATCATCAAGCGGGGGGAAGTGCTTGGGTTGGTCGGTGAAAGCGGCTGTGGGAAGTCCACGCTGGGGCGCATCGCCGCCGGCATATTGAATCCTTCGGACGGCGCCGTGTACTGGAAGGGCCTTGATCGGGCAGGGTTGGAAGGCAAGGCTGCGCGCGATGCCGATCTGGCTGCCCAGATGATTTTCCAGAACTCGATGGCTGCCCTGAATCCACGCATGAACATCGAAGCGCTGGTGGGGGAAGCCGCCTCCATCCATGGCTTGATCAAGGGTGACCGGGGTGCTTATGTCGATGATTACCTGAATAAGTCGGGCTTCGACCCCACCATGAAGCGCCGCCTGCCTCACCAGTTTTCAGGCGGCCAGCGTGCCCGCGTCAACATTGCGCGCGCGCTTGCGGTACAGCCCGAGTTTCTGGTTTGCGACGAAAGTGTGGCGGCGCTGGACGTGTCCATCCAGGCGCAGATCCTGAACCTGTTCATGGACCTGCGCGAACAGCTCGATTTGACCTACTTGTTCGTCAGTCACGACCTTGGGGTGGTGGAGCATATTTCGGACCGGGTGGCAATCATGTACCTGGGCCGCGTCGTGGAAGAGGCTCCGGTCGCGGAAGTATTTGCGCGCCCCAATCATCCGTATACGCAATCGTTGCTGGCGGAAGTGCCACGCATCAAGCCCGGCAAGCGTCGTTTCGAGACGGTGAAGGGCGAGCTGCCCAGTCCATTGGCGCCGCCGCCAGGCTGTCATTTCCATCCGCGCTGTCCCCATGCCCATGCGCGCTGCAAGACGGAGATACCCGTCAAGAAAAAGATCGCGCCAGGCCATTTTTCGGCTTGCCACCTCAACGATCAATGACAATGGCGCCGGCTAACGGCCGGCCGCCGTTTTCCTGTCCAGCGCTATCGACAGAAACAACAACAGCAACCCCCCCAGCGCCAGCAGGGATCCGACCCATCCCGTAGAGGCCCATCCGTAACCGCGTGCAATGGCCATGCCGCCCAGCAAGGGGCCCAGAGCATTGGCAAAGTTGAACGCCGAGTGATTCAGCGCCGCGGCCAGGCCTTGCGCGTTGCGGGCGATGTCCATCAAGCGCGTCTGGAGGATAGTGCCGAGCGCGCCGCCTATACCGATCAGAAAGACGGTGATGGAAACACCCCACAAGCTGGGAGCCGTCACGCTGAAGAGGGCCGTGGTGCAGGCGCTCCAGACCAACACGCCGCCTATGGTGGGCATGAGCGCGTGATCCGCGAGCTTGGGCACCACAATGTTGCCCGCCGTCATGCCCAATCCAAATACGCCCAGCACGATGGGCACGGTTTCGGGGCTTGCCATTGTGACCTGCATCAGCGTGTCGGCCAGGTAGGTGTACACGGCGAAAAGGCCTCCGAAGCCGATGGCCCCCACAGCCAGAGTCAGCCAGACCTGGCCTTGCTTGAGCGCGCCCAGTTCGCGCAGCGGACTGGAACCAGGCGCCGCGGGCGCATTGGGGCTCAGTAGAGCAATCAGGATCACCGTCAGCAGGCTGGTAAAGGCGACCAGGGCGAATCCCCATCGCCAGCCCACCGACTGCCCCAGCCAGTTGGCCAACGGGACGCCGATGATCGTGGCCACCGTAAGCCCAAGAAACATCCGCCCGACGGCCTGGTTGCGTTTGTTCAGCGGCACGAGCGACACCGCCACCAAAGCCCCGATACCGAAGTAGGCGCCGTGGGGCAGGCCGCTAAGGAAACGCAGGACCAGCATCCAGCCGTAGCTGGGCGCGAAAGCGCACAGGCCGTTGAACAGGGCGAACATGGCCATGAGCCAGATCAGCATCGTGCGCCGAGGAACGCGCGCGCCCAGCACCGTGATGACCGGCGCCCCGACAACCACGCCCAGCGCGTAGGCGCTGATGACATGCCCGGCGGTGGGCGCGTCCACGCCCAGATCCTGGGCGAAGTAGGGCAGCAGGCTCATGGTGGCGAACTCTGTCGTCCCGATGGCGAATGCCCCCACGGCCAGGGCGAAGAGGACCCAGCCGGGAGAGTGGGGTTTGTTTGTCTTGGGTGAATCAGCCATGCTGAACTCGGCGTCCCTCAGGGTAAACCCTGATTATACGGGGCGACGCCATGACGCGTTCGTGGCCATGGAATTATGCTCAGGGCATGAACGCTCAAGATACGTTCATGAGCCGTTCGACGATCATTCTTGCAATGGGTATGGCCGACGTGGCGGCGGGCGAGGGCGCGTTGCAGACATGAAGTGTGCGCGCAGTCTGATGAAACAGGAAGTCATGGACGAGTTTTCCCGAACGAGTGACCGCTTGGGCGCGGATGCCGCTGCGATATTCGCCCAGGTCGGACTCCGTCAAGCTTGGGCAATATTTCTGGCAACTCTTCAGGTAGGCCGCCTTGGATAAAGAGCGATAGAGCTCGCCTGCCCCAGAGCGCAAATTTTCATGGATTACTTTCCAGAAGCCCGGAAATCTCAAGTATTCGGATACGTCTTTGCCACTGGCGCCGAAACGTTGGTAGTTTTCGCGGGCCAGGCTGAGCACTGCATTGGGTCCGGCCAGAAGCGAGCCATCCATCGTGGGTGTCAGGTGTACGCCTAGAAAAGGCAGGGCGGGATCGGCAACCGGATAAATCATGTGCCGCACGATATTCCGTTTTGCGGGCGCAATGCTGTAGTACTCTCCTTTAAATGGGATTATCTGGAAGTCGATCTCGACGCCGCTCAGCGCAGCCATGCGATCGGCCTGAAGTCCAGCGCATACAACGAGCTGCCTGCTGCGCCATTTGCGCTGGCCGGCCTGCACGCTGACATAGTGTTCGTCTTCGTTGATGCCATCCACATGAACGCCCAAGGCGGTTACACCGCCAAGCTGCTCGAACCGGGCCTGCATGGCCTGGGCGACATGTTTGTAGTCGACGATGCCGGATGCCGGCACGTGCAGCGCCGCCAGGCCGGTGATCATGGGCTCCCGTTTCAAGAGCTCGGACCTAGTCAGCAAGGACGCCGGAATGCCATTGGCACTGGCGTTCCGCGCCAAGGCATCCAGGCGCTCCATCTCGGCCCGGGAGGTGGCTACGACCAGTTTCCCTATAGTGTTGAAAGGGACACCGTTGGCGGAGCAGAATTCCTTGGTGGCGATCTCGCCGTCGCGGCATAGCCGAGCCTTGAGGCTTCCTACGGGGTAGTAGATGCCCGCATGAATGACGCCGGAGTTATGTCCCGTCTGATGGGCCGCGACGCCCACTTCCTTTTCCAGAAGCATGATCTTGGACGCGGGGTGCATTTGCTGCAATTCGATCGCGGTTGCCAGCCCTACGATACCGCCGCCGATGACGCAGTAATCGAGCATTGTTTAGGATTTCCGAAGAAAAGTTGGAAAAAGGCGGCATCACCATGCCGCCTTCCTGTCATGTGGCCGCTTACCTACCGCTTGCGGGCAATGAAGTCCATGACGTCGGCAGCAATCCGCTCGGGTTCAAGGAATGCGATGCCATGTCCATAGTCGGAATAGATCTTGAGCTCGCAATCGGGGATGAGGTCGCGTATGCGTTCCTGCTGCTCGACTGGGCAGATGCCGCTGCGATCGCTGCTGAGCAGCTGTACCGGGACTTTCATTCCAGGCAGCTGCTCTGTCAGATCGGCCAGGGACTGCCATTTCCAGTGCCCAATATAGGAATGCGTGGCGATTTTCTTTCGCTCTTCCTTCTGCCAGGCTTGGAAACGCTCATTCCCTTTCTTGGGATCCGTAACCCAAGTAGTTCCTATTCGCTCGTAATAGTCAGCCATTCCGTATTTTTCTATTGCCGTGGCCGGATCCTTTTCCCCGGCCGCCCAGGCCTTCTCGAAGTCGGCGGGTATCTTGACCAGCGGGGCCTGTATGCAGGTCAATGTATGAACGCGCTCGGGAAACATCAGGGCGAAATTGGCGCCGGTAATGCCGCCGCTGGAATCACCGACCCAATGGATCTTCTTGATGCCCAGATGATCCATGAGGCATAGGGCGTCCCGGGCATAACGCTGCACCACCGTTACGCCATCGTCGACAGGCGCGCCGGACAGCGTCGATCCGGGCGGCGGGGCTGTGGATGCGCCTCGTCCGCGTTGATCCCATCGCAGCACCCTGAACTTGCGTCCCAGATACGGGACCATCGGGGCATAGAACTTCTTGTTCAGGGTGGAGCCATGAAGCAAGCCTATGGTCTCGGCCTCATCGTCCCATGGGTTCGTGAAATCATCAAATTCGTAGTCGATCTTTATGCCGTCATCAGTCGTTACGGTAGCCATCTTTTTTCCTCCTAGTGATTAAAGTGCTTCCAGTTTGTCCTTGAGCTTGTAGTACGCCGTCCCAGCTTTTAGCAACGGCAAGCGCAATCCTTTGAAGGGGATCGGTTTGAAGGCCCCTTCCGTCATGGCGCCCAGTGAGCTTGTGTCTCCGGTAATTCGGCGGGCAAGGTGCTTACCCAGTAAATGCGTCAGTGCCACACCTCGTCCGCCATAGCCAATTGCGTAGAAAACGCGATCTCCTATGGCGCCGCTGTGGGGAAAATTGTCTCGCGTTATTCCGACGACGCCCGTCCATCGGTAATCGATCCCAATGTCGGCGAGGTTCGGAAAAACATGGATCATTTCGTCACGCAGGCGTTGATGATTCTTTGGGTGGTCCTGGTATGCAGGTTCGCCGCGGCCTCCGAAAAGCAGTCTCCCGCCATCGACAAGGCGGTAATAATTAAGCAGGTTTTTGGTGTCTGTGACGAGGTGGTTTTGCGGCAGGATGGTTGAGCGCAGCGCCGGTGGCAGCGGTGCGGTTGCCACGACGGCAACGGTAATCGGCAGGATACGGCGTTCAATGTCCGAGGCAATGGGAAGCCCGTCCGTGTATGCATTGGTACATATGAGCGCATGCCGGGCGCGTACTTCGCCTTGGGCTGCGGTAACCACGACGCCCGCCTGTTCCACCACGATGTCATCAGCCGCCGTCCCTTCAAAAAAAATCACTCCCCTTTTTTCTAACGCGGCTTTCAGGCCCTTGCAATAGTTGAGTGGATGCAGGCCCGCTGAGCGGGGATCGAAGTAGGCGCCAGCATAAAGTTGGCTTCCGATCAGTTCGGCAGTTTCCTGTTTGCCGATGAGCTTTATCCGGGTGTCACCGATTTGGCTTTTCAGCCAGTCGGCGTCAGCTTCAAGCCGCTGCATCGCACGAACATGGTATGCCGCCGTCAGATGCCCATAGCGGGAGAACTCGCAGTCTATGCCGAACGAGTCGACGTTTTGTTCCAGGCTGTCCACCGCTTCGTGGATATAACCGTAGAGCTGTTTTGTAGCCGCGTTGCCGAACTTCGCGGCCATCTCGCTCCAGGATGACTTGTAACGGAGTACGGCCATTCCCCCATTGCGGCCGCTTGCGCCCCAACCGACGCGCCGCGCTTCCAGCACTATGCAAGACAAGCCGAGCCGCAACGCCTCGGCGGCGGCATTGAGGCCGGTGAACCCGCCTCCAATGATGACGACGTCGGCGTTCTGAGTGCCGCGGAGCGAAGCAGGAGCCTCGCCTTCCATGGTGCGGGGCGGCGTATCCGCCCACACGGAAGCAGCGTGTGCCGGGAAATCCGCATCGCGGCAGTGGGCTGAAATGTGATTCGGTGCTGTCATCAAAGCGCACCTTTTTTGTGCTTGGGTAGCGACACAGACTTGTCTCCATAAATATTATTGTATCGATATTCAATTTGCTTGCATCGATAATCGATAGTATGGCATACTCCATCAACAGCTGCAATATCGTCGCAATAGCAGCGAAGAAAGATCAAAAAACAACAGGAGACAAGCTCATGAATGAAGTTCGGCGCATAGTGCATGCCGTCAGTTTTGGCATGGCGATATTGAGCGCAGTGGCAATTGCCGCGATGCCGCTGCTCATCGGCTATTCCACAGTCATGCGGTACTTCGTGGGAAGCGCGCTTTCCGTCACGGAGGAGCTATCCAGCTTTCTGCTGGTTTCCTGCGTTTTCCTGGGTTTGCCTTATGCGGCGCTTAAAGGAAGGCACATTGCCATCTCGGCCCTGCTTCCCCTGCTGAGTCCCGGCTTGCGGATCTTGATGTCTGTGCTTGTGCACCTGACGACGCTCTTGTTTCTTGGTCTTCTAGCCCAGTTGACCTTCGATTTCCTGGTATTGGGCTATCAACTTAATGCGCACAGTGAAACCGCATATATTTACGAGCCTCCTTGGCGAGCCGTGATGGTGGCGAGCACGGCATGGCTTGCCGTCGTCGTCGTGTATCAGTTGTGCGAGGAAATATTCTTTTCCACCCGCGTTGACAACGAAGCTTGAACAAGGGGAAAGCATGTCGACACTAGCTACTACTTATCTGTTGATCATCATGGCGGGCGGGCTCTGGATGGGAGTCGGTCTTGGGATTGCCGGTCTTATCATTCTGTATTTCTTTGGTGGAGGAACGAATTCCTTTCAGATCGCCACCGTCGCCATCTGGAACATGCTGTACAGCTTCCCTTTGGTGGCCTTGCCGCTATTCATCTTGCTGGGTGAACTGTTGGTGCAGTTCGAGCTGAGCATTCGCGTCTATCGCGCACTGACTCCTTTGTTCGAGCGTCTACCTGGAAAGCTGCTGCTGTCGAATGTCGTGCTGTGCTCTCTGTTTGGCGCTACCAGCGGTTCGAGCATGGCCACGGCAGCGACGGTGGGGTCCGCCGCCTATCCGGAATTGCGGGCGAAAGGATACAACCGGACCGCCTTGCTGGGCAGCCTGGCCGGATCGGGAACTTTAGGCATCCTTATTCCGCCCAGCATTCCCATCATCATCTATGCCTCCCTTACCAACGTCTCGGTAGGAGCGAGCTTCGTGGCAGCCGTCATTCCAGCCGTCATTGCAGTCTCGCTATTTCTGGCATATGTCATGATCCAGGCCAAATTCCGGCCTGAATACACCCCCTCTGCCGGCGAAGTACTGCCCTTGCGTGAGACGTTGCCGGCACTGGTCAATCTGCTGCCCGTGATCGCGCTGATCGGCTGCGTGATGGGAACGATCTATTTTGGACTGGCGACGGTAACAGAGTCCGCCGCCTTGGGTGTCCTGGCGTCTGTGATCATCGGATTGATGTACAAGGCCTGCACGCTGAAGCGCCTCGGCCGGGCCTTGCTGGGGACCAGCGTCACGTGTGCATCCATTGGCTTCGTCATGATGGGCGCGATGATTTTTTCAATGGCGCTCGCGGTGGTGGGACTGCCCCGTGAAATTGTCGCATATGTCCAGGATCTTCAGATGTCGCCCTGGATGCTCTTGATTGCCATATATGTCTTCTACTTCATTTTCGGGATGTTCATCGGCGCAACGGAAATGCTGGTCACGACACTTCCGTTCACCTTCCCTTTGATACTCGCGTTGGGACATGATCCAGTGTGGTTTGCGGTCGTGATCGTGATCCTGTGTGAAGTCGGTCAGATCACCCCTCCCGCGGGCTTCGTGCTGTTCATATTGAAGGGAATAGCAGGCAAGGACACCACGATGGGCGAGCTTGCACGTGGCTCCATACCCTACATCATTCTTCTGTTGACGGTGCTGGCCTTGATCACCGTCTATCCGCAGCTTGCCACCTACTTGCCCAGTGCCATGTAACCCAGATCATATGTCTGTTTAGAGGAAAATCAGAATGATAGAAATTGGAGTGGATATCGGCGGAACGTTTACCGATATCGTATGCAGGGAGGGCGGCAAGCCGCTACATGTGGCCAAGGTTCCTACATCGCGGCCCGATCCCAGCCAGGCGGTATTGAATGCGATCGGATCCCTATGTCAGGAATGGGGGGTGACTCCTGAAGGTATACGGCGCTTCATTCACGGGACCACCGTTGCCACCAACGCGGTTATCGAGCGCCGCGGCCCGCGCACCGGGCTGATCGCCACCAAAGGATTCAAGGATATCCTGGAGCTGGGACGCCAGATGAGAACCTCCGTCTACTCTGTCAGGCTCCAGCCGGAGGTTCCTTCTTTCCTCGCGCCGGGCGAGTTTCGTGCCGAGGTTCCCGAGCGCATCTCCGCAAGCGGCCAGGTCGTGACTGAATTGGATGAGGCCGCGCTGACGGAGGCAGTGGCATCTTTGGTCGACAAGGGTGTGGAAAGCATAGCCATTTGCTTCCTGTTCTCTTTTCTTAATCCGGTGCATGAGCGCAGGGCGGCAGAACTGATCAGGGAAACCTATCCGGGTCTTGACGTCTCGATATCGTCTGAAGTGGATCCTACCTTCCGCGAGTACGAGCGCACTGTCGTCACGACATTGGACGCCTACATCAAGCCTGTGGTGAACACCTATCTATCGGATCTGGAATCCGGATTGGCGCAGGGCGGCGTTGCCGCCAAGTTGCAGATCATGCAGTCGCGGGGCGGCATTTCGCTGGCTGGCATCGCACGGCAGCGCCCGGTCAGGCTGTTCCTTTCGGGGCCGGCGGCGGGGGTGATCGGCGCACAGCGCATGGGGACAATGGAAAACATCGACAGCATCATCAGCGTCGATATAGGCGGCACAAGCTCGGATATCGCGTTGATCCGCGCGGGGGAGCCCTTGATCCGCTCCCAGGGATTGGTTGCGGGATACCAGGTGCGGGTTCCCATGGTGGATGTAAACGCCATCGGCGCCGGCGGGGGAAGCATGGCCTGGATAGACGGGGCAGGCGGGTTGCGGGTTGGTCCACGGTCCGCAGGCTCCGTGCCCGGTCCGGCGTGCTATGGCCAGGGAGGAACCGAGCCCACTGTGGCTGATGCGTCCATCGTCCTGGGCTATATCGATCCGAACTACTTTGCCGGCGGCCGGTTCCAGCTGAAACCCGAACTGGCGCATTCGGTTATTGCCGAGAAGGTCGCCGAGCCATTGGGAATCTCCGTCCGCGATGCGGCGCTGGGCATACACCGAGTCGTGGCCGCCCAGATGGTGGAAGGGATCCGGCTGGTCTCCATAAGGCAGGGCTTCGATGCCCGCGAGTTCACCCTGATGCCCTTGGGCGGCAGCGGTGGGATACATATATGCGCCTTGGCGGCCGAGCTGGGTACCTCCCGGATACTTCTGCCCCAGCATCCCGGCGTCCTTTCGGCATTGGGCATGTTGATGGCGCCGGTCGAGCACGAGGTATCAATGGCGTTCCCCACGCCATTGGCTTCCGCGAATCTTGCCGATATCCAGAAAGCCATTGCCGAGCTGGACGCCCAGTGCTCGACCTTGATGTCGCGCGAAACCAAGGACGTGGACCGCGTAACGGTCCAGTACTTTGCCGACGTCTGCTATATAGGACAGGCTCATCACATAGAGGTGCCATTCGAGCTTCGGGTGGACACACTGCTGCAGCTGCGCGAGGGTTTCACGCAAGCCTATAAACGGGTTTTCGGCCATAGCCCCGGAACGGCGGAGAAAATCGTGAACCTGCGTGCGATCCATAGACTGGAGCCCGAGACCGGCGATATGGGGCCCGCATCCATGAAGGGCGGCCCTGATCCGGCGAAGGGTGTGCGCGAGATCTCGGTCATAGGCCATGGAGAGCCCATGGCGGCCAAGGTTTTCGCCCGGCATGACCTTCCGGCAGGCGCGGTGTTCGAAGGGCCGGCCATCCTGGAGCAGCCCGACTCAACCACGATAGTCTACCCGGGCTGGAGCGCGCACGTGCAGGAAAGCGGAAACATCATCCTTACCAAAACCGAAGTGTAATAGGGCGGTCTCATGACACAGCAACTGGATCCCATAACTGTAGAGGTTGTACGCAACAAGCTTGAGGGCATCGCCAATGAGATGCAGATGACCTTGTTCCATTCATCCTTCTCTCCTATCGTGCGCGAAGGCCTGGACGCGTCGGCCAGCCTGTTTACCGTCGATGGGGAAACGCTTGCCCAGGCTGTCGCGATTCCCATACACCTGGCCACGCTGATACCCGTCGTTAAAAGAATCATTCAGGAGTTTCCCCTGGATACCATGCGCGATGGCGATGTCTACATGATGAACGACCCCTATCTTGGGGGAACACATCTGCCCGATATCGGTATTGTGATGCCGATCTTCTGCCAAGGCGAGCTTGTTGCCTTCAGCGGCTCGATGACACACCATCAGGACATCGGCGGAATGACCGCTGGATCGGTGCCGACCAATGCCACCGAGGTATTCCAGGAAGGGTTGAGGCTTCCCCCGTTGAAGTTGCGCAGCGGGTCTGAAATGAACGAGAGCATCGTAAAGATCATGCGCTTGAACAGCCGCATACCGGATGTGTTCATCGGCGACATCCATGCACAGATATCAGCATGCACCATCGGTCTTAATCGCCTGAAGGACTTGTCGGAAAAGTTCAGTGCCGGCCTGCTCCGCAGGATATTCAGCGACCTGCTGGACCGGTCGGAGCGCATGACGCGCGATGCGCTTCTGGCCATGCCGGAAGGAACCTATCATTACGTCGATCATAATGATAATGACGGCATAGAACTCGACAAGCGGATCAGGATAGAGGTGGCCGTTACCATCAAGGACGGCCGGTTCCATTGCGATTTCACCGGATCCAGCCCACAAGTCCGCGGGCCGTTCAACGTGGTGCCTTCGGGGTCCATGGCGGCGGCCTACTTTGCAAGCCGGGTCATAACTGGCGCCGACATCCCCACCAACGGCGGCTGCTTCAGGCCTGTCTCCCTGCACCTGCCTTCGGGCAGCATTGTGAATCCATTGGAGCCGGCGCCGGTAAATGCAAGGACGGCTACCATCAAACGTGTAACAGGAGTCATCCTTGGGGCGCTTCGGCAAGTTGTGCCTGAAGCCATTGGCGCCGACGCGGCGGGAGAAATGTTGCTGCTTTCCTTCGGTGGGCACACACCGGACGGCAAGGCGTTCGTGGTTGGAGAGCTGATCGCGGGCGGTAGTGGAGCGGGCCATGATGGCGATGGAGTCGATGTCATCGAAACCGACGCGACGAACTGCATGAATTTGCCGGTCGAGGCGCTGGAGTCGGATGCTCCGATCCGCGTGCATCAATCCGCGCTGCAGATCGACTCGGGCGGTGCGGGCCAGCAACGTGGCGGTTTGGGCATCGTGCGCGAATACGAGATACTGGAAGGCGAGATCAGCTTTACCCATCGGGGAGAGCGGCATTATTGCGCTGCCTCGGGGGCGAACGGAGGTTCGTCGGGCGCGTTGGCGGAAACCATCATTGCGCGTGCGACGGGAGCGAAAGAGATCGTTCCCTCCAAGCTGGTGACTACCTTGTTCAAGGGCGACCGCATACTGATCAAGACGGCGGGCGGCGGAGGCTATGGCGATCCGGGGTTGCGTCAGCAAGAGTTGCTGGAGGCAGATGTCCGTAACGGAAAAATCAGCAAGGAAGCTGCGGCTACGCTGTACGCCTCGCATCTTTCAGCGAACGCAGCAGGCGGCAGCGGCAACTAGCTTACTGATGGCGGCGCTTTGCCCGCACCGATGGCGAAGGGTTCCAGCTCGGCCGGGCTGGGATCCCGGACCGATATCAGCCGGGCCGTTTCAATGACCAGAGGAGCCAGCTGGCGCCGCAGATCGGAAAGGCTCCAGCGCGTTTCGGGAGCCGATATCGAAACCACTCCTATCGGTACGCCGCTGGTGTCGAGCACCGCCGCGCTGACGTTCATGTCGCCGGCATAGTATTCGCCATTGGCATATGCATAGCCCGACTCGGCAGCTTCGTTGCACAACTCGAGAAGCTGGTCGATGTCGGTGACGGTCGTGTGGGTATAGGGCACCCGTTCCGACGCCTCCAGTATTTCCTTGCGTTGCTGAACGGGCAGGCGGGACAGGTAAGCCCTGCCCGCGGAGGTGCAATACATGGGCAGCCGGCGGCCCAATGGCATGTGGACCGGGGTCCTTCTACTGGTGGGAAAGCGTCCGACATAGACCATATCGCTGCAGTCGGGCTCTGAATAATTGACGGTCTCTCCACAGGTAAGGTTCAGGTCGAGCAGGAAAGGGTTTGCGCGCTCTACGTTCTGGTTGACCAGCAGATAGCGATACCCCAATGCCAGCGTTGAGACGCGCAAGGAATACCGCTTGTTGACCGGGTGCTTCTGCAGGTAGCCCAATGCCTCGAGGGTGTAAGTGAAACGTTGTGCGGCGCTGCGGCTAATGCCTGTTGCCTTGGCTATGTCCGACAGATTCATGGTGCGCATGTCGGGACTGAATGCCAAGAGAATGGCCAGGCCCTTTTCAAGCGATTGGTTGAATAAGCCATTCCCGCTGTGATCGTTATTTTTTTTTGCAGACACTTATATCCATCCGTAGGGAAAACCGGCATGCGTTCCGGCATGCCCGGGTGTATGTTCAGGATCGCTGGTCACATACCCTTCCATTTTAGCAAACAACCGTTCGGTATCCGCCTCCTGCAAGCTACATGCCAGGTTCAGTAATGTAAGGTCGGATCCGGGCGGCCCCATGATAGAAAGCCCGAATGGGGCATGGTCGAGCCTGGCCGCTGGAAGGGTGATTTGCGGCATTCCCGCAATGCTGGCGGCGCAGTTCAATTCGATCAGGCTCTGGCGGTGCTCGATCAAGCTCGCCTCGGCGGACGTTCTCAAAGGGGCTACATCATGTGTCGTAGGCAACACAACCACCGTGTCTGGCCCGACATGGTGCAGCAGCCGGATCGCCAACGCTTCAATATGCTTGCGTGCCGCTTGTGCCTCGCCCTTGGTGATGGAGCGGGCATACGCAATGCGCTTACCAAGGCTTGCACCCAGAAAGGGATCCATCCCGCGCAGCATTGGTACCAAACAGTCCCTGATTTCCGCCGCTTGGTAGACGCGAAACACCGCTGCGGCATCCCGCATGCCTTGAGCGCCCGGGAACAGTGGTAGCTGTTCCGTTCTGGCAGCGTTCCTGGCTAGAAATGCCACCTGCGGTTCCAGCGCTTCCCTGTGCCGGACCGATATCTTGCCAAAGGCATCCTCGGCGATGAGCAGCCGCGAGTAGGCCCATGCAGGCCGGACTGGCAATAGTGTGCGGCCGATTGCCCGAAGCAGGCGCGCATCGCGGGCCATGAAGCCCACCGTGTCCATGCTTGGAGCCAGAGGCATGACGCCTTCCATCGGTATGGCGCCGTGCGTGGGCCGCATTCCAAATAGCCCGGTAAAGGCGGCTGGAATGCGAACCGAGCCCCCTGTGTCCGTGCCCAGTGCGAAGTCGGCGAATCCTTGTGCCACCACCGAGGCGGAGCCGCAGGATGAGCCACCGACCAGGCGCTGGGGGGCGGCGGGATTGATTGGCGCTCCGTAGTGGGGATTGTCTCCCGCAGCGCTCCAGGCGAACTCATCGGTAATTGTTTTGCCGCGAAAAACGGCCTCTTCTTCCAACAGGCGAGTGACCGCCACTGCGTTTCTATCGCTCACTTTCTGGCGACGGGCCCACTCGGGATTGCCGCAACCGGTAGTCCAGCCCTTGACATCGATGTTGTCCTTCACTGCGAAGGCAAGGCCGGAGAGAAGCTTGCCTTGCGTGTTGGGGCTGGCTGGCACGGCGCGGCGTCCTTGCTTAGCCGTTTCGAAGCTTCATCAGTGCATCTTCCATGCGTTTTTGCACTTTTTCCGCGTCTCCGCCGACCTGGACGGCGCGTGCTCGCCACGCTTCGATGGCTGCCCGACTGAGTTTTTCGCGGTCCTCGGCGGAGAAATCAGGCAGGCGTTCCACTTTATGCTCCTTGGCCCAATCCAGGTGGCGTTGCTCTTGCTGGCAGTCAGTGCTCGCGTCGGCGGCCCATTTTTTCCTGTGCTCGTCCGACGTTTTACGCACGATTTCCTGCAAGTCGGCGGGCAGGGCTTTGAATGCGCGCTCGCTGATGCCGATGCCTTGCACCACTGGCACGGGTTGCAGCAAGGAGAAGTATTTGGCATCTTCCGCGAGGGACAGGGTGCGAAGGGCTTCGGGATAGTGCACGATGGCATCGATCATGCCGGTCTTGAAAGCCAGGTATATGTCGTTCTGCGGGACTACCGTGCCGACCACATCGAGCGCACGCAGGGAGTTGACCTGTTGAGCCTCCCAAACGCGCACGCGCTTCCCCTTCAGGGAATCCATGGTATTGAACTTTTCCTTCCCAATGATTGCGATATGGCAGGTGGACGTCGGCCACATGCTGGCAATATTGATGTTCCACTCCGAATAGAGATCGGCATAGGCCGCATAGGCGGCAGGAAGGATGTCAAGGAACTCTGCGCGCGTGTTGAAAACCATCTGAGGCAGAACCAGCGGCAGCGCCGGTTGGGTGCGGCCATAGTAGCCCGCATAGATATAGCTGCTTTCGACCAGACCATTCTTCAAGGCGCCAAGCATATCGCTCTCTTTGAAACCAAGCGAACCGCCGGGATAGACCTTGACCTGGAGCCTTCCCTTGGCGGCTTCGTTGATCATGTTGGCCCAATCCGTTTCAAGCTTGAAGACATCGCGATCGGCGGTATGCGCCGTGTAGTAGCGCCACTCAATGGGCTTTTCTTGCGCAAATGCGGCGCTGCTTGCGCCGATTGCGGCCACCGCAAGCAATAGGCCTGGCATAAGGTTTTGCTTCATAAAGCGTTTCATTGTCTGCTCCTTGTATTTATCGGTGTGTCCGACTTTTTCCGCCTGATGGAAGACGTGTAAGTAGAATGGTAGGGTATATCGATTATCGGGTCAATACTATCGATAATCGATAGTATGGTGGTTGAACAGGCAGGAGAACAGGGTGATGCTCGTTCCAGGGCGAGCGCGTGCGCGACCACTGCGAAGCATGCGCGAGGCTGTTCGGGCTCCCGATGGCGGACTAGCTAATTCGAAGGGGAAATACGGGGGATCTGTTCGAGAAGGAGGGAAGAGTGTTGGCCGTACCTTGACGGAGCCGCTGTCCGGCTGGCTGGGGCATGTGCGAGGCACGCCCCAGCCCCATGCTTATTGAGCGCTGATCCCGCGCGCTTTGATGAGGCGGCCGAGCGCCTGGTGTTCTTTGTTCAGGTAGGCGGTGAAATCTTCCTGAGTGCTCATTACCGGTTCAGCGTTCAGCTGCTCAAGCCGGGCAAGCACATCCGGAGCCTTGAGGGCTTGGGCAAACTCGCTGTGAATGCGTGCAACGATGTCCGGTGGAGTGCCGCTGGGCACGAACAGGCCCGTCCATTGCTGGGGTTTGAAATCGGGAACCCCCGCCTCGGCGAAGGTCGGCACATCGGGCAGTTGCGTCAACCGCTTTTCGCTGGTTACCGCCAGCGCGCGCAATTTTCCGGATGCCGCCTGGGGCGCGGCAAGCGTGCTGGAAATAAGCAGGGCCTGGATATGGCCTCCCAGAAGGTCCGTTATCGCGGGACCGCCTCCCTTGTATGGCACGTGCGGCACATCCATGCCCACGATTTCCTTCAGGACCTCGAAGGACAAATGGTTGCTGGTGCCCACGCCGGGGCTGCCGTAGCTTACGTTCTCTCCCGGCGTTTTGGCATAGGCGACGAATTCCTTTACCGTCTTTGCCGGCACCTTATTGTTCACCAGCATGACCAGCGGAATGCGCGCAAGCATGCTTACCGGCGCCAGATCCTTGAAGGTGTCGTACGGCAGGTTGGGCATCAAGTGCGGATTGGCGGGTACGCTGTCGGCGCTGACGAGGATCGTATAGCCGTCGGCGGGCGATTTCGCGAGCACGCCCTCGGCGACCGTGCCGCCTGCGCCGGGACGGTTTTCCACCACCACCGGCTGTCCGAACCCTTTCTGCAATTCCGGTTGCAGAGCGCGTGCGATCAGGTCCGTCAGCCCGCCCGGAGCGAAACTGACCAGAATGCGGATGGGTTTGGAGGGATAATCCTGCGCGGCGGCGGGTGCAGCGGCCAGGGCGCAAAGAGTCGCAGCCGCGACCGCGCCCGTACATCGCAGGAATTTGCGTTTGAACATGATGTCTCCTGTGGGGTGATGCCTTATCAACAAAATAAGACATATTGTCCGTATGGCGGACAGCTGTTCGTATTTTCGTGGTGTTAAGTCCACAGTGGCAACAGGGTTTTCCCGTAAATTGGCGACAGTGAGGTTAAAAACCAACGGGTGGTGCCACAGCCATGTCCTTGGAAGAGAAATGCCCGCCGTTTTGCCTTGAATCAATATTTAGCGTTTTTTCCCAGGAAATCTGTCCGCCCGAGGCTGTTTATCCCGTGGGATTCTTCTATGATCCCAAGGCATGGCGGCGAGGGGCTGTTCGGACCGGTCCGGGCGAGCAAGCCGCTGCGCCATCATTCAGTGTCAGGGATTTGTCACTCCCGCGCCACCTGTAATCTACTTTGAAAGCGTATGGAACAAGAACAGAAAGCAAAGGACAAGCAATCGGAAAAGAGCGGCGAAGGCGTGCGGGCGGTGGACCGGGCGCTGGATGTGCTTGCCGCTTTTGAGCCGGGCGACAGCGAACTGCTGGTGGCCGATCTGGTCAAGCGCGTCGGCCTGAGCCGGCCCACCCTGTACCGTTTGCTGCACACGTTGGAAAGCAAGGGTTTTGTCGCATCGTCGGGCGAGCCCCAGCGTTTCCGGCTCGGGCCTGCTGTGGCGCGCCTGGCGCATGTCTGGAGCAGCACCCTGGACCTTAGCGAGATCGCTCGGCCCGTGATGGCCGAAGCATGGGCCTTGACCGCCGAGACCGTTGCGTTGTTCGTGCCCCGTGGCGACATGCGGCTCTGCGTTGCGGAAATGCAGAGCCCGCAGCCTATCAGTTTCCGGCGCGGGGTAGGCTACAGCGAGAAGCTGGTCCGAGGAGCCAGTGGCCGGGCCATTCTGGCGTTTACGCCTTTGAAGCCGGGCCAACTGGAAGCCTATGCGGCGGGAACCAACGCCGACCTGGGCTGGCTGACCGACCAGCTCAGGGTGACGCGCGAACGCGGCTATGCCATGGGCCACAACGAACTGATACAGGGAGCGTACGCCGTCGCGGCGCCTTTCTTCGATCGTAGCGGAACGGTGGCGGGCTCATTGGGTGTCTTCGGACCGGACGTTCGGCTTACGGAAGCAAGGATGCACGAGTTCGGCCTGGCGCTTTGCGGAATGGCGGATCAGCTGACGAAGAACCTGGGAGGCATGCCGCCCTCTTGACCTTGCCAACGTCTGTCCGTAGAATGAACTCGTTTATCACCAAATGGACAGACTATGAAGGACATGATGAAGACGCTGGTGCGGACCGATCCGGGTACGCCGACCGGCACGCTCTTGCGCCGTTTCTGGATACCCATCCTCCTTTGCAGCGAGATCGCGGAAGCCGATTGTCCGCCGGTCCGCGTGCAGATATTGGGTGAAAAGCTGCTTGCCTTCCGCGATACCCAGGGTCGGCCGGGCCTCATCAGCGAGTTCTGCTCGCATCGGGGCGCATCGCTCTATTTCGGACGCAATGAGGATAATGGCATCCGCTGCAGCTATCATGGCCTGAAGTTCGATATCGAAGGCAAGTGCGTGGATGTTCCGCAAGCGCCGCAGATATGCGAAAAGATGTCCATCGCTGGCTATCCCTGTATGGAGCGTGCGGGAATCGTGTGGGCTTACATGGGGCCGAAGGACAAGCAGCCGGAGGGGCCCGGCGTGGAATGGGCGAATCTGCCGGACAGTCACGTGTTCGTGTCCAAGCGGATGCAGGAATGCAATTACATGCAGGCCATGGAAGGCGGCATCGATACCAGCCATGTCTCCTTCGTGCATAAGTTCGAAGTGGACAACGATCCCTTCCATCAGGGCACCAAGGCCAATGAATACATCAAGAAAGACGGCAACGTCACTTTCGAGATCGAGAGGCATGACGGGGGCCTGACGCTGTTCGGGCGCCGCAATGGCGAGGTCGACTCATATTATTGGCGCGTCACCCAATGGATCTTCCCCTGGTACAACCTGATACCGCCGTTCGGCGACCATGCTTTGGGCGGTCATGTGTGGGTGCCGATCGATGACCACAACTGCTGGGCCTGGAGCATCAATTTCCGCCCCGACCGGCCCTTGTCGGCCGAAGAGCGCCAGCATCTGGAGGAAGGCCGGGGCGTGCATTGCGAATACGAACCCGGCACCAACGTGCCCGGCGGCACCTGGCGGCCCAAGGCCAACAAGGACAACGATTACCTGATCGACCGGCAGGCGCAGAAAGAGAAACGCTCCTTCAGTGGCGTCTTCGGCTTTGCCGCGCAGGATGCCTCGCTGCAAGAAAGCATGGGGCCGATCCAGAATCACGATGCCGAGAAACTGCTGCCTTCGGACCGGGCGATAGTAATGGCTCGCCGGATGCTGTTCGAAGCGACAGAAGGTTTGCAGCAAGGCAAGGAACCTACTGCCACACAGGCGCGACCCCAGGCCGTCCGGGCGGCCGGCGTCCTGTTGCCGCGTGATCAAAAGCCTCAGGAATGGGCCAGGAAGCATCTGGTCTATGGCGAGGATCAACCGGTGTACTCGATATGAGCGGCCGCCTGAAAGGAAAGGCTGCCCTGATTACCGGCGCCGGCGGCGGTATCGGCGCGGCAACCTCGGCGCTTTTTTGTGCCGAGGGTGCCGCCGTGATGCTGGTGGATCGGGATGCCGAGGCTCTGGAGCGCAGCGCTGCGGACATCCGGCGGAAAACGCCGGGCGCCGCCCTGCAGACACTGGTTGCGGAAGTCGCTGAGCCGGGGGTGGCCGAGCTCGCAGCGGCCCGATGCGCCGAAGCATTCGGCGGAATCGACGTGCTGGTGAACAATGCGGCCATGCGTAATTACTCCGCCTTCGCCGACGCCACGACGCAGGAGTGGCAGGACGTCGTCGGCGTCAACATGATAGGCAATGCCGGATTCTGCCGAGCGGCCCTGCCTTACCTGCGCCGCTCCGGCAAAGGCGCCATCGTCAATGTATCGTCTTGCTATGCCGTCAAGGGTCGCAAGGGGATGGCGTTGTACGACGCGACCAAAGCCGCCATGGTTGCCATGACCCGCACGCTGGCGTTCGAGGAAGCCGAGTCCGGAATCCGGGTCAACGTAGTGTGTCCCGGCTCGACCTTGACCGATTTTCATGTCAACCGGACCAAAGCGGCAGGCAAGAGCGTCGAGGAATTGAAGACGCAGCGCCAGGACACCTCGCTGCTGGGACGCTGGGCCGATCCGGTCGAGATCGCATATCCCATCCTCTGGATGGCTTCGGACGAATCGTCCTTCATCACCGGAACCACCCTGGTGGTGGACGGCGGACTGCATATCAAATAGCCATGATCGTAGAAAATCAGACGGACCTCACCCTTGCGGTGCTGGCCGAAGTAGAGCGCACCCCCGATCCGCGTTTACGCCAGTTGCTTGCATCCGCCGTCCGGCATCTGCATGAATTCGTGCGCGAGACCGAACTGACCGAAGCGGAGTTCCGGCAGATCTGCGGCGTGATCGCCAAGGCGGGCCAATTGACCACGGCGTCTCACAACGAAGTCGTGCTGGCGGCCGGATCGCTTGGTGTGTCGGCTCTGGTGTGCCTGTTGAACAACGGCAAGGGAAAGCCGGATGGAACCACGGCCAACCTGATGGGGCCCTTCTGGCGGAAGGGCTCCCCGGTGACGCCGCAAGGCGGTTCGATCGTGCGCTCGCCGACTCCCGGAGATCCGGTATTCGTCACGGCATGGATACGCGATAACGAGGGCCGGCCGGTACCGGAGGCCGAGGTCGACGTCTGGCATGCGTCGGCCGACGGCTACTACGAGAACCAGGATCCCGAGCAGGCGGACATGAACCTGCGTGGAAAATTCCGTACGGATGCGGATGGCTGCGTGCGCTTTCGCACCGTCAAGCCTTCCGGTTATCCGATACCCGTGGGCGGCCCCGTTGGCGCCTTGATCCGCGCGCAAGGGCGCCACAATATGCGGCCGGCCCATATTCATTTCCTGATCCACAAGCCCGGATACAAGACGCAGTTTTCGCAACTCTATTCCAGCGACGATCCGCATCTGGAGACGGATGTGCAATTCGGCGTGACGCGCGCACTGGTTGGCGATTACGCCGTCCACGAGAACGTCCCCGCTCCCGATGCCGACGTGCAGGGCCGCTGGTATTCGCTGGAACACAGCTTTGTGATCGGGCCCGGCGACGACGCGTTGCCCCCGCCACCCATCACCGGCAAGGCGGAAGGGCCTAGGCCGTCCCTCGTCGTGCTTGAAAGAACGAAACAAGGAGAAACCCCATGATCAGCCAGAAAGAACGGCAGCAGGCCGCCGAAGCCCTTTTCGTAGCAGGCAACAACAGCAAGCCCATTGTCCAGGTCAGCAAGACCTGGCCCAAGATGGAGATCGAGGACTCCTACGCCGTGCAGCAAATGTGGGCGGAGATGCGCATACAGGCGGGTGCGCGCGTGATAGGCCACAAGATCGGCCTGACTTCGCGCGCCATGCAGCGGGCGTCGAAAATGACCGAGCCCGACTACGGCGTCTTGCTGGATGACATGGTTTATGCGGACGGCGCACGCATTCCGGCTGCACGCTTTTCCGCGCCGCGGCTCGAAGTCGAACTGGCCTTCGTGCTGGGCAAGCGCCTGGGCGGCAAGAACGTGACCATATACGACGTGCTCGACGCCACGGCGTACGTGACGCCGGCGATGGAAATCATCGATTACCGCACCGAGGTGCCGAGGGCGATCGTCGATACGATCGCCGACAACGCCGCCGCGGCGGGCATGGTGATCGGGGGCCGTCCTGTACGCCCCATGGACGTCGATCTTCGCTGGTGCGCCGCTACGCTCTCGAAGAACGGCGTCATCGAGGAATCGGGCGTGTCGGCCGCGGTCATGGGCCATCCGGCCATGGGCATCGTATGGCTGGCGAACCGCCTCGCGCGGCACGACATCATGCTGGAGCCGGGTCACATCCTGTTGGCGGGTTCATTCACGCGTCCTGTGGATGTGGCCGCGGGCGACGTGATCCACGCGGACTTCGGGCCCTTGGGCTCGATCGGCGTGTCTTTCTCCTGATCACCATAAACCTGACGACGGAAAGACATGTCTATGATTCAAGTGCAAGTCCGCCGGAAGTCGCTGGAAGCGCAGGACATCGCTTCCTTCGAACTGGTTCGGCCGGATGGGGCGCCGCTGCCCGAGTTCAGCGCCGGCTCCCACATCGATGTGCGGCTGCCCGACGGCATGCTGCGGCAGTATTCGCTGTGCAACGACGATGGCGATAGCCGCCATTATCGTATTGCCGTCCTCAGGGACGCGCAGTCGCGGGGCGGCTCGCGCGCCATGCATGACGCCGTAGGGCAGGGCGATCTGATTGAAATCAGCCCGCCGCGCAATCACTTTCCCTTGGTCGAGGCACAGCGCACACTGTTGTTCGCGGGTGGCATCGGCGTGACGCCGCTGCTGTGCATGGCGCAGCGCCTTGCAAAATCCGGAGCGGATTTCCAGCTTCATTATTGCGTCCGGACTCCGGATCGGACCGCGTTCCGAGACGAGATCGCATCCTCGGGCTTCGCCTCCCGGGTCGGCTTCCATTATGACGATGGGCCTGCTGACCAGCGGCTGGATCTGGCGTCGGTGCTTGCCGGCCCCGGGCCGGATGTGCATGCCTATGTGTGCGGCCCGCAAGGCTTCATCGACCATGTCACGGCCGCCGCCCGCCTTCACGGGTGGAGCGACGAGCAACTGCATGTCGAGTACTTCCAGGCCGCTCCGCTCGATAGCACAGGCGATGGTACTTTCCGTGTCAAAGTCGCCAGCAGCGGGAACGTCTATGACGTCCCGGCCGGCCGGACGGTGGTACAGGTCCTTGGGGAACACGGCATCGACATCCCGGTGTCCTGCGAGCAGGGGATTTGCGGCACGTGCATCACCGGCGTGCTGGACGGCCAGTGCGATCACCGGGACCTTTATTTCACCGATGAGGAGAAGGAGCGCAATGACCGGTTCACGCCCTGCTGTTCGCGTGCCAAGAGCCCGCTGCTTGTCCTCGACCTTTGACCGCCACTTACTCGCATACCGACCATGACGCTACCCTATCCCCGTCCCAACCGATTCCTGGCCAGCCTGTACGAGCGCTCAGTTGCTGCGCAATGGGGACTTTGGTGCAGCATTCCAAGTCCCGTCACCGCCGAACTGTGCGCCGGCGGCGGTTTCGATTGGCTGCTTTTCGACATGGAACACGCACCCGCCGATATCAAGGATATCTATGGAGCCCTTCAGGCGGTATCGGCGTATCCGCTCAGTCCCATGGTGCGGCCGCCTTCGAACGATCCCGTCGCCATCAAGCGGCTGCTGGATATCGGCGTACAGAATCTGCTCATTCCTTTTGTGCAGAATGCGGAGGAAGCGCGGGCCGCGGTGGCCGCAGCCAGCTACCCGCCGGATGGTTTTCGCGGCCTTACACTGACCTCGCGCGCCAATGCGTTCGGCCGAAATCCGGCTTATTTGACGGAAGGAGCGCGGCAGATCGCCATCGTGGTCCAGATCGAGACGCGCGCCGGGCTGGAGAATCTGGAAGAGATTGCCGCGGTAGAGGGGGTGGCGGCCATTTTCCTGGGGCCCTCGGATTTGTCGGCCGATCTGGGCCACCTGGGCAAACCGGAGGCGCCGGAAGTTCGCGAGACCATCCTGGGGGCGGCGGCCCGCTTGCGCGTCGTCGGCAAGCCATGGGGCATTCTGGTCGGATCGGCTGATGCCGCACACTTCTATACTTCGCACGGCGCCAGATTCGTTGCGGCCGGCAGCGACCTTGGGCTCCTGCGCACCTCCAGCGATGTCCTGGCCGCAAGCCTGAGGGCTGCCCCGTCGGCGTGATGGGCGCAGGGGCGGAGTCAGAATCCGCAAAGGGCCATGAAGTTGGCCCATTGCACCCGCATGTCGGGTGACAGGTAGCCTATGAACGCCAGCGCCATGACGGCCAGGACGGCAAGAATGCCGGCGTAGCCCCATGGCCCCCTTTTGGGCAGGGGCGCCTCGGGATTGCTGTGCGAATGAGTGTCGTGCGTCGACATGGCTGAAGCTCCCGGATGACGATCGATGGAACCCCTTCAGGCGGGAAGGGGCACGGCCCGCGCCTGTTCCTTGATGGGCAGGCAAAGAACCGCGGCGGCGACCGCCAGCACGATGCCGGCCCACCAGACCATTGTATAGCTGCCTGTCGTCTGATACACGTAGCCGCCCATCCAGACGCCGATGAAGCTGCCGATCTGGTGGCCCAGGAAGACGATGCCCGACAGGGTGGCGGCATACCGCAGGCCGTATATCTGTCCGATCAGGCCCTGCGTCAGCGGGACGGTGCCCAGCCAGAAGACGCCCATCCATGCGGCAAAGATATAGGCCACCATGGGCGTAAGCGGCATGGAGATCAGGAAAAGGATGCCGAAGGCGCGCAGGAAATAGACGCCGGCCAGCAGCGTCTTCTTGCTTAGCCGTTCCCCCAGCTTGCCCGCATAGAAGCAGCCCACGACGTTGAACAGGCCGATGAAGGCAATGGCTGTCGCGCCGTGGGTGGCGGTAAGTCCGCCATCGATCAGATAGGCGGGCAGATGCAGCGTAATGAATGCGGTGTGGAAGCCGCAGACGGCGTAGCTCCAGAACAGAAAGTGGAATGAGCGATCGGCCACGGCCTGCCGTACGGCTGTTTTCAGGCTGTGTTCTCCCGTCCGGACATCCGGACGGCCTCTTAAAAACACCGACAGCGGCGCGCCGATGGCCACGAACAGCGAAAGCATCCAGAGCGCGCCCGTCCAGTCCATCTGGGAAATCAGCAATTGCCCGGTCGGGACGATGGCGAATTGGCCCAAGGAGCCGCCCGCGCTGGCAATGCCCATGGCGGTGCTGCGGTAGGCGGCCGGAACGGCGCGGGCCACGACCGGCAGGATCACCGGGAAAGTGGTTCCCGCCTGGCCCAGCCCGACCAGCACGCCGGCGGACAGGTACAGCGATAACTCATCGTTCGACAGGCGCATCCCCATCATCCCCAGCGCATACAAGGCCGCCCCGAGCACAATGGTGCGCGCCGAGCCGTAGCGGTCGGCCAGCATGCCGGCGAAGATGCTGCCCATTCCCCAGACCAGGTTCTGGATGGCGAAAGCCATCGAAAATACATCCCGGCCCCAGCCATGGTCGATACCCATGGGCTGCATGAACAGGCCGAAAGTGGCCCGCACGCCCATGGCGAGAAGCACGATGAAGGCGCCCGCATACAGTGTGCGCAGATAGGAGGTCGAGTTGGAGGACATGATGTGCCTGACCCGCGCCCGTGCCGGAAAGGCCGGCGCTTGGTGGTGGAAACGCTGAATAGTAGCACTGGCGCCGCCTGTGCGGCGCAAAGTTTCCGGTCAGGGCAGGTTCTCGTTCAGCACCACGCTGATCTGCATGGATTCGACTCCCGCCATGGCTTCCCGGCCCTCGCGCAGATTGGCGAAAATGCGCACACTGTTCGTGATGGTGGAGTGCAGGTTCTGGTTCAGGATGGCGTCCAGCGAGCCGTCGACCAATAGCGCGCGGGTATCGGGCGTCAGCCCGTGGCCGATGAACACCGTGCTTTGGTCGCGGCCGGTTTCCTTCAGCGCCTGCGCCACGCCGTCGGAAGCGCCGCCTATGTTGTAAATGCCCACCAGGTCGGGGTATTGATCCAGCAATTGCCTGGACTGCCGGTAGTTGGTTTGCGCGTCATCGTGGCCTTCGCGCAGGCCCACCATCCGCAAGGCGGGGAACTTCTCTTCCAGGATATGCTGGAAGCCCATTTCGCGCTCCTCGTGGCCGCGATAGTGCCGGCTGCCCGCGATCATCGCGACCTTGCCCGCGCGCGGCCCGATGAAGCGGCCAAGCAGCAGTCCGGCTGTGCGGCCAGCGGCGCGATTGTCCAGGCCCACATAGGCGGCCCGCCGTGAACTGGACAAGTCCGAGATCAGCGTAATCGTATGGACGTTTTTTTCGGCCAGTGTGTTGACGGCCTCGCGCACCAAAGGATGCTCCAGCGCCATGAAGGCGATGCCGTCGGCGCGCCGGCCTTCGCGCAGCAGATTGTCGACCAGCACTTGCGGATTGAACCCTTCGATGTGGCGGCAGCGGCATTGCACGTTGAACGGCTCCAGCTGTTCGCGCGCAACGTCCACATAGTCACCCAGCATGTTCAGGTAGCGGTTGGTGCCGGCGGGCAGCAGGAAAACCAGCCGCATGGGCTGCGGCCGCAGGGCTTTGTACAGATCGTCCTGAGGCAGGTAGCCCAGGCCGGCGGCGGCTTTGAGCACGGCCTGTACGGTCGCCGGCCGGACGCCGGGGCGGTGATTCAGTACACGGTCTACGGTCGCGGTGGATACGCCGGCCTGCCGGGCGACGTCGGCGATGCCGATACGCGGGGACATGCCGCGCCGCTTGTGTGAATTTTCCATGGGCACGCGGGAACGTTGTTGGGTGGGGGCGGCCAAGCCACTGATGATGGTAATTATTATTACATCAAATTAAATCACAAATAAATTGATCCAATGTGAAGGGTCGTGTTTTTGGCTGCGAAGTGCGTGGTTCTAATGGAAAACCCGTATCATTATTCAATCAAAATACATCATTTAGAATGCTGGACATCCGCAAGGGCGCACGGATACCATGGCGCCAGAGACATAGGTAATGGGCAGAATGATCTACGAATTCGATTTCTCAAGCGTACTGGCGGAATGGCCGCAGTTCCTGGACGGGGCCTGGCTGACCATACAGCTATCGTTTCCGGCGACGGTGTTGGGTCTTTGCATAGGCACGCTCTGTGCCATCGGCCGGCGCAGCTCCGTTCGCCCGCTGTCCCGCGCTTGCGGCTTCTATGTGGAGATCATCCGCAACACGCCGCTGCTGGTGCAGATATTCCTGGTCTTCTTCGGCCTGGCCAGCCTGGGATGGCATGTATCGGCGTTCGGCGCCGCGCTGGTTTCGCTGGTGATCAACGTTGCCGCCTATACCTGCGAAATCATGCGCGCCGGCATGGATTCCATACACGACGGGCAGATCGAGGCGGCCGAATGCCTGGGCCTGACCAAGGCCCAGGTTTACTGGCATGTGATCCTCTTGCCGGCCATGGAGAACGTCTACCCGGCCCTGACCAGTCAATTCGTGTTGCTGATGCTGGCTTCGTCGATTACATCGCAGATCTCGGTCGAGGAGCTGACCGCGGTCGCCAGCCATGTGCAGTCCGATACCTTCCGCCCATTCGAGGCTTATATCCTGGTGGCCGTCGCCTACCTGGCGCTTTCGCTCCTGATGCGCATCGGCATCTGGGCATTTGGACAGATCGTGTTCGCCCGCCGGCGCAAGATCAAGGTAATGGGGTGACGCCATGATATCCAGCGGTTTCAACATCAATCACTTGTACTTCCTGCTGAACGGAGCGCTCTGGACCCTCTGCCTGTCACTGATCGCTTTCATCGGCGGCGGCGTGGCGGGGGGTGTGGTGGCCCTGTGCCGCATCAGCCCGGTCGCCCCCATCCGTTGGCTGGCCTATGTATACGTACAGATCATTCAAGGCACGCCGCTGCTGGTGCTGCTTTTCGTGTCCTATTTCGGGCTGAGCATCGCGGGGCTTACCCTGTCCGGCCTGGTGGCGGCAAGCATATCGATGGTCATCTACGTCAGCGCCTACCTTGGCGAGATATGGCGCGGCTGCATCCAGTCCGTGGCCAGGACTCAATGGGAAGCCGCCGAATGCCTGGCGTTGACGCGGGCCCAGCGCCTGCGGCTGGTCATTTTGCCGCAGGCGGTGCGCATCGCAACGCCGCCCACGGTGGGCTTCATGGTGCAGATCGTCAAGAACACGTCGCTGGCTTCCATCGTGGGCTTCGTCGAGCTGGTTCGCGCGGGGCAGCTGATCAACAACTCGATCTTCCAGCCCTTCCTGATCTATCTCCTGATCGCGGGCATCTACTTCGCGATGTGCTACCCGCTGTCCGCATGGAGCCGCAAGCTGGAAGGGCGGCTGCAATACAAAATGCGCCCGCAGCCGAACACATGAAAGGAAACGAAATGTCGATTGTTGTTGAGCTGGATAACGTCCATAAAAGCTTTGGGACGAATACCGTCCTGAAAGGCGTGTCCTTCGCCGTGCCCAAAGGCCAGGTAGTGGCGATCATCGGGCAGAGCGGTTCGGGGAAAAGCACGGCCCTGCGCTGCATAGACAGGCTGGAAATCATCGATGACGGGCAGATCCATGTTTGCGGCCATCAGGTGCATGGAGCGGATGTGGATCTGCGTGCCTTGCGCACCGACGTGGGCATCGTTTTCCAAAGCTACAACCTGTTCCCGCACCTGACGGTCGAGCAGAACGTGATGCTCGCGCCCCGGGCGGTCAAGAAGAGAACAAAGGCCGAAGCGGCGGAAATCAGCAACCGGGTGCTGCGGCAGGTTGGCCTGCTGGAGAAGGCGCAGTCCTATCCCGAACAGCTTTCGGGCGGCCAGCAGCAGCGCGTCGCGATTGCGCGCTCCCTGGCGATGGAGCCCAAAGTGATGCTGTTCGACGAGGTCACGTCCGCCCTGGATCCCAAGCTGACGGGCGAGGTCCTGCGCGTTATCGAAGCGCTGGCGGCCGACGGCATGACGATGGTGCTGGTCACCCACGAAATGGAATTCGCCGCCAAGGTGGCCGACACCGTCATCTTCATGCATCAGGGCAAGGTCTGGGAGACCGGCCCTGGAAGCATGTTGCGGGATCCCCGAACGCCGGAGCTGAAAGAGTTCCTGGCCTATGGGCTATGAGTGTCGCGGCAGGCGCGCACATCATGATTTTGTATACACGATAACTTACGGAGACAACCATGTCATTGAAGAAAGCACTGTATTTCACGCTCATTGCCGCATGTCTGGGAGCGGTTGCGGGCACCGCCTCGGCGGATGCGCTGTCCGACATCAAGGCCGCCAAGAAGATACGCGTCGGCATCGACCTCGGCGCGCCTTTCTACGGCTATGTCGATGAAAAAATGCAGCCGGTCGGCTCGGATGTCGAAGCGGCGCGCCTGCTGGCGAAAGACCTGGGCGTAGAGCTCGAGATCGTGCAAACGACCAACTCGGCGCGCATCCCCAACCTTTTGTCGAACAAGGCCGACCTGATCATTTCCTCGTTGTCGATCACGCCGGAACGCGCCAAGGCGGTGGATTTCTCGATTCCTTACGGCGCCATCCAGGCCGCCGTGGGCGCGCCTAAAAGCCTGACCCTGAAAGGCATGGACGACCTGGCCGGCAAGGCGGTCGCGGTGACGCGCGGGGGGCCGCAAGACAAGCTGGTCAGCGAAGGGGCGCCCAAGGCCAAGGTCGTCCGTTTCGACGACGAAGCCGCTTCGATCACGGCCGCGGCCACCGGCCAGGCCGATATCGTCGCCATTACGCCGCCCATCATCAAGGCAATCAGCAAGCGCAATCCCGAGCGGGAATTCGAGGTCAAGTTCGTGATCCAGTCCTATCGCCTGGGCGTGGCAATGCGCAAGAACGAGCCCGCACTGAAAGACTGGGTGAACGGCTGGATACGCACGAACCTGAAGAACGGCAAGCTCAACGAGATTCACCTGAAGTACGCCGGTGTGCCGATCCCCGAAGAAATCATCGAAGGGGCCAAGTAGCGCGGCAGGCAGGGCCGTCCCGCGGCCGGGGTTGCCGCGGGCGGATGGATGCGATGTGTTTTATTAGGAGCAGGGATGAGCAAGTTTTTTGGCGAGATCCGCCAATTGGGATATGTCGTCAAGGACATCGAAGCCGCCATGGATTACTGGAGCCGCAGCCTGGGCGTCGGCCCCTGGTATTACAACCCCAAAGTGCCCATTGAAAACTACCAGTATCGGGGCGAGCGCCATGAACCGCACAATTCGGTGGCGCTGGCCAATTCGGGCTTCGTCCAGGTCGAGCTGATCCAGTGCCGCAACGATGTTCCTTCCATGTATCGCGACTTCCTGCGGGCCGGAAATACCGGGCTGCAGCACGTGGCCTACTGGACAGGCAATTACGACGCGGACCTGGATCGGCTGACGGCTCAGGGCTTCCGCCCGGTCATGAGCGGCGAAGTGGGCGAGCGGGGCCGTTTCGTGTACTTCGACACCGAGTACCACCCCGGCACGGTCATCGAGCTGTCGGAAGTGGCCGGCCCCAAGGGCAAGCTGTTCGATCTCATCCGGGCCGAGTCGCAGGGCTGGGACGGCAGCGAGCCCATACGAGCCTTTCCCGACCTTGCCACGCTTTGAGCTTTCGCTGCCCGGCCGCCGCCCAACTTTCGTCTTTGAATTGCCATCATGAGTCCTGACCGTTTTTATGCAAGCTACCTGATCGAAACGCCGGTCGAACCCGCCAAGGTGGCGGAAATCATGGCCGGCGAGCAGTCTTGCGGCACGTTCACGCGGGTTCAGGGCGAAACCGATGAACTGCGGCTGCGTGCCCGGGCCATCGTAGAGAGCGTGGATCTGCTGGACGATGCTCCAGGGCCGGCACTGCCCAATGCCTGGCTGGACCGGCAGGGTACCCGTGGGCCGTGGCGGCGCGCGCGCGTACGGATTTCATTCCCGGTCGAGAATATCGGCGCGAATCTGCCCACGCTGGCCTCCACCGTCGCCGGCAATCTTTACGACCTGGGTGAAACGACGGGGCTGCGGCTGGAAACGCTGCATTTGCCCGCCGAATACCGCAGGCGCTTCGATATGCCTCAAGTCGGCATAGCGGGTACGCGCCGGCTGACCGGCGTGGCCAAAGGGCCTTTGGTCGGAACCATCATCAAGCCCAATGTGGGCCTGTCGCCGGCGCAAACGGCCGATCTGGTCGGCCAACTGTGCCGGGCCGGTGTGGATTTCATCAAGGACGACGAGGTCTGCGCCGACCCGGTCCATGCTCCGCTGGCCGAGCGGGTTCCGGCCGTCATGGCCGTAGTACGCGAGCATCAGCAGCGCACGGGCAAGCCGGTGATGGTGGCCTTCAACATTACCGATGAAACCGACGCCATGCGCCGGCATGCCGATATGGTGGAGCGCGAAGGCGGCACCTGCGTCATGGCCAGTCTGAATGCTTGCGGCTATTCCGCCATCCAGAGCCTGCGCCGTGCCACACCCCTGGCCCTGCATGGCCATCGCAACGGCTATGGCGCCCTGTCGCGCCATCCTTTATTGGGCATTTCCTTCCAGGCCTATCAAACGCTCTGGCGCCTGGCGGGCGTGGACCATATGCACGTACACGGCTTGCAGGGAAAATTCTCGCAAAGCGACGAAGAGGTCGTGGAGTCGGCGCGCGATTGCTATGCCAACCTGGCGGTGGGGCTGGACGATGCGGTCCTGCCCGCCTTCTCATCCGGGCAATGGGCCGGCACCGTGCCGGCTACATGGCGGGCCGTGGGCAACGACGATCTGCTGTTCATGTCGGGCGGAGGCATCCTGGCCCACCCCGACGGGCCCGCCGCCGGGGTGGCCAGCCTGCGGCAGGCCTGGCAGGCCGCAAGCGAAGGGGTCGATCTGGCCGACTATGCAAAAGAGGCGCCGGAACTTCGCCGAGCGCTCGAGTTTTTCGCTCGGAAGGCCTGACGCAATGACGGTGCCCGCGCCAAGGCTGGCGTTCTACGGCGACGATTTCACGGGCGCGACCGACACCCTGGCGACAGTGTCCGGCGCCGGCCTGCGCGCCATGCTGTTCTTGCATCCGCCCACCGATCGGCAACGCGCGGCGGCCGGCCCGCTGGACTGCCTGGGCATCGCGGGCGCCGCCCGATCCATGGACGCCCTGGAACAGGAACGCGAACTGGACGGCGTGGGCCGTTATTTTTCGCGGCTGGGCGCGGCGGTGACGCTTTACAAGACCTGCTCGACCTTCGACAGTTCGCCGGATACGGGCAGCATAGGGGCGGCCGTGGGCATACTGCGCCGGCATCTGGATGCATCGCCCTTCCTGCCCATCGTCGGCGGGCAGCCCAACCTGAGCCGCTATTGTGTGTTCGGCAATCTGTTTGCCGCATTCCGCACAGGCGAGGGGGCATACAGGCTGGATCGGCATCCCACCATGAGCCGCCATCCGGTCACGCCCATGCACGAGTCCGACCTGCGCCTGCATCTGGCGCGGCAAGGCCTGAAGAATATCGCGTCCATCCAGTATCCCAGCTACGACCTGCCGTCCATGGAGCTGGACGCCCTGATCAATGCGCGTGTTGCGGACGGCGCCCAGGGCATACTGTTCGACATCGGCCATGTTGCCCACCTGCCCATCGTGGGACGCGCGATCTGGACGCGCGCCTGCGAGCGCCCTGTGCTGGCCATCGGGCCTAGCGGCGTCGCGCAGGCGTTGCTGGCGCATTGGAGCGAAATGAAGACGCTCGGGGCGAACCCCGTGCATGCCCAAGCCACGCTGGCGCCGTCGGACGGACCGGTGTTCGTATTGTCGGGCAGCATGTCGCCGGTGACGGCTCGCCAGATCGAGGCCGCGGTGTCCTATCAGCGCATCGCCCTGGACGCCCATGCGCTGGCGGCCGCCGATTCCGTCCGGATCGACGCGGTGCTTGCCCAGGTGTTGCAGGCCTTGTCGCAGGGGCGCCATGTGCTGGCCTATACGGCGGATCCGTCCGGCTCAACGGCCAGGCCCGATATTCCGGCGGCGGCGCTGGCCAAGGCCTGCGGTGTTTTTCTGGCGCGTGTGCTCCAGGCGGCCGCGCCGCGCCGCGTCGGCGTGGCGGGAGGCGATACGTCCAGCCACTGCGTGCGCGGCCTGGACATCTGGGGCCTGTCTTATCTGGGGCAGCTGGATCCGGGCGTTGCGGTATGCGGCATCCATGCCGATCTGCCCCATTTGAGGGGGGTGGAAATCATGCTCAAAGGCGGCCAGGTGGGTTCCACCGCCGTGTTCGAGCGTTTGCTCGGATCTTGAGGCCGCCTTTCAGGCGGGCGTGGAATCTTCCGCCAGGCTGGCGTCATAGCCGATGCGGCTGGACAGGCGGCCGCAGATATCGGCCAGTATGTCCGTGATCTGAACGATATCGGGGCGCGGCATGCCGTCGATGCGGGCGATGTGAGGCACGTTGATGGCCGCCACGACGCGTCCGCCCAGGCCGCGCACGGGAAAGGCGATGTTGGTGACGCCCTGGATCTGGATGCTGGGCATGCAGGAGTACCCGTTGCGGCGCACCTCTTTGAGCAAGGTGAAGAGCTGGCCGGGGTCCATGGTCTGTTCGCCTTCAACGCGGATATGGCTGCTCAGCATGCGCGTGCGCTCGACCTCGTCCTGGTAGGCCAGCAGCACGTGGCCCGACGAGGTGTCGGTCAAGCCCATGACCACGCCCACTTTCAGGCCGAAGGACCAGCGCTCCGGGCTATCGACCTGCGCAATGATCACGACCCGGCCGCCCTGGTAGATCGCCAGGTGGCACGATTGCCGCGCCCGCTCGGAAAGCTCCTGCAGCAGAGGCAGCGCCGAACCCACCAAGGTCTTGACCGGCTGCTGGCGGTTGGCCAACTGGAACATCGTCAGGGTCAGGGTGTAGCGATCATTCTGGTCGGCTTGTATATAACCGCGCCGCTGCAAGGTGACGACCATGCGGAATATTTCATTGACATTCCTGCCCAGCGCCTGCGCCAGCTCGTTCAGTGTATAGCCCCCGGCGCTGGCGCTGAGGGCCTCCAGGATATCCAGGCCTTTCTCCAGCGCCGGTGCGGCATAGCGGACCGCCCGCTCGCCGGATGTCCCGCTGTGTTTTCCTTTCTGTTCTGCTGTCATCGCCATGGCGTCATTGGTTTTATATGCAAAATATAATTTTTATAAGAAAAATAGTCTAGCCCGAATAGCCTGTTAATTCTGTCTATGCGTAGCGAGCATCAGGGATATCCCTAGGCCGGCTGATCTCCATATCCGTTGACCATGGCCTTGATATTGGCATAGGATAAATCGAATATATATCAAAATAAATTTTATTAATAAAAGCGAGTGGATCGAGACATTTTCTTGTTCGACAAATTCCATACGGCCCGTTGAACAAGCACATGCAGGAAAACCCATGAACTACCAGTTCGATTTCGAAAGCGTGCTGTCGTATTGGCCGCTATTCCTCGAAGGGGCGGGGACGACGCTGCAAATGTCGTTCTGGGCCACGCTGGCCGGTTTTGTTCTGGGTGTTCTGTGCGCCGTGGCGCGCAGCAGCGGCCCGACATGGCTGCGCAAGCTGGTGGGCGGCTACGTGGAAATCATAAGGAACACGCCTCTGCTGGTGCAAAGCTATTTCCTGATCTTCGGCATGTCCAGCATTGGCCTGCGCCTGCCCATCATGGTCGGTGCCATATTGGCTCTCGTCATCAATATCGGCGCCTATACCTGCGAGATCGTGCGCGCGGGCATCGAATCCATACACAAGGGGCAGCTTGAGGCCGCCGAGTGCCTGGGCCTGACCCCGACACAGGTGTATCTGCACATCATCCTGCGGCCCGCCATCGAACGCGTCTATCCGGCGTTGACCAGCCAGTATGTATTGCTGATGCTGGTCACCAGCATCTTGTCCGCGGTAGGCGCCAACGAACTCTTCGGCATTTCCAATTCGGTCCAGGCCAATACCTTCCGCAACTTCGAGGTCTTCATTGTGCTGTGGGTGGTGTACCTGGCGCTGTCGGGGCTGGTTCGCGCCGTATTCTGGCTGTTCGGCCAGTTTGTCTTTGTGCGCCGGCGCAAGCTGGGTACGGCTTTGTAGGGCGGCCGCACATGAATGTCCAACAGTTCGAATATCTGGTCCAGGGCGCCTGGGGCACCCTGCTGCTGTCCTGCCTGACCTTTGTTTTTGCCGGCATGCTCGGCATGGCGGTGGCCTTGCTTCGGGTCTCGCCGTTGAAACCGGTCAGGCATGCGGCATCGTCCTATATCCAGCTGATTCAGGGTACGCCGCTGCTGGTGCTGATGGGCGTGTGCTTCTACGGCCCCAACCTGCTGGGCATGAACAGCGTGCCGGCCTTGTTTGCCGCCACGCTGGCACTGACCATACAGTCCAGCGCCTATTTCGGCGAGATCTGGCGCGGCTGCATACAGTCGGTGGCGCGCAGCCAGTGGGAAGCGGCGGAATGCCTTGGACTCAGCCGCCTCCAGCGCATGGCGCTGGTCATCCTGCCGCAGGCGCTGCGCATTGCAACGCCGCCCACGGTGGGGTTCATGGTGCAGATCGTCAAGAACACGTCGATTGCTTCCCTGGTCATCGGCTATGCGGAGCTGTCGTACAACGCCAAGATTCTGAACAACTCCACGTTCGAGCCTTTTCTTTATTTCGGATGCGCTGCCGCGCTGTATTTTGCCATGTGCTATCCCATGTCCGTGTGGAGCCGGAAACTGGAGAAAAGACTGAACGCCGCTCGTGGCGCGGCATGACCACGGACGGGTTCAAGGATGATGTTGAAGCTAGCGGCTGGCAGCGGCGGCATCGCCGTTCTGCAAGTCCGGTAAACGTAATACAAAACCAGGAGACGAAGAAATGGAGACACACACTATATTGAAGGCGGCATCCGCATCGCGGCGCGTATTCGTCGCGGGCGCCCTGGCGTGCTTGCTTGGTCTGGGCGCCGCGCCCGCCCAGGCCAACGACCTGCCCAAGATCAAGGAAGACAAGGTGATACGTGTGGCCATCGACTTGGGCGCGCCGCCGTTCGGCACCAAGGACGACACCCTCAAGCCCATAGGCTCCGACGTCGAGACGGCGGAACTGCTGGCAAAGGATCTGGGCGTAAAACTCGAGATCGTGCCCACGACCGGCGCCAACCGCGTGCCTTTTTTGCTGACCAATAAAGCCGACCTTGTCGTGGCCAGCTTCTCGATCACGCCCGAGCGCGAGAAGGTCGTGGCCTTCTCGGTGCCGTATGCCGCCATACAGGCGGTGGTCGGTGCGCCCAAGGACATGAACATCAGCAAACTGGAGGACCTGGTCGGCAAGACGGTGATTTCCACGCGCGGCACGACCAACGACATTGCGATCACCAAGCAGGCGCTGCCCGGAACCAATATTCTGCGTTTCGACGACGATGCCACGTCGATTACGGCGGTGTCCAGCGGCCAGGGAGACATCTTCGCCACGGCGCCCCCGCTGCTCAAGGCCATCAACAAGAAAACGCCCGGTAAAAACATGGAGTCCAAGATCGTGCTGTCGACCGCGATGCTGGGCATAGGCCTGAACAAGCAAAGCACCGAACTCAAAGGATGGGTCGATAATTGGGTGCGCGCCAACCTGAAGAACGGCAAGCTGAACGATATCTATCAGAAATATCATGGCTCGCCGCTCCCCGATAACGTACTGAGCGCGGGTAAATAATCATGACTGGACGCCTTGCGGGAAAGACGGCGCTGGTGACGGCGGCGGGACAGGGAATAGGGCGGGCCACGGCCGAGCTCTTCATTCAGGAAGGGGCCAAGGTCATTGCCACCGATATCGATCCGGGCCTGCTGGCCGGCCTGAAAGGCTGCCAGGCCCGCCAGCTGGACGTTACGCAGCCGGCGCAGATCCAGGCCCTGGCCGATGAACTGGGTGCCATCGACGTGCTGTTCAATTGCGCCGGCTATGTTCACGACGGATCGATACTGGACTGCGACGACGCTGCCTGGCGCCACTCCTTCGAACTGAATGTGGCGTCGATGTACCACACGATGCGGGCCTTCCTGCCGGGCATGCTCGGACAGCGGCGCGGTTCCATCGTGAATATGTCGTCGGCCGCATCCAGCGTCAAGGGAGTCCCAAACCGTTTCGTCTATGGCGCCACAAAGGCGGCGGTCATCGGCATGACGAAATCGGTGGCCGCCGATTTCGTTTCACAGGGCGTGCGCTGCAACGCGATCTGCCCCGGCACGGTGGAGTCCCCCTCGCTGGCGGAACGGATCGCCGCGCAGGCGGGAAAATACGGCAAGACCCAAGAGCAGGTCCGCGCCGATTTCGTTGCGCGCCAACCCATGGGCCGCGTGGGCGGCACCCGGGAAATCGCGGCGCTGGCCCTGTACTTGGCGTCGGATGAATCATCGTTTACAACTGGCGCATTGCATATCATCGACGGCGGTTGGTCTAACTGACACGCCATTAACCCCTAGAGTAGAGAGCACTACATGAAATTACTACGTTACGGACCGATCGGACAGGAGAAGCCAGGCTGCCTGGATCAGGACGGCAAGATACGCGATCTGTCGGGCGTGCTGTCCGATATTACGGCGCAGACCTTGCAGCCGGACCAGCTGAAGTCGCTGGCCGGCGCCGATATCGCATCGCTGCCGGTGGTCGAGAATCCCGGCCGGCTCGGCGTTCCCTATGCGGGCCTGGGCAAGTTCATCTGCGTGGGCCTGAACTACAGCGATCATGCGGCTGAAACGGGGGCGGACATACCCAAGGAACCCATACTGTTCAACAAATGGTCGGCGCCCACCGGCCCCAACGACCCCGTCGTCATCCCGCGCGGTTCGAACAAGACCGACTGGGAAGTCGAGCTGGGCGTGGTCATCGGCCGCAAGGCGCGCTATGTGGGCAAGGACGAGGCCCTGGATTATGTCGCCGGCTATTGCGTGGTGAACGATGTGTCCGAGCGCGAGTACCAGATGGAGCGCGGCGGCACCTGGGACAAGGGCAAGGGTTGCGATACCTTCGGTCCCGTCGGCCCCTGGCTGGTGACGGCCGACGAAGTCGCCGACCCGCAGAACCTGGGCATGTGGCTGGAAGTGAACGGCAAGCGTTTCCAGGACGGCAACACCCGGACCATGATCTTCGACGTGGCCCATCTGGTGCATTACATCAGCCAGTTCACCACCCTGTATCCGGGCGACCTGATATCCACCGGCACGCCGCCGGGCGTGGGCCTTGGGCAGAAGCCGCCGGTATATCTGAAACCGGGCGACGTCATGCGCCTGGGCATTGAAGGACTGGGCGAGCAGGAGCAAAAGCTGTACGCCTGGGACGCCAGCCTGCTGGATTAAAAGAAGGGCTGCATCCGCGCGCGCTGGCGGCGGATGCAGCCGCCAGCTGCGCCGTCGGCCGGTTCAGGCCGGAGAGTATCCGGATCGACCGGACGGCGCGCTGGAGTCAGCCGCGGCCGATAAAGGGCATGTTGGTCGCCATGACGGTCATGAACTGCACATTGGCATCCAGCGGCAGGCTGGCCATGTACAGCACGGCTTCAGCCACGTGCCTGACATCCATCACCGGCTCGGGACGGGTCGACCCGTCGGCCTGCAGGACGCCGCTGCTCATGGCTTCGGTCATTTCACTGGCGGCGTTGCCGATATCGATCTGGCCGCAGGCGATGTCGTACCGGCGGCCGTCCAGCGACGTGGCCTTGGTCAGGCCGGTGATGGCATGCTTGGTCGCGGTGTACGACACGGCGTGGGGACGCGGCGCATGGGCCGAGATCGAACCATTGTTGATGATGCGTCCGCCGCGCGGCTGTTGTTCCTTCATCAGGCGAAAAGCGCCCTGGGTGCACAGGAAGGCGCCGGTCAGGTTGATGTCCACCGCCGCCTGCCACTGCTCGTACTCCAGCTCTTCAAGGGAAACAGCGCGGGCGAAGATGCCGGCATTGTTGAACAGCAGGTCCAGGCGGCCGAACTGTTCCTTGATCAGGCCGAACACGCGATCGACGTCTTCGGGACGGCTGATGTCGGCCGGCGCCACCAGCGATCGCGCGCCGTATGCGGCGCCCTCGCGGGCCGTGGCTTCCAGGGGATCTTTGCGGCGGCCCGCCAACGCCACTGAATAGCCGTTCTGCATCAAGGCAAGGGCGATGCTCTTTCCTATTCCCGATCCCGCTCCTGTGACAAGTGCGAATTTTTCCGTAGTCATTTTGTCAGTCCTTTTTTCTTGGTGGTCTTGGCCGCCTTGGCCCGCCTGCCGGCCTGGGTATCGGACGGCGATCGCGGCGATGCCGCCTTGCGGCGCCTGGGCGATTCCGTCAGGCTGGAAGTCAGGCGCTTGAATGCCACGCCCATGTGTTCCTGCATGGCCAGGCGCGCCTGGTCCGGATCCTTGGCCCGCAAGGCCTTCAGTATCCGGCGATGTTCCGCAATGGCCTGGGGCCACACGTCGCCGGATTCAAAATGCCCGTGCAGCCTGTCAAAGAGCGGGCCCATGCGAAACTCGAAGAGCTGTTTTACCACGCCTATGAGCACGCTGTTTCCGGTGGCTTCGGCGATGCGCACATGGAACAGCTGGTCGGCTTCAAGGGGAACCAGGCCCGCCTCGGTATCGGCCGCCATCATGTCGATGGCTTCCTCGATGGCGTCGAACTGGGCCTTGCGGCCCGCCTTGGCCGCCGTGGCCGCCACCTCGCTTTCCAGCAGGGCGCGCGCGCGTATGACTTCGAGCGGACCTTCCTCTTGGGACAGGTCGTATCGCTTGGAGGGCGGGGTCGGCGGGTCGCAGACATAAATGCCCGAACCCATATGGACCTCTATATAGCCATGAACCTCCAGGGCGATCAGGGCTTCACGCAGCGATGGCCGGCTGACGCCCAACTGTACGGCAAGGTCGCGCTCGGCGGGCAGGCGCGACCCCGGCGGAAACTCGCCGCTTTCGATCAGCGTGCGAAGCTGCTCGCTGATCTGGCGGTACAGGCGTTGAGGTTCGATGATTTTGATAGGCATGGACTGGATGGTTCCCGGCGCGCATTATACGTTGGCCCTCATGCGGTTTTCCGTTGGTCGTGGCTGGCCCTAGCCCGATGCCTGGGGAAACGACAGGCCATAGCGGGCGGCGCATTGCGTCAGCATTTCAGGAATCGTGGGGTGCAGCGCAACGCCGCCCTGTTGCTGTTCCGATCGCAACGCCAGGCCGCGGTCGCCCGGCATCCGGACCGAGCTTCCCCCGGCACGGGGCTGATTTTCGCGGCATGCCTGTCCGATGTGGTCGGTCTGGCGCGTGAAGGCGTCGGTGCCGCCAAAGGCTTCCGGATCGTGCAGGCCAAGAAAAACAGTCGCGCCCCAGCCATCGGGTGGATCGGCACGGCCATGGCCCGCCAGCCCGCCTGTCAGCGCCTCTATCATCAGCGCCATGCCGAAGCCTTTATGGCCCGCCGTCACTCCCCCCAGCGGCATGATGGTGCCGGGAGGATCGGCCGACAGCACGGCGGGGTCGCGGCTGGGGCGGCCTTGCGCATCGAGCAGGCATTCGTCGTCAAACTGCTGGCCCGCTTTCTGCAGGCGGCTGCACATGCCGTTGGTGACGATGGACGAAGAGATGTCCACCAGGAAAGGGGTGCCGGAGGTGGGTATGCCCATGGCAATGGGATTGGGTGTGAACACGGCTTGAGTGCCGCCGTAAGGCGCAACGCTGGCCACGGCGGGATCCGAGCTGGCCAATGTGATCAGCAGGCCGTTCTCGGTTGCGCGCAGCAGGTAGGCGGCCAGGCAGGCAATATGGTGGCTGCGCCGTATGACCAGAGTGGCGCTGCCGAACTCGCGCGCTCGAGGGATCAATGCGTCGAGGCCTTGATGGACCAGCCAGGGACCGGGCAGCCGCCGCCCGTCCCACAGCAGGGACGCGCCGCGGTCGGACAAGGTGTCGGGCAGGCCGGCCACCTCCATGGTTTTGTTCTCGATTTCCTTTATATAGGGCGCCAGCAAAGCCAGGCCATGCGTATCGTGGCCCAGCAGATCGCCTTCCACCAGGGTGTCGGCAACGGCCTCGGCGGGCCCGGCGTCCATGCCGGCCGCCTGCAGCAGCTCCTGGGAAAAATCGCGCAGCGCCTGAGCGGCGTATCGTTGCCTGTCCATGTCAGTAAGTAGCCCTTCCGCCGGATATGTCGAAGGTGGCGCCCGTGGAGAACGAACAATCCTCGGAGCACAGCCAGGCCACCAGGGCGGCGATCTCTTCGGTCTTGCCGAAGCGGTTCATGGGAATCTTGGACAGCATGTAGTCGATATGCTCCTGCGTCATCTGGTCGAAAATGGCGGTGCGCACGGCGGCGGGTGTTATGCAATTGACCGTTATCCCGGTTTGCGCCAGTTCCTTGCCCAGCGATTTGGTCAGGGCGATGACGGCAGCCTTGGACGCGCTGTAAGCCGATGCGTTGGGGTTGCCCTCTTTGCCGGCGACGGAGGCGATGTTCACGATGCGCCCGTAGTCGTTCGCGCGCATGTGCGGAACAATGGCGCGGCAGCACAGGAAGGGGCCGCGCAGGTTGACGCGCATGACCCGGTCCCATTCCGCCGGCGGGTATTCCCAGACGCTGGTGTTGGGGCCGGTGATGCCGGCGCTGTTGACCAGGATGTCGACGGCGCCCGCGGCTTTGACGGTGGCGTCGGCCGCCGACTGGACGGAGGCCTCGTCGCCCACGTCGACCTGTTCGATGCGGATGGATTGCGAGCCCAGGTCGGCCTGCGCCTTGGCCAGGGCTTGCGGATCGCGATCCCATAGCGTGACGCCGGCGCCGCCTTCCGTCAGACGGGCGGCAATGGCAAGGCCGATGCCCGCCGCGCCTCCTGTTATGACGGCATGGCGGCCTGAGAAATCGTAATTGTTGCGCACCGTCATGTGGTCCTCCCTGTTGGATGCTGCTTGAATTGGTCTGCTTGCTTATTCATTCGCGTACGCGCTTGGCGCCTGCCTTTGCCTGATGTGGCGCAAGGCCAGCGGAGCCAGCCATACCAGTATGGTGATGACGCCCAGCGTTCCGGCGATGGGGCGGTCGAAGAACGCCAGGATGTTGCCGTCGGATTTGATGACGGAACTGATGTAATTCTCTTCCAGCATGCTGCCCAGGACCACGCCCAGTATGGTGGGTGCGATGGGAAAGCCGTTTTCCTCCATGAGGTAGGCCAGAACGCCGAAAGCCAGCATGACGCCCACGTCGAATATGCTGTTGTTGATGGCGTAGGAGCCCACGATGCAGAACAGCAGGATGAGCGGCATCAGGATGTTGCGTGGCGTGCGCAGTATGTGCTTTGACAGCTTGATCAGGGTATAGCCCAAAGGCAGCAGCAGCAGGTTGGCCAGGATGAAGACGATGAAGATGGAGTACATGGATACCGGGTTGTTGATGAAGATCATCGGCCCAGGGTTCAGGTCTTTCATGTACAGCACGCCGATCACAATGGCAGTGATGGAGTCGCCCGGGATGCCGAATACCAGCGCGGGGATCCATGCGCCGGCCAGCGAGGCATTGTTGGCCGAGCTGGCTTCGACGATGCCCTCTGGATGGCCGGTACCGAATTTTTCGGGTTCCTTGGAGAATTTCTTGCTGAGCGCATAAGACATGTAGGCGGCTATATCCGCCCCTGCGCCGGGCAGGGCGCCTACGACGGTGCCCAGCACGCTGCCGCGCATGACCGATTTGGGATACTTTGCGACCAGCTTCAAGGTGCCCGAAAAAACCTTTTCGATGTTTCCGACGACGCTTCCGCTTTCCTTCGCGGCATTGACGGCATAGCGCAGGACCTCGGACACGGCGAACATGCCGACCATCACGGGCACCAGAGAAAGTCCGCTGAGCATGGCATCGCTGCCGAAGGTAAAGCGTGGATAGCCTGTGGGATTGCCCATGCCTACGCAAGTAATCATCAGTCCCAGGAACAGCGAGACAAAGCCCTTCAGCGGATCGGCCGAGGCAATGAAGATGGCGCAGGTCAGGCCCAGCAGCACCAGCCAGAAATATTCGAATGACGAAAACTGAAGGGCCAGTTCTGCGAGCGCGGGGGCTGCAACGATAAGCACGACGGTGCCAAACAGTCCGCCTATGCATGAGCAGACGAGCCCGCCGCCAAGGGCAAGTTCGGTCTTGCCCATTTTGGTCAGCTTATAGGCTTCGTCGGTATAGGCGGCCGACGCCGGGGTGCCGGGTATGCGCAGCAGGCAGCCCGGAACGTCGCCCGAGAAAATCGCCATGGCGGTGGCCGTGACCATGGAGGCGATGGCCGGAACCGGCGGCATGAAGAAAGTGACCGGCACCAGCAGGGCCACCGCCATGGTGGCGCTTAACCCGGGAATGGCGCCGACGAACAAGCCATAGGCGGAGGAAAGAAATATGACAAGCAGGACATGCAGTTCAAACACCTGTCCGAAAGCGGCGATGAGGTTTTCCAGCATGGTATAGATTTCCTTCTACCAGGCGATCGATTCAAGAATTCCCCAGGGCAGGGGCACTTCCAGCAGCGTGTAGAAAAGGAAGTGGATGACGAGCGCGCCCGCGATGGCTACGGGTATTGCCGTTCGCAGACGAACGCGAAATACGAGATATAGCGCCAGTTGAAGCAGAAAAGCGGCTGGAATGAAGCCAAGGCTTTCCGAAAACCATACATACAAAGCCAGTGAAATCGGCACCAGCAGAAAACCCGCCAGGGTGCGTCCGTGGCGGAATTCGGGATGTATGCGCACCCAGGGCGTGCGAACCGGCGGCTTGAGGTCGCGCCGTGCCAGAAGCACGGCGCAGACGACCAGGCCCGCGCCGATCAAGGTGGGAAACATGCCCGGTCCGACGTCCTGGCCGGGCATGAGCGGCAGGGTTTGCGCATACCAGATGATGGCAATCCCCGACAGGCCTATGAATAGGCCTGCGAGCAAGTTGCTGATCTTCATGGCGCTTATTTGGCCAGGCCCAGCATTTTCAAGGTTTCGCCCATGGCGGCATCGCCGTCATCCATGAACTTGGCGAATCCGGCGCCGTCGGCGTAGGCAATCCCAAAACCGCGCTTGCCCATGAATTCCTTGAATTCCGCGCTTTCGTTGATTTTTTTCAGGGCCGCTTCAACCTTGGTCTTGACATCTTCGGGCAAGCCCTTGGGGCCGGCTATGCCGCGCCAGACGCCCATGCTCCAGTCGCTGCCGGTGGCGCTTTTAAGCGTAGGAACCTTGGGGTAGAGCGCGGAGGGCGTATCGGCCATGATGGTGAGCGGCCGGGCTTTGCCGGCGTCGATCATGGCGCGGGCTTCGGGCAGGGCGGCCGGGACAATGGCGATGCCGCCGGCGGCGAGCTCCAGCATGGCCGGAGCCGCGCCATTGGATGGGACGAAGGGAACGGCATTGATGTCTATGTTCAAGCTTTTAAGCATGCCGGCCAGCGCAATATGCCAGATGCCCCCCTGGCCGGTTCCGGAAGCCTTGAGCTTGCCCGGTTCGGCCTTGATGGCCTTGAGCAGGTCGCCCATGTTTTGATAGGGCGATTCCTGGCTGACGGTGATCGCCGCCGGATCGACATTCATCAACCCTAGCGCGGTGTAGTCCCTGGGCGTGAGCTTGGTCAGCCCCTGGTGATGCATCATGGAAATTTCCACCGTCAGCATGCCCAGGGTGTAGCCGTCGGGCTTGGCGCTGGCAATGGCCTGATGGCCCACCACGCCATTGCCGCCGGCGCGGTTGACGACGTTGACCGGATTACCCAATTCCTTTTCAAGCAAGGTGCCCACGATGCGCGCCGTGGCGTCAGTGCCGCCGCCGGCGGCCCATGGCACGATCACGGTAATGGGGCGTTCCGGCCAGGCGGCGCTGGCGATGCCCGACGCAAAAATGGCTGCGGCGGCAGCGGTGAATTTGATAGTGGTTTTGATACTCATCTTGTCGTCCTCCGGGGGTGTTCTTTTATATTGAATGGCACGGGAACTGCGTGTGTAGCGTCGTTCTGATTCTTTATTGTTATGAGTCCCGATCAGGCGGCCCGACCGGTAAGGCGTAGGGTTTCATACCGAAAAAGAACTGTCAAGCAATTTTGGTATTACCACTTTACCTGTCCGATTTTATGTAATAGACTGCCTGCAAATCGCCGAAGAAGGCGGCCGGCAGGCCTTAGTGCCGTCGATCGAAAATCCAAGGAGACAACGTGGCGCAAGAAACCGTGGTGCCGGTCGAGTCCATCGGCCGGTCGAATTCCGCGCATATGGCAATACGGCTTAGCCCGAACGACGACGTTCTGATTGCGACCCGCGACATCAAGCCGGGCACGGCCATCCCGGGCGAGCAGCTTGTTTCGTCCGACGCCATTCCGGCGGGCCACAAGATTGCGGTGCGGGCCATTGCAAACGGTGCGCCCGTGCGCCGCTACAACCAGATCATCGGCTTCGCCACGCGCGACATCGCCCCCGGCCAGCACATTCATTTGCACAATATGGCCATGCATGATTTCCAGCGGGACTATGCTTTCTGCGCCGACGTCCGGCCACAGGAAGCACCGCCCGAATCCCTGGTCTTCAACGGCATAGTCCGCGACGACGGGCGGGTGGCCACGCGCAACTACATCGGCATCGTCAGCAGCGTGAACTGTTCCGCCACGGTCTGTCGCCAGATTGCCGACGCGTTTCGCGGCGATGCCCTGGCCGACTTCCCCAACGTCGACGGCGTGGTGTCCATCACGCATAAGGCAGGCTGTGGAATGGCGTCGGCGGGCGAGGGCATCGATCTTCTGCGCCGGGTCATTGCCGGCTACATCCGCCATCCCAACTTCGCCGCCGTCGTGTTCATCGGGCTGGGTTGCGAATCCAACCAGATATCATCGCTGTTGGGCGCCGAAAACCTGCACGAATCTGATCGCCTTCACACCATGACCATCCAGGATGTAGGCGGCACCCGTAAGACCATAGAACATGGCGTACAGCTCATACGCAGCCTGTTGCCGAAAGCCAATCAGGTATCGCGACAGCCCGTGCCCATCAGCCATATCACCGTGGGCCTGCAGTGCGGAGGATCCGACGGCTATTCGGGCATCAGCGCCAATCCGGCGCTGGGCGCGGCCATGGATCTGCTCGTCCAGCACGGCGGTACGGCCATCCTTAGCGAAACGCCCGAAATATACGGGGCCGAGCACCTGCTGACGCGCCGGGCCGTCACACGGGAAGTCGGCGAAAAGCTGGTCCAGCGCATCCACTGGTGGGAAGAGTACACCGCGCGGCTGGGCGGCGAAATGAACAACAATCCGTCCCCGGGCAACAAGGCGGGCGGCCTGACGACCATACTTGAAAAATCGTTGGGGGCCGTCGCCAAGGCGGGCTCCAGCAACCTGTCCGATGTGGTCGAGTACGCCCAGCCGGTGCAAAGCCACGGCCTGGTCTTCATGGATACGCCGGGATACGATCCGGTGTCCGCGACGGGGCAAGTGGCCGGCGGCGCCAATGTCATCTGTTTCACGACCGGCCGGGGTTCGGTCTACGGCTGCAAGCCCTCGCCCTCGATCAAGCTGGCCACCAATTCGCTTATGTATCGGCACATGAGCGAAGACATGGACATCAACTGCGGCGAAATCCTCGACGGCGGGAAAACCGTGCAGGAAGTCGGTGAACAGATATTCCGGCGCATCATCGAGGTCGCCTCGGGCAGCCGCAGCAAAAGCGAAGAACATGGATTCGGCGAAGACGAATTCGCGCCGTGGGTGCTGGGCCCCACGATGTAGTGCCGGCCCGCAGAGATAGCGGTATCTGATGACTTGCTCGAAAAAAAGGGGACATGGTCTTGAGCAATAAAGAACGTCCAACACGCCGCAGCCAGGCTTGGTTCGGCCGCCAGGATCGCGATGGCTTCATCTACCGCTCCTGGATGAAGAATCGCGGCATTCCTCACGATCAGTTCGATGGCCGGCCGGTCATCGGCATCTGCAATACCTATTCCGAGCTGACGCCGTGCAACTCGCATTTCCGGACGCTGGCCGAACAGGTCAAGATCGGCGTCTGGGAGGCCGGCGGCTTTCCGCTGGAATTTCCCGTCATGTCGCTGGGCGAAACCTTGCTGCGGCCCACCGCCATGCTGTTTCGCAACCTGGCCAGCATGGACGTCGAAGAGTCCATACGCGGCAATCCGCTGGACGGCATCGTGCTGCTCATGGGCTGCGACAAGACCACGCCGTCGCTGCTCATGGGGGCTTCGTCCTGCGATCTTCCCACCATAGGGGTGTCGGGCGGGCCCATGCTCAGCGGCAAGTATCGGGGCGGCGAGCTGGGCTCGGGCACCGATGTCTGGAAGATGTCCGAAGACGTGCGCGCCGGCAACATGAGCCAGGAAGAATTCTTCGAAGCCGAAAGCTGCATGCATCGCTCTCATGGCCACTGCATGACCATGGGCACGGCCTCGACCATGGCCAGCATGGTCGAGGCGCTGGGCATGAGCCTGCCTGGCAATGCGGCCATTCCGGCCGTCGACGCGCGCCGCAATGTGCTGGCGCGCGCTTCCGGCCGCCGCATTGTCCAGATGGTCAAGGACGACCTGATCATGTCGCGCATCCTGACGCGCGCGGCTTTCGAGAACGCCATACGGGTCAATGCCGCCATAGGCGGCTCCACCAATGCGGTCATCCATCTTCTGGCCATCGCGGGCCGCATCGGTGTCGACCTGACCCTGGACGACTGGGACAAGCTGGGCCATGGCCTGCCCTGTCTGGTTGATCTGCAGCCCTCCGGCAAACATCTGATGGAAGACTTCTATTACGCGGGGGGGCTGCCGGCGGTCATCCGCGAGCTCGAGTCCGTCATAGACCGCAGTGCGCTGACGGTCAACGGCAACACCCTCTGGGACAACTGCAAGGACGCGCCCAACTGGAACCGCGAAGTCATTCGGGCCTTCGACGATCCCTTCAAGCCCGATGCGGGTATCGCTATCCTGCGCGGCAACCTGTGTCCGGACGGCGCGGTGATCAAGCCTTCGGCGGCAACGCCGGCCTTGCTCAAGCATACAGGCCGGGCGGTGGTCTTCGAAAACAGCGATCACATGCACCAGCGCCTGGACGACGAGAACCTGGATGTCGACGAGAACTGCATCCTGGTCCTGAAGAATTGCGGCCCCAAGGGCTATCCGGGCATGGCCGAGGCGGGCAATATGCCCCTGCCGCCCAAGGTGCTGCGCAAGGGCATCACCGATATGGTGCGCATTTCCGACGCCCGCATGAGCGGCACCGCCTACGGCTCGGTGGTGCTGCATGTGGCGCCCGAAGCCGCCGCCGGCGGGCCTCTGGCTTTGGTCCAGGACGGCGACATGATCGAACTCGACGTTCCCGCCCGCACGCTGCACTTGCTGGTATCCGACGCCGAACTCGAACGCCGGCGCGCCGCATGGAGCCCGCCGCCCGCTCCGATGCACCGCGGCTGGGTCAAGCTGTATGTGGACCATGTGCAGCAGGCGGACAAGGGCGCCGACCTGGACTTCCTGGTCGGCAAGAGCGGCGCCGGCATTCCCAAGGACAGCCATTAGGGTCTGCCAAGGGGCCTTGAGCTCAAGGAAGCGCGCATGAAGGTACTCATTACCGATTACGATTTTCCCGACCTGGAACTCGAACAGTCGCTGTACGGCGCGGCGGGCATCGAGCTGGTCGTGGCGCAATGCCGCAGCGAGGCCGACGTCATCGACGCCTCGGCCGGATGCCAGGGCCTGCTGGTCCAGTATGCGCCGGTCAATAAAAAGGTATTTACGGCCCGGCCGGATATCCGTATAGTCAGTCGCTACGGCGCCGGCTACGATACTGTCGATGTGGCCGACGCCCGCGAACACGGCGTATGGGTCGGCAATTCGCCCGATTACGGCGTGGGCGAAGTGGCCACACATGCCTTCGCCATGATGCTGTCGTTGCTGCGGCACATTGCCTTCTACGATCGCGACGTCAAGGCCGGCACGTGGCACTTCACCTCATCGGGCGTCATGCGCCGCGTATCCGACATGACCCTGGGCATACTGGGCCTGGGCCGTATCGGCAAACGCATGGCGCATATTGCGGGGCCCAGTTTCAAGCGCGTCATTGCCTGCGATCCCTACATCATCGACGGCGATTTCCCGGCCTATGTCGAGCGGGTGACGCTGCAAGAGCTTTTTTCGGGCAGTGACGCCCTGACGCTGCATGTGCCGCTTACGGCTGAAACCCGGGGCATCGTCGGCCGCGATCTGCTGGGCTTGATGAAGCCGGGTAGCGTGCTGGTCAACACGTCCCGGGGGCCGGTGGTCGACACGGACGCCTTGCTCGATGCGCTCGACCGGGGTGTGCTGGACTCGGCGGGGCTCGACGTGCTGCCTGTCGAGCCGCCCGACACGGGTTCGCGCATCGTCCAGCATCCCAGGGTGCTGCTATCGCCTCATGCGGCCTTCTATTCCCAGACCGCCGAGCGTGAATTAAGGCGCAAGGCGGCGCAGAACCTGATCGACTGGGCCAGAACGGGCAGGCCCACCTATGTTGTTGCAGAAGGAAGGAACAGTCATCCGTAAGTAGCACAAACACAGAAAGGAACGAGGCATGGCATCAGTGCAGATACGGGCAATACAGAAGTATTTCGGCGGCACGCAGGTCATACGGGGCGTTGACATCGACATCGAGGACGGCCAGTTCGCGGTGCTCGTCGGCCCCTCCGGTTGCGGAAAATCCACCCTGTTGCGCATGCTCGCGGGCCTGGAGCAGATCACCGAAGGCGAGATCCTGATCAATGGCCGCGTCGTGAACGACGTGCCGCCCAAAGAGCGCGATATTGCCATGGTGTTCCAGAACTACGCCCTGTACCCGCACATGACCGTGTTCGACAACATGGCGTTCTCGCTCATGCTGGCCAAGATCGATAAGGCAACCGTACGCCAGCGCGTCGACCGCGCATCCGAAATCCTGGGCCTGGGCGCGCTATTGCAGCGCTATCCCCGCCAGTTGTCCGGTGGCCAGCGCCAGCGTGTGGCCATGGGCCGGGCCATCGTGCGCGACCCGCAGGTCTTCCTGTTCGACGAGCCCTTGTCCAACCTGGATGCCAAGCTGCGCGTGCAGATGCGGGCCGAGATCAAGGCGCTGCACCAGCGCTTGCGCACCACATCGGTCTACGTCACCCACGACCAGATCGAAGCCATGACCATGGCCGACCAGATCCTGGTCATGCGCGACGGCATCGTCGAACAGCGGGGCCGGCCCCTCGATCTCTACGATCGCCCCGAGAACCTGTTCGTCGCGGGCTTCATCGGCTCGCCGGCCATGAACCTCATTCCCGGCGTGCTGCGCCGTGACCCGGGCGGCGCCCAGGTGGAATTTTCCGACGGCACCCGGCTGCCGGCACCGCGCCGCAACGGCTCCGTGGCCGGCGAAGACGGACAGAGCGTGATTTACGGTGTGCGGCCCGAACACCTTTCCATCGATACCTCGGGCCAGGGCATGAAAACCGAAGTCGGCGTGGTAGAGCCGACGGGCGCCAATACGGAAGTCTATTCCCGCTTCTGCAACACGGATCTGATTTCCATCTTTCGCGAACGGCACGATTTTTCCGCCGGCGACAGCCTGCGGCTCATGCCCGATCACGAGCGTACGCATCTGTTCGATGCCGGAACCGGCAAGGCGCTCATCAGCAGTTGAAGTAGGTAACCGAAGTGTAGGCCGCTTTATACGGAACCTTGTTCCATCAACCAAGGAGTGGAGACATGACAAAACTTACAAGACGCGATTTTCTGGTGTCTACGGCATCGGTCGCGGCGGCGTCGGCAATGGGCGGCAGCGCCCATGCAGCAACCGACACCCTCAATATCCAGCCGGAAAAAGACGCCAAGCTGCGCGTGCTGCGATGGAAGCGCTTCGTGCAGGGCGACGAAGAGCTCTGGATGGCCAATACCAAGAAGTTCACCGAGAAAACCGGCATCGAGGTTCGTGTGGACAACGAAGGCTGGGAAGATGTCCGCCCCAAGGCCGCGGTCGCGGCCAGCGTGGGCAGCGGTCCGGATATCGTCATAGGCTGGTTCGACGATCCGCATCAGTATCCCGACAAACTGGTCGACCTGACCGACCTGGCCAATTACCTGGACAAGAAATACGGCGGCTGGTACGACGTGTGCAAGCGCTATGGCATGCGCGGCGACCGCTGGATCGCCATCACGCTGGGCGTGGTGGGCAATGCGCTGTGCTACCGCGAAAGCCAGGTCAAGGCGGCGGGGTTCGATGGGGTGCCCAAGGATACGGCCGGTTTCCTCAAGCTATGCCAGGCTCTCAAGGCCAAGGACACGCCTTGCGGCTTCGCCCTGGGCAAGGCGGTGGGCGACGGCAACAACTGGGCGCACTGGCTGCTGTGGTCGCACGGCGGCATGATGGTCGACACCAAGGGCAATGTGGTGATCGATTCGCCCGAGACCTGGGCGGCGCTGGAGTACGCCAAGGAGCTCTACAAGACTTTTGTGCCGGGCACGCTGTCATGGCAGGACCCATCCAATAACAAGGCCTTCCTTGACGGGCAGGTCAGCATGACCGCCAACGGCATCTCGGTCTATTACTCCGCCAAGAATTCCCAGGATCCCAAGATGAAGGCCATGGCGGACGACATTCAGCACGCCCACCTGCCCATCGGCCCCATCGGCAAGCCGACGGAACTGATGCAGATCACCCAGATGATGCTGTTCAAGCATTCCAAGTACCCCAATGCGGCCAAGGCCTACATGCAGTTCATGATGGAAGCCGACCAGTACAACCCCTGGATGGAAGCGGCCATCGGCTACGTCAGCCAGCCGCTGAAAGCCTACGAGGCCAACCCGATATGGACGGTCGATCCCAAGCACACGGTGTACCGCGACGCGGCCGCGCTCATGCTGGACAACGGCCATGCGGGTCCTTTGGGCACGGCTTCTGCGGCCGTGATGGCCGATTATGTGGTGCTGGACATGATCGCCAACGCCGCCAGCGGAGCCAAGACACCCAAAGAGGCGGCGGCGCAGGCGGCGGAACGGGCCAAGCGCTACTACAAGACCTAAGGGCATCTCGCCCGGCTGGTCGGGCGGTTCGGCCATCCTGCCTGCTTCGGCGATGCCGGGGCGGGCGGGATAGGCCTTCAATCCGGGAAAGAACATGCTTTCACGCGCACTGAACAACAGCAATGTCCTGGGGCTTGTCTTCATGCTGCCCCTGGTCATTATCCTGGTGCTGTTCCTGACCTACCCCTTGGGGCTGGGAATCTGGCTGGGTTTCACCGATGCCAAGATAGGGCGGGCCGGCGAATGGATAGGCTTGGGCAATTATGCCTACCTGATAGGCGATTCGGTCAGCCAACTGGCCTTGTTCAATACCATTTTCTATACGGTGATCGCCAGTATCCTGAAGTTCGCGCTGGGCCTGTGGCTGGCGCTGCTGCTGAACAAGAACCTGCCTTTCAAGGCCTTCTTCAGGTCCATCGTGCTGCTGCCCTGGATCGTGCCCACGGCCTTGTCGGCGCTGGCCTTCTGGTGGATATACGACGCGCAGTTCTCCATCATCAGCTGGACTCTCGTCAAGCTGGGCCTGATCGACACCTACATCAATTTCCTGGGCGATCCCTGGATGGCCCGCTTTTCCACCATTTTCGCCAATGTCTGGCGCGGCATCCCGTTCGTGGCCATTACGCTGCTGGCCGGCCTGCAGACCATTTCGCCGGCACTGTACGAAGCCGCTTCCATCGACGGCGTCACGCCCTGGCAGCAGTTCCGCTACGTGACCCTGCCCTTGCTGACGCCCATCATTGCGGTGGTCATGACCTTCTCGGTGCTGTTCACGTTCACCGACTTCCAGCTGATCTACGTGTTGACGCGCGGCGGCCCCCTGAATGCCACCCACCTGATGACGACCCTGTCCTTCCAGCGCGCCATACCGGGTGGATCGCTGGGCGAAGGCGCCGCGCTGGCCATCATGATGATCCCCTTCCTGCTGGCGGCCATCATGTTTTCCTACTTCGGGCTGCAGCGCCGGGCCTGGCAACGCGGGGACGACAAATGAGAAAAAGCAAGACACAGGACATCGACCAGCAAGGCATGGATTACCTGCAATCCCTGCCGCGCCGATGGGTCACCATCTATATTCCACTGGGCATTTTCGTTTTCGTGCTGCTTTTCCCGTTCTACTGGATGGCCATGACGGCGTTCAAGCCCAACGAAGAGATGCTGAGCAGCGTCAATCCCTTCTGGGTCTTCGCGCCCACACTCAGCCATTTCAAGCACCTGCTGTTCGACACGCCTTTTCCGAGCTGGCTATGGAACACCGTCATCGTGTCCACCGCCGCCACCATTATTTCGCTGGCGGCCAGCGTGTTCGCGGCCTATGCCATCGAGCGTTTGCGCTTCAAGGGTTCCAAGCAGATCGGCCTGAGCATATTCTTCGCCTACCTCATCCCGCCGTCCATCCTGTTCATCCCCCTGGCCGCCATCGTGTTCCAGCTGGGGCTGTTCGATACCCGCATGGCGCTCATCCTGACCTATCCGACCTTCCTCATTCCGTTCTGCACCTGGCTGCTCATGGGCTATTTCCGGTCCATACCCTACGAGCTGGAAGAGTGCGCGCTGATCGACGGGGCCACCCGCTGGCAGATACTGGTCAAGATCATCCTGCCGCTGGCTGTGCCGGGGCTGATCTCGGCCGGCATTTTTGCATTCACCTTGTCCTGGAACGAGTTCATCTACGCCCTGACCTTCATCTCATCGTCCGAAATAAAGACCGTGCCGGTGGGCATCGTCACCGAACTGGTCGAGGGGGACGTCTATCATTGGGGCGCGCTGATGGCGGGGGCGCTGCTGGGTTCGCTGCCGGTGGCGATCGTCTATTCCTTCTTCGTCGAGTACTACGTCTCGGGCATGACCGGCGCTGTAAAGGAATAGGGAATAGCGGGCGGCCCGAGGCAGGCGCCGTCCGGCCAAAGGGCGGCGCGCCTGCCGTCTAGCGGCTGGAATCGGGCTTTTTCATGGCGCTCGACCATTCCCAGGCCAGGTCGCGCCTTAGCCGCGCATTGATCGCGGCGGCGGCCAGCATGGCGATCAAGGCGCCCAGCGCGGCCAGTCCCATGTCCTTGTGCGCATCCCAGATGTCGCCCTGGGTGCCCAGATACTGCATGCCCAGGTTGCCGCCGAACAGCATGGCCGCTCCCCATTCGATCAGTTCGTACAGCGCCGACGTGCTCAGGGTGAAGTCCAGCGGCAGGAAGTAGGCCCAGAATCCCCGCACCTCGACAATGCGCAGGAAAAATTCGCGTATGGGATAGGCCAGCAGCAACCCATAGGAAAAATGCACCAGCCGGTCGTAGTGATTGCGTTCCCACCCGAACACGCTGTTCAAGGTGTGGCCGGTCAGAGCCTGCCACCACCTGTCGTACGGGACCTCGGAGTACGTATAGTGGGAACCCACGGTATGCAGAGCCAGGAACAGCAGGATCAGCAGCAGCGAGGCATTGGAAAACCGGAACAGCCGCCGTATGAACCAGAGCAGCGCGAACAGGCCCGCGACCAGCATGTTTTCCAGCAGCCAGGCAGGGCGGTCCACGGGCTCGATCGCCAGCGCCAGCCACAACAGGAAGTAGGCCGCGGCGGCCAGCTTCACCGCGTTGCGGCCCGCGGGGCCGCGCTTCGCCAAGGCTTCGATATGCTGCACACTCATCCATATGCTCCTAAGGCAGGATATTCCTGGCCAGCCAGGCCAGAAGGGCCAGCGCAAGCACGGCCAGCGCGCTGAAAATGATAACAGCGGGCGCCAGCCCCCAATGGTCGGCCAGCCGGCCAACGGCAATGACGGGGATGGACGCGCCGATGTAGGCAATGGAAAAGTAGGTGGCCATGTTGGCGCTGCGCCGGCTTTCGTCCGCGTTCTGCCCGGCGATCAGCGTGCTGGCCATGAAACACAGGCCCTGCCCGGCGCCGGCCATGATCATCGTGATCAGGAAAGCCCATGCGCTGCCCGTCCAGATGCCCAGGCAAAGGGCAAGCAGGCAGCCTGCCAGGGTCAGCAGCCCCAGGACGAGGCCCTTCGCGGCGGCGATATTGCGTTGCCAAAGCTGCGTGGCCGCCGACGCCGTCGAAAGGATGAGGAAGGCGATGCCCGGCACAGCCGGACCCTTCCAGGGCAGCAGGTTGTACAGAAAGGACGGCACCAGGGATGCCAGCAGGCTGCCCGCCGCGAATTGCGTAAAGGCGGCGGCTCCGGCCAACAGGAAGGCGGCGCGCGTCGCCTTGCCCGGCAGCGCCAGCTTGGGGGTGATGGACAGGCGGGCTCGCGCCCCGGCGCGCGGTGCAAAGGTATGGCGCGACCGCCACGTGAGCCAAAGATTGCAAAGCGCCAGCGCGGCCACGACGAAATAAGGCAGCCGCAAGGGCGCCACACCCGTTTGCGCCAGCAGGCCGCTCAGCAAGGGGCCCAGGCCGACGCCCACGGCGATCGACGCGGAGGTCGCCACCGAAGCGACGCGGCGATCTTTTCCAGGATGTGTGTCCGCCAGCGCGAAAGCGCCGGCCGTTGTCAATAAGCCATTGGCGAGCCCTATGACGCCCCGCGCAAAGAGTAAGGCGTTGATACCTGATGCTACGCCCGAAAGCAGCAGGCCCAGCGTCATGAGGACCAGGGAAGTGCAAACCACTGTGTATCGGCTCAGTGTATCGGAGAGCCGGCCCAGGCAGAGCAGCGCCGTCAGCACGCCGGCCATGTACAGGGAGTAGATATAGGTCAGTTCGCTGGGCTGCAGCCGCCAGTCCGCTTGATAGATGGGGTAGAGCGGCGAGGGCAGGGAACTGGTCGCGAAGCCCATGGTCAGGGCGAAGGCGACAGCCATGAAGCCGCCCCAGCGATTCAGGAACGGGGTAAGCCTCGAGGCGGCGGCGTGCATTTGAATTATTTGCTTAATATCGTTGTAGCAAGCGGTAATTTGATACGGGCGCTTACAGGCCGGCCATATGGCCGATGGTATAAAAAAAGCCAGAGCAGGCGCTGCGGAGGCTCGAAATGACTTGTTCAGAGCTTTCCTTGAGCCTGGAACGACAAGGACTATCCATGACCCGTAATTTAACAGCAATAGCAGGCGTGATGATGTGTATCGGACTGGCGGCTTGCTCGACGCCCAAAGATGCCCGCGAGCTCTCGCAGAAAACGGTGGAATACGGCTGCGGACCGGGCTCGAACCAGGCGCTCAGCGTGCAATACACATTCCAGGGCGAGGAAGCGCTGGCCGCCAAGGTCATATACCAGAATCAGGCCGTGGACCTGACGCGCGCCACCACCAGCAATGCGGACATGGTAGGCAATACCTTCCGCGGCAACGGGTACACCTGGACGACGGACAAATTCACCCGCGAGAACGCCGGCGAGGCGGAAGGCAGGATGCTGACCCAGGATGCGCAGCAGACCCTGGGCAGCACGACGTCGTCGGTGGGCAACGTGCTGGTCAAGGATTGCAGGCCGCAAGCGGTTTCTTCCTGACCCGGCAGGCGCGGGCCATCGTACCGCGCGGTGTAGCATCGTGCAGCCGTCCACGCTTACAGGATAAACTTTCATATCCTGTAAGCGTGGACGGCTGTCATCTATGCGCATACTCCTTGTGGAAGACGAAAGCGAGCTGGCCCACTGGCTGACGCGCAGCCTGGCGCGGCACGGCGGCTTCATCGCCGATTGGGCCGACGATGCCGAACTGGCCGAGCGCCGGCTTGCGTTGGAAGAGTTCGATGCCATCATCCTGGATCTGGGCCTGCCCGGCATGGACGGGCACACCTTCCTGGCCCGCCTTCGGGCGCGCGACGACCGTACGCCGGTATTGGTGCTGACGGCGCGCGATTCGCTGGCCGAGCGCATCGACACCCTGCACGAAGGCGCGGACGATTTCCTGCGCAAGCCCTTTGTCATCGAAGAACTGGAAGCCCGGCTGGTGGCGCTGATCCGGCGCAGCCGGGGGCGTGAGCATCCACGGCTGGCGCTGGGGGAGCTCAGCCTGGACACTGCGGCGCAGCGCTTCACCGTGGCGGGCCAGCCCCTGGCGTTGTCGCCGCGCGAGTTCGCCGTGTTGAAGGTGCTGATACAACGCAGCGGCGAGCCCATATCGAAGCAACAGATACTGGACCGCATCGCCTCCGACGACCGCGAAATCAACCTGGAAGCGGTCGAGGTGCTGGTGCATCGCCTGCGCAAGAAGCTCGTCAATACAGGAACGCAAATCGAGACTTTGCGCGGCATGGGCTACTGCCTGGAAGCTGCGGCCCATGCTTAGGCTCAAGTCGCTTGCCGGCCGCGAACCGGGACTCAAATCCATATTGCTATGGTGGCTGGTGCCCGCATTGGTTGTTTTCATGATGACGGCCTTGTGGCTGTCCAATCACATGCTCCGCTCTCAGATCAATCTTGCCTACGACCGCTCGCTGGCCGGCGCCTTGCGGTCCATCGATCACCAGATTTCGACCGCGAGCGGCGGGCTGTCGATCGAGCTGCCCTATCTGATGCTGGAATTCTTCGAACTGACGGCCAACGAAAACGTGTACTACCGGGTCATGACCGAGGACGGCCTGGCCGACATCGGCAACCAGCAACTGCCTTTGCCGGAGCGTCCGCTCATCTCGGGGGTGCCCCAGTACTACAACGCCGATTACCTGGGCGAAACCGTGCGCATCGCCGCTCTGGCGCGGGCCATGGATCCGCCGCTGTACAACGACCGCGGAGGGCGGGTCGTCGTGCTGGTCGGCGAAGACGTCGATACGCGCGAGGCCTTCATCCAGTCCATGCTGCTGCGCTCCATCGGCCGCGACCTGGTGACCGTGGCCCTGGTGATATTGATCGTCGTGTTCGGCGTGCTCTTTGCCGTGCGTCCCTTGTCGCGCCTGCGACAGGAAGTCGAAGGGCGCCATCATGACGACCTGCGCCCCATCGAGGCGCGGGACATTCCCGCCGAGGTCCAGCCCCTGGTCACCGCCATCAATCTGCATATGGAGCGCTATGCGCAGCAGGCCCGCGTGCAAAGCCAGTTCCTGGATGACGCCTCGCATCAATTGCGCACGCCTTTGACGGTCTTGCGCGCGCAATTGGGTTATGCCTTGCGCGAGTCGGATCCGAAAGAGGTCCGTTCGGCTCTGGTGGCCATGGGCGAAGGCCTGGACAGGGCGGTGCGCACGGCCAACCAGATGCTTACGCTGGCCCGGGCGCGGGACAATGGCTTCCTTGAAATGGGTGAAGACCTGGAGCGGGTCGACCTGTTGCAACTGGCGCGCGGCATACTGAAGGACGTCTACCCCATCGCCCGCGCAAAGCGCCTGGACCTGGGCCTGGAAGGCGGGGATGCGCCCGTGTACACCTGGGGCCTGGAATGGCAGATACGGGAAGCCATCGTCAATCTGGTCGACAATGCCTTGCGCTATACGCCGCCGGACGGCGTCATCACCGTGGCGGTATCCATGGACGAGGGCAAGGCGACCGTCGCCGTCGAGGACAACGGCGTCGGGATGTCGCAGCCCGACATCGATCGCGCGGGCGTGCGTTTCCGCCGGGGCAAGGCGGGCAAGAACACCGCCGGAGCCGGCCTGGGCCTGGCGATCGTGCAGGCCATCATGCAGCGCCATCGCGGGCATTTCCATCTGGAATCCTTGCCTCGGGGCTGCCGTGCAACATTGGTGTTTACCCTTGATTCGCTCCCGGACGAGGCCGCCGCAAGCGCTAATTCCAGAATTGAAAGCCTTTAGAAAGGAAAGCTTTCGTACGCTTGCCCCTGATTCGTAATGGAAGGGCCGCATAGAGGTCCCGCCTATATTTTCTAATCAGGAGACTGGAATGAACAAACTTTGGATCTGTAAGCAGCTTGCGGGCTTGCTGGTGGGCGTGGGAGCGCTGGCCGCGGTATCGGGCGTGGCGTCCGCCGAGGAGCCGCGCCGGCCGGAATGCATCGCGCCGGCGCAGCCCGGCGGCGGGTTCGACCTGACCTGCCGCCTGGCGCAGGAAGGCTTGAAGGCCGCGGGCCAGCTGAAGGCGCCCATGCGCATCATCTATATGCCGGGCGGCATCGGCGCCGTTGCCTACAACCACGTGGTGGCCCAGAAGCCCGACGACGGCGGCAGCATCATCGCCTTCTCCGGCGGTTCGCTGCTCAATCTGGCGCAGGGCAAGTTCGGCAAGTACAACGTCGACGACGTCCGCTGGCTGGCCGCCGTGGGCTCGGACTTCGGCGTGGCGGTGGTCCGCGACGATTCCCCCTATAAGAATCTGAAGGACCTGATGGCCGCATTCAAGGCCGACCCCAGCAAGATCGTGCTGGGCGCGGGCGGCACCGTGGGCAGCCAGGATTGGATGAAGGCCGCCCTGACGGCGAAGGCGGCGGGCGTCGATTACAAGAAAATGCGCTTCGTCGCATTCGAAGGCGGCGGCGAAGCCATCACGGCCTTGCGCGGCGGACACATCCAGGCTTATATGGGCGATGCGGCGGAAGCCTTCATCATGCTGGAAGGCGGCGCGCCCATACGCGTGCTGGCGGTCTTCAACAGCGAACGCCTGCCGGGCAAGTTGTCCAGCATCCCGACGGCCAAGGAGCAGGGTTTCGACATCGACTGGCCCATCATCCGCGGCTTCTACGTCGGCCCCAAGGTCTCCGACGCGGATTACGACTGGTGGGTGCAGGCGTTCAAGAATACGCAAGCCAGCCCCGAATTCGCCGAACTGCAGAAGAAGCAGGGCCTGTTCCCGTTCAACAAGAGCGGCGCCGAGCTCGATGCCTACGTCAAGGAGCGCGTCAAGGCCTACACCGAGCTGGCGAATTCCTTCGGCCTGATCAAGAAGTAAAGCATGAATGATCGGATACTAGGCATCGCCGCTCTGGTTTTCGCGGCGCTGATGGCTTGGTTCGGATGGGGCATACAGGCGCCGTTCTCCTACGAGCCCGTAGGCCCCCGCGCCTTCCCCATGCTGCTGGCGGGCATTATCGCCCTTTGCGGCGCGTGGCTGGCATTCCGGGGGCGCGGCAGGGCGGAACCCAATCCTCCGGGTGCGAACGGCCGCATCGCGCTGATGGTGGTCTATTGCTTCCTGTACGCTTTCTTCTTTGAGCCATTGGGGTTCATCATCGCCACCACGGCCATGACGATATTGGTGGGCCGCCTTTTCGGCGGTGCATGGACCAAGGTGGCCCTGGGTGGGGCTGTCATGAGCGTACTGTTTTTCCTTCTGTTCGATCGTGCGCTCGACGTCGTTCTCCCACTGGGCATTCTGGAGAATTTTCTATGAACGATATCCTGGCTCACTTGAGCATCGGCTTCGGGGTCGCCTTTTCATGGACCAATCTCCTGGTGGCGGCGCTGGGCTCGTTCTTCGGAACGCTGGTCGGGGTGCTGCCCGGGCTGGGCCCGATCAATGGCGTGGCCATGCTGATACCCATCGCCTTCGCCATGAACCTGCCGCCCGAGACCGCGCTGATTCTGCTGGCGGCCGTGTATGTGGGCGCCGAGTACGGCGGACGGATCACCTCCATTCTGATCAACGTGCCGGGCGAGGCCAGCGCCATCATGACCACGCTGGACGGCTATCCGCTGGCCCGCCAGGGGCTGGCCAATGTGGCGCTGTCGCTGTCGGCCTGGTCGGCCTTCTTCGGTTCCATCGTTTCGGTGGTCGGCATCATTGTGCTGGCGCCTTTGCTGGCCAAGTGGGCGCTGGCTTTCGGTCCGGCCGAATACTTCGTGCTGATGGTTTTCGCGTTCTGCTGCCTGACCAGCCTGCTGGGCAACCAGCCGGTCAAGGGCGTGCTGTCCGCGATGATAGGGCTGGCCATCGCCACCGTGGGCGTCGATGCCAACTCGGGTGTCTACCGCTACACCTTCGATTCGGTGCATCTGTTCGACGGCATTCAGTTCGTTGTGGTGGTCATCGCGCTGTTTGCGGTGTCCGAGCTGCTGGAGATGCTGGAAAAAGTCATGGCCGGCCACAAGGTCGAAGTGCAATCCAGCGGACGCAAGCTGTTCAACCTGAAGGAAGTGGCCTACACCTGGTGGAGCGTCGTGCGCAGCGCCTTCCTGGGCTTCGGCGTGGGCGTGCTGCCCGGCGCCGGCGCCAGCGTCGCGGCGGCGGTGGCCTACTCCAACGAAAAGCGCATTTGCGAAGAGAAGGATCCGGAGGCCAAGTTCGGGCGCGGCGACATGCGCGGGCTGGTGGCGCCGGAAGCGGCCGCCACCTCGTCGGCCATCGGTTCCTTCGTGCCCATGCTGACGCTGGGCGTGCCCGGTTCGGGCACGACGGCGGTCATGATGGGGGCGCTCACCCTGTACAACATCACGCCGGGGCCGGTGCTGTTCGACACCAAGCCTGAACTGGTCTGGGGCCTGATCGCCTCGCTGTTCATCGCCAACGTCATGCTGTTCATCATGAACGTGCCCATGGTGCGCGTGTTCTCCAAGGTGCTGTCCGTGCCGGGCTGGCTGATGGTGCCGGGCATCCTGGCTGTCAGCTATATCGGCGTCTATGCCATCAATGCGGGCAGCTTCGACCTGCTGATGGTGGCGGGCATAGGCGGGCTGGGCTACCTGATGCGCAAGGGCGGACTCCCCATGGCGCCGTTGGTGCTGGGTGTGGTGCTGGGCGACATGATGGAGCAGAATCTGCGGCGCGCCTTGTCCATAACCAATGGCGAGCTGCATGTGCTGTATGACAGCAACATCTCCAAAGGCTTATGGGTGGTGTCCATACTGATCGTCGTCACACCTCCGCTGCTGCGCTACCTGAAACGGCGCAAGAAGCAGGCCGCCGGCTGAGGCGCAAGGCCGGAAAACGTAAAGGGGCTGCCAGCTCATTGTCCGGCAGCCCCCTTTTTTCATGTCCAGCTTGCGGGGCTGCTGCCCAGCGCGCTGGCGGGATGATCCCAGCGCATTGCGGCGCCTTCGACTTCGCAAGGCGGCCTGAGACGATGCGCGGGCCCCCATTGCGTATGCTCCGGCTCCGGCATCCTGTCGTCCTGGCTTTCGGCGTCGAGCGGCGTCGACGTCGTCGCTGTCTGCGTCATCAGCAGTGCGGCGGTCCGGGCCAGGGACAGGCGTGTGCGCGACCCGCGGCCATTCCGGCGGCGGGCGGACAGGCCGTCCAGTACGGCGGCCGCCATCAAATAGCCCGTGGCCTGGTCCAGGGCCTGCACTGGCAGTGGCGCCGGCTGCGACGTGCCGTAATGCCTCATCCCGGCGTCGGCGATGCCGCAGCTCATCTGTACCAGACTGTCGAATCCGCGCCGCTTGCGCCATGGGCCCGTCCATCCATAGGCATCCAGGCACACATCCACCAGGCCGGGGCGCAGGCGCTGGCGCGCTGCGTCATCCAGACCCAATCGTTCCAGCGCATCGGCACGATAGCCATGCACCAGTACGTCGGCATTCACGAGCAATGATTCAAGACGGTCCAGCTGCCGCGGCTCGCGCAGGTCCAGTTGCGCGCATCGCTTTCCCAGCGTGACTTCGGGCACCATGCCGGGTTCGGCCCAGAAGGGCGGATCTATCCGAAGTACCTGCGCGCCGTAGCCTGCCAGGAAACGGGTGGATACCGGCCCGGCCAGTACGCGGGTCAGGTCCAGTACCCGTATGCCGGCAAGGGGGCGCTGTGGCCCGGCGGGAGCGTCCAACATCGGCCCGGCGTCGGCTTCGGAATACTGGAAAAGCGGCTCGGCGTGCAACGCCCGGCCTTGCGGATGCGCATCCCACGCCGCCTTGGTGCGCATGGCGGCCGCGCAGCCTCCGGCGGCCACGATGGCGTCTTCAAGCTCGAAGGCACTCCGCTGCGCTATCGCCTGCGCGACGTCCTTATGCGAGGAAGGACAGTCCAGCACGGCCAGCGCCGCGGCACGGTGCTGGGGCGCATTGGCATGCAGGCGGATCCATCCGTCGGCGGCCGCATAGTCGCCTGTGACCGGGTCCCGCACTGAGGGCAGCGGCCAGCCTTGGGGCCGTAGCGACGTTGCGAACCACATGGAAGCCAGGCGCCGGTCGACTGAAACCGCGGCTTGGGTGCCGAAGCGCACTTCCATGTAGCGGGCCAGCGCCAGCGCGGCCGTACCTATCGATGCGGCCGCGAACTCCGTGACTGGATAAGCCGACGGCAGGCTGCCGTGCCCCGTCAGGCGAGGCAAAGAGCAGGCGTGTTCAGGAAGGTATGCGGATGCGGCCGGCGGCCGCATGGCGAGCATGTATCCGGCAAAGATTGAAGACTGTGTCATAGGGCTGGCGCGTCCTCGAAAATCAGGTGCTTCATCATACTTCCAGCATGGCTCGGCGCAGCAAACCGTGCTGCGCTTGCCGCGGCTTTGGCAAGCAGTCTGGACTTGTCGGGCGCGCGGCACTACAATGCTAGACTTAGCGCTGCCTGAGAAGGAGTCCGCGCCGGAGGCTTCTGGCGGGGATTTCAGGCAGATATTTACAGGGAATTATTTTTCCCGTCACACGGTTGCCACGCGGCGGCCCGGCTGGAACCAGCCGAAACAATATGCCCGACCGGATTCGGTCGCGGAACAAACGTCGGCCCCATGGCCGGCATCGCAGCTCACAGGCGCTTGCAACCTTGCCGCTATCCGGCGTCTTGCCATTGCCTGTCGGTGCTGCAACAAGGCACCTGATTTGTGTCTTTCAACCAGTCTGCCCTGGAGCTCAGTCGTTCCCGGCGCGGGCGGGATTGACTGCGCGCGTCGATATCAGCGGCCATGCACATGAGGACTGTTTTACCGATGCAAGAAACTGATTTTTTTAAACTATCGACATCCACGGCGCTGATGCTGCTGGTGGGTTTCTACGGACTGACCTTTCTGCTTTCAATGCTCATAGGGAAGAAGAAGGAGAACGTCGACGGCTACATGGTGTCGAACAACGCCATTGGTTTCGGCCTCTCGGCCGCCAGCATGATCGCCACCTGGATATGGGCGGCATCGTTCTACGCCAGTGCGACATCGGGCTACCGCTACGGGCTTTCCGGCCCGCTGCACTACGGTTTGTGGGGCGCCTTGATGATCCTGTTCATCTATCCCTTCGGCCGGCGCTTCCGCAAGCTGGCGCCCAAGGCGCATACGCTGGCCGAGGTCATTCAGGCCCGCCACGGCACATCCAGCCAGCTCATCATGGCAGTGTCCAACCTCATCGGCAGCTGCATCAGCCTGATGGTCAACTTCACCGCGGCGGGCGCGCTGGTTTCCATACTGAGTCCGCTCAGCTTCATACAGGGAGTGCTTATCGCCGGCCTGGGCGTGCTGTCATACACCTTGTGGTCCGGTTTCCGCGCCTCGGTCATGACGGATTTCGCCCAATTGATCGCGATGATCCTGGCCGCGGTGGTGATCATTCCGCTGATCTTCTTCAATGCCGGCGGCACGGACATGCTGGCGGCGAACCTGGGAAACCTGAGCGAGCAGCAAGCGGACTTTTTCTCGACCAAAGCCATACTCGAGCAGGGCGCACCCTATTTCGTGGCCGTCCTGGCCTATGCGATCGGCAATCAGACCATCGCGCAGCGCCTGTTTGCCGTGCGTGAAGACCTGATCAAGTCCACGTTCCTGACGGCGACGCTCGGCTATGGCGCGGTGGTCATCGGCCTGGGCATGCTGGGCTTGCTGGCGCTGCTGGTCGGGCTGGAGCCCGCCGACGGCAACATGAACAACATCATTCCACAGATGGCCTCGACCTACCTGCCGCCATTCGGGATTGCGCTGTTCTTCATCCTGGTGGTGGGGTCGCTGTCATCGACCGCCGATTCCGACCTGTCCGCCCTGTCGGCCATTGTGATGACCGACGTCTACGGCAAGAACCTGGCGCGCGGCAAACCCTGCCCGAAGCGCATGCTGTGGCTGGGGCGCATCACCATGGTGGTCGCCACGATGCTGGGCGTGATATTCGCCAGCCTGCGGCTCGACATCCTTGTCATGCTGGTGTTCGTGGGCGCGCTGTGGGGAGCCATCGTCTTTCCCGTGATCGTCAGTTTCTACTGGAACCGGGTCAGCAACAAAGCCTTTACCTGGGCCGTCGTTTCCGCAGTCGCGCTGTTCACGACCGCGCGTTTCGAGCTCCTGCCGCTGGACGGCATCGTGGCGGTGTTCTTCGAGCTGTGCGCATCGCTGGGCTTGGGGGTGGTGATCGGCTTGATGGTCTTCGCCTTCTTCAACCGCCGTGTCGCGATCGCGATGGGCGTGGGCGCGGCCATCGTGTCCATGCCCTTCACCATCGGATTCCTGCGCGAGTATGTCGTGCTGCTCAGTTCGCTCACGGCCTATGGCGTGAGCGCGGCGGTGTGCGTCGCCATCAGCCTGCGCAGCAATGAACGTTTCGATTTCGACCTGCTGGCTGAACGAGTGACCTCGTTCCACCAGGATGACGAACCGGCCGCGGCCCAGCCCGGCCCCGTCTCAACCGGAGGCGGCCGCATCGCAGCCGCCCGTGCTTAAAGGAGAGAACATGACGAATATGCTTCTGACCGGCTATATCCTTGTCTGGCCCGTGGCCTCGGCCGCCGTCCTGGTGGCCTTGATTGTTGCGCTGATCCGCGACATGCGCGCCGCCAGCCGGGACGGCGACAGCATGATCTAGCCGGAGTTCCTGAGTCCCGCCGCAATGCCGTTGATGGTCATGTGTATGGCCCGCTGGCTGCGGCTTTCCTCGCTGCCCGCCTTGGCGGGCTTTTTTTCCGCCTGGCGATGGCGCTGCAGAAGCTCCACTTGCAGGTGATTCAGCGGATCGATATAGGCGAAGCGCTCGCTCAGCGCGGCGCTGAGCTGGGGGTCGTTGGCCAGCAGCTCGTGGCCGCTGACGCGCTTGAACATGTCCAGCGTCAGTTCGAACTCGGCGCGGATGCGGCCGAAGATGCCTTCGCGCAGCTTCCTGTCGGGCACCAGGCCCGCATAGCGTTTGGCGATGCCCAGATCGGTCTTGGCCAGGACTTGTTCCATGTTGGACAGCAATGTCTTGAAGAAAGGCCAGACCGTGGCCATTTCCCGCAGCTGCGCCAGGCGGTCCGACGATGTGGCTGGAGCGTGCTCGCAGCCTTGCTCCACATACGCGCGCAGGGCAGTGCCCACGCCATACCAGCCGGTCAGCATCAAACGGCATTGCGCCCAGGAAAATCCCCAGGGGATGGCGCGCAGGTCTTCGATCTTCCGGCTGGCCTTGCGCGACGCCGGCCGAGACCCGATATTGAGGCCGGCGATTTCCAGTATGGGCGTGGACGCGAAGAAATAGTCGTTGAAGCCCGGCGTGCCGTACACCAGATCGCGGTAGCTTTGCTGCGCGACCTCCGACATGAAGTCCAGGATGGCGCCGAAGCGCGCCATATTGTCGTCCTCCGACTGCGATACCGAGGTGTTGGCCGCCAGGCTGGTTTCGAGCGTGGCCGCCACAAAGTTCTCCAGGTGCCAGCGTCCGACTTCGGCGTCCTTATACTTGCCCTGTATGACCTCGCCCTGTTCGGTCAGGCGGATTTGTCCGTTGACCGTGCCGGGCGGCTGGGCCAGGATGGCATCGAAGCTCGAGCCGCCGCCGCGTGCCACCGACCCGCCCCGGCCGTGGAAAAGGCGCAGGCGCAGTTTGCGCTTCTTGAATTCCTGCACCAGTTGCCGCTCGGCGCAGTACAGCGACCAGTTCGAGGTCAGGTAGCCGCCATCCTTGTTGCTGTCGGAATAGCCCAGCATGACTTCCTGTATGCCGCCCTGCGCATGCTGTAGCCGTTGCGCGACTTCGGGCAGATCCAGCCATTCGGCCATGATCAGCGGTCCGCGCACCAGGTCGGGTATGGTCTCGAACAAAGGCACCACCATCAGGCCGTCGGCGCCCTTCCGGTCCTGGGGCGAAATGAGCCCGGCCTCTTGTTGCAGGACCAGGACTTCCAGCAGGTCGCTGAGCGTTTCGGTGTGCGAGACGATGGTCTGCTTGATGGCGTCCGGTCCGTATTTTTTCCGGCAGGCGGCGGCCATGCGCAGGATCGCCAGCTCTTTCTCCGTTTCGGCCGAGTAATGCAGCCAGGGCGAGACCAGGGGGCGGACCTGCTGGATTTCCTGGCGCAGCAATTGAACGCGGTCTTCCTCGGACAGCTTGCGGTAGTCCACCGGCGTGCCCTTGAATGTGGCCTTGGCCGCCTTGAACAGCTCGGTCAGCACGCGCTCATGCACGTCGGAGCTTTGGCGCAAGTCGACCGTGGCCAGGTGGAAGCCGAAAATGCTGACGGCCTGCAACAGGCCCGACAGGCGCAATTGCCCGATCAGGCTGCCGTGATGCCGGTCCAGGGAGTCGGCAATGACACGCAGGTCGCGCTGGAATTCCTGCGGGCCGGCATAGGCCGGAGCCGGGTAAGTAGGGCGCTGGGCCAGCTGCCGCCCCGTCAGGGCGACGGAAGTCGCCGCCAGGCGCGCATACAAATGGATGAAGGCGCGGCGGTAGGGCTCATCGACGCGGTGTTCGGACGCATCCTGGCTGGCCATGGACAGGGCGAGCAGGTCTGGACTGGCCGCGCTCAGCGTATGGGACAGCGATATCTCGGTGCCCAGCGATTTGACCTCTTGCAGATAATGGCGCAGCACATGCGCGGATTGGCGCAGCAGGGCCTGTTCCAGCGTCGAGGCATCGACGTTCGGATTGCCGTCGCGGTCGCCGCCTATCCAACTGCCCATCTGGAGGAAGGCCGGCAAGGGCCGGGCATTGACATCGAACAGCGTGCGGCCGGGCGGTTGCAGGCGTATGGACAAGTCCTGGTACAAGCGCGGGATGGCGGTCAGGAAGGTGCTGGTGTAGTAAGTCAGCGCATTGTCGATCTCATCCAGCACGGTCAGCTTCTGCCGGCGCAGCATGCGGGTTTGCCAGAGCGTGGCCACCAGGCCGGCCAGCCTGCGCTGCAACTGGAGTTTTTCGGCGGGCGTCTGCGTGGCGTCGCTAAGCGCCAGCTGACGGGCGATTTCCCTGTGCAGGTCCAGCGTGCTCTTGCGCTGGACTTCGGTGGGGTGCGCGGTCAGCACGGGAACGATGCAGGCCTGTTCCAGGTAGCGCAGTATCTTGCGGCTGCTCACGCCCTTGCTTTGCAGCAGATCCAGCGCATGCTGGAGGCTGCCGCGCATGGGCGCGTCGGCGGCCAGCTCGTGCCGGCGCTGGCGCCTGTTCTGATCGCGGTCCTCGGCAATATTGGACAGATGCAGGAAATAGCTGAATGCGCGTGCCACGGACGACGCTTCCTCGTCTTCCAGGCGGGCGATCTGCCGCTCCAGGATGCGGCTGTCCTTGATATTGCCTTCGCGGCGGAACTTCACGGCGGCGCGGCGCAGTTTTTCGATGACGTCGTAAATGGCCTTGCCTTGGCAATCCTTGATGACATCGCCCAGTGTTTTTCCGAGCGTCCGGATGTCGTTGCGCAGAGCGCCGGGTTCCTGGTTGGAAGGCAGGGCTTGATTCACGAATTCTCCTGAAAAAGGATGTTGCGTTCGATGTTTCGCTTGCGGGACACGGCGTGTCCGACCCCTTGCCGTGTCCGGGTAATCCACCACTATACGATGGATTATCATAGAATTTTTTTCGCCCGTATTTTCCATCTCAGGGATTCAAATGCCGCAATACCGTTCCCGCACCTCGACCCATGGCCGCAACATGGCTGGCGCACGCGCTCTTTGGCGCGCCACCGGCATGCAGGATGGCGATTTCGAAAAGCCCATCATCGCCGTCGTCAATTCCTTCACCCAGTTCGTGCCCGGGCACGTACACCTCAAGGATCTTGGCCAACTGGTGGCCCGGCAGATCGAAGCGGCGGGCGGCGTGGCCAAAGAGTTCAATACCATAGCGGTGGACGACGGCATCGCGATGGGACATGGCGGCATGCTTTATTCGCTGCCTTCGCGCGAACTGATCGCCGACTCCGTCGAATACATGGTCAACGCGCATTGCGCCGACGCCATGGTCTGCATCTCCAATTGCGACAAGATCACCCCGGGCATGCTGATGGCCGCGATGCGCCTGAACATCCCCGTCGTGTTCGTGTCCGGCGGCCCCATGGAAGCGGGCAAGATCATCGAGCCGGGCACACAGAAAGTGTTGATGAAGCTGGACCTGGTCGACGCCATGATCAAGGCGGCCGACCCCAACGTCAGCGACGCGGAAGCCGCCGAGGCCGAGCGCAATGCCTGTCCCACCTGCGGCTCGTGTTCAGGCATGTTCACCGCCAACTCCATGAACTGCCTGACCGAGGCGCTGGGCCTTGCGCTGCCGGGCAACGGCACCGTGGTGGCCACGCATGCGCGCCGCAAGGGCCTGTTCGAGGACGCGGGCAGGCTGGTGGTCGATCTGTGCCGCCGCTATTACGAACAGGACGACGCGTCGGTCCTGCCTCGCAATATCGCCACCTTCGCGGCCTTCGAGAACGCCATGACGCTGGACGTGTCCATGGGCGGTTCCACGAATACCGTGCTGCACTTGCTGGCGGCCGCACAGGAGGCGGGCGTGGAATTCACCATGTCGGACATCGACCGCATTTCGCGGCGCGTGCCCTGCCTGTGCAAGGTCGCCCCCGCCACCGACAAGTTCCACATCGAAGACGTGCATCGCGCCGGCGGCATCATGGGCATATTGGGCGAGCTTGCGCGCGCCGGCCTGTTGAACCTGGATGTCGGCAACATCCATAGCGGCACGCTGGGCAAGGCCATCGACGCCTGGGACGTGGGCGGCGGAAACGCCGCGCAGGAAGTTCAAGATTTCTTCAAGGCGGCGCCGGGCGGCGTGCGTTCGCAAACCGCGTTCAGCCAGGACCGCCATTATCAGGAACTGGATCTGGACCGCGAAAAAGGCTGCATACGCTCCAGGGAGCACGCCTATTCGCAGGATGGCGGACTGGCCGTGCTGTACGGCAACCTGGCGCCCAAAGGCTGCATCGTCAAGACCGCCGGAGTGGATGAAAGCATATTGAAGTTCACGGGCACGGCACGCGTGTACGAAAGCCAGGAAGATTCCGTCGAAGCCATCCTGGGCGGCAAGGTCAAGGCGGGCGACGTGGTCGTGATCCGCTACGAAGGCCCCAAGGGCGGCCCCGGCATGCAGGAAATGCTGTATCCCACGTCCTACCTGAAGTCCAAGGGTCTGGGGAAAAGCTCGGCGCTGCTGACCGATGGGCGTTTCTCGGGCGGTTCGTCGGGCCTGGTCATCGGCCACGCATCGCCCGAAGCGGCCGAAGGCGGAAACATCGGCCTGGTCCAGGACGGCGACACGATAGAAATCGACATCCCGAACCGCAAGATCCATCTTGCCATCAGCGACGACGAACTGGCCAAGCGGCGCGCTGAAATGGAAGCACGCGGCGCCGCCGCCTGGCAGCCGGTGGACAGGCAGCGCGTGGTGTCGCAGGCCCTGAAAGCCTATGCGGCGCTGGCGACCTCGGCGGACCGCGGCGCGGTCCGCGACGTATCGCAATTGAAGTAAATGCCGCAGGGCCTTCCCGGCCCTGGCATGCATTCAGGGCGGGTACGGCATGGCCGCATCCGCCTTTTTTCTTGAGCGGCTACGCATCATGCCGGTTCGGTCTTGCCTTCCGGCCACCAGAGCACCGCCTGGCCCGCTTCGGTCACCTTCAGGGCGGACAACCTGCTGGGCTGGCAGGGCCCGCCGGTGCATTCGCCGGTGTCGGGCCTGAAGGTGGCGCCATGGCGCGCGCACATCAACTGATCGCCCGCGCGTGTGAATACATGGCCTTCCCAGTCCAGCGGCGAACCCATGTGCGGGCAGCGGTTCAGGTAGCCGTAGGCGCGCCCCTCGTAGCGGACGAAGAAGGCGGTGGTTGCTTCGCCGGCGTGCCGTACCGGTAGCTTGTGGGCCAGGCCGCCGTCCACCAGGTCGGTGGACGGGCAGACCTCGATGGCGGGTGTGGTCATGCGCTTGGAAGATAAAGGTGTATCAGCCATCAGCCTACAGTCCGCCCGCGCATTGGATGACGGTGCCGGTAATGTACGATGCCGCCGGCGACAGGACCCAGACCACGGTCTCGGCGATTTCCTCGGGCCGGGCCAGCCTGCCCATGGGGATTTTCGGGGCGACGCGTTCGGGGCGGCCGGGCTCGCCCGCCGTGGCGTGGATCTCGGTCAGCGTCGAGCCGGGCGAGACCCCGCATACGCGCACGCCGGAAGCGGCGACTTCGCGGGCCAGCCCCAGGCTGAAGGCTTCCAGCGCGGCCTTGCTGGCCGCATAGTGTATGTATTCTCCGGGGCTGCCGGTACGGGCCGCAACCGAGGACACATTGACGATGACCCCGCCGGTTCCGTTGCGCTCGAAGCAGGCCAACGCCTGGCGACAGCACTGGATGGCGCCGAACACATTGACCTGGAAGACGCGCTCTATGGTCGCGTCGGTGGTCTGCGAAAACGGTCCGATGGGTCCGGTGATGCCGGTGTTGTTGACCAGGGCCGTCAAGGGGCCCAGCTGCCGCTCCGCCTCCTGGAACATGCGGGGAATATCGTCCGGCTTGCCTACGTCGGCCTGGATGACGGCGGCCTTGCGGCCATGCAGCTCGACCGCCTGCGCCACGCTGCGCGCCGCCTCCGCATCCTTCACGTAATTGATGGCGACATCGAAGCCATCGCGCGCGGCGGCGATGGCGGTGGCTGCGCCGATTCCCCGGCTCGCGCCGGTGATGAGAACCGTAGGGGTTAGGGTCGTCATGCATGCACCTGGGCTGGTTGATATCCAGGTGCATTATGCGTCAAAAAACCGTCCAGGTATGCAGCCAGTTGCGCTCAGAAGGCGTAGCGCAGCCCAGCGCTGATGCTGCGGCCATTGCCCGGCAGATAGCCCGGGGCCGTCGCCAGCGAGGTGTTGCGTATGGCATAGCTGCTGATGTACTTGCGGTCGGTCAGGTTGTCGCCCGCCAGCCATGCGCTCCAGTGCTTGTCGTGCTGGTAGGCCAGCTTGAAACCCAGCAGTGCATAGGAGTTCTGTTCGGTGCCGGCGACGTTGGCATGGTTGACCGGAGTATCGCCCGGCATCCAGTGCAGATTCGGACCGAAGCGCCAGCCGCCGATGCGATACATCAGTTCCGCGCTGATCAGGTGGCGCGGCACGCCCGCAATCCGATTGCCGTCGAATTCGCCGCCCATGAAGCGGAAGTCGCTGTAGGTATAGGCCAGGCGGTAGTCGAAGGCGCCTGCGCCGGGAGCGGGCAGGGTGCCGTTCAGGCCGGCTTCCAGGCCTTGATGCCGCGTGCGGTCGGTGTAGTTGAAGGTGCCGGCCGAGCCGAAGCCCGATGCGTTGGTCACGCTCATCAGTTCATCATCGACATGGCTGCGGTAAAGGGTCAGGGACCAGTTCGCGGCATAATCGCCCTCGGCCAGGATGCCGTCGGCGCCGATTTCATAGGTCAGGGCGCGTTGCAGGTCCAGTTTGCTCATCGTGGCGCTGGCCTGCCCGGCCATGGGGTTCTGGACGCTGCCGGTGATGATTTCCCAGTAAGAGGGGGCCTCATTGCTGCGGCTGACGTTCGCGAACAGGCGCAGGGCCTGGCTGGGCTTCCAGATGATGCCCACCTTGGGGCTGGCGTAAGACCAGTCCTGATCCAGGCTCTGACCGGTCAGCCTGTCTTTGGTATCGCGCACGGCCTGGGTGTATTTCAGGTCGCCGACGAGGCTCCATTGCGGGGTGATGTGCCATTCCAGCCCCAGCAGCGCGCTGCGGTTCTCAGCCAGCATGGAAAAGTTGCCGAAGCGCTTCATGTTGCTGCCATTGTTCGGATTGACGATGTACAGGTCGCGCTCCATGTCGCTGCGGGCCCAGTCCAGGGCCAGGCGATAGTCCACGGTATTCCACTTGCCCGCCAATTGCCATTGGGCGCCATAGGTGTCCCCGGTGGTCGGCGTCGACACCGTAGGCTCGGTAAAGGTATCGTCGATATTCTGCCAGTACAGGCCGAAGGTCTGGTTCAGCGCATCGTCGCCCCAGTAGCTGCGGTTGGCCAGGCGGAACTGCTCGGTCTTGCGATGCGGATCGCGCTTGTAGATATTGGGATTGTCGCCGGGCTGGTCGCCCATCACGCCGCGCGGGTCGTCCCAGACCCGCTGCTTGGGCACCACGGTGGGAATGTCGAACGCCAGGTCCGTGTAGGACAGGTAAGTGCGGTTCTCGAAGCGGTCGTTGCGCACGCCGAAATTGCCCTGGATACTGGTGCGATGGGAATCCGCATGATTCCGGTAGCCTTCGGACTCGTCGTGGCTCACGCTCAGCCGGCCGTCCAGCTGGTCGCCCTGGAAGCCTTTGGCGGCATGCAGGCCCAGCCGGCCGAAGCTGCCCCCTTCGACGCTGATGACTTCGTTCTGCGTTCCGGTATAGGACTGGAAATCCAGCTCGCCGCCCAGCGTGCTTGCGCCCGCCGACAAGGCATTGGCGCCCCGGCGCACGCTGATCAGGCGCGCGTTGCGCGGCTCCAGCAGGCCGATCACGAAAGACCCATCGGCCTCGTTCAGAGGCAGGCCGTCCTGCATCAGAAGCACGCCGCGGTTGAGCGGGTTGCTTTGTATGCCCGAGCCGCGAATGTTGAGGCGCGGCTGGTCGATGCCGCCGAAGAAGTCCTGCACCACGATGCCGGGCTGGTAGTCCAGCGCGTCGCGCAGGGTGGCCAGGCGCACTTCCTCTTGCGGGGTGACGACATTGGTGCCGCCCGCCACGCGTTGCAGGCGGGCTTTTTCCTTGGCCGGGCTGGGTTGCAGCGGTGACGACGCATCGTCGCCCTGGACGACCACTGGCGCCAAAGTGGCGATGTTGTCGGCCTGCGCGCCGGGCAGCCAGATTGCGGACAGCGCAAGGCCAAGCGCCATGCGGCGAAAAATAGGAGCGGATGACATGTTTTCCCCGTGAATATTTTTGTTGAAGGTGATTACCAGTGCAGATAGAACATGGCCTTGGCGAGAAGGACGATGCCCACCATGTGACAGAAGACGCTCAAGTGGATGTATTTGAAATGGACGGAGCGCAGCTTGCCCTTGCGGCGCAGTGTCATGGCGGTCAGGAAGTGTCCGAAGACGCTCAGCGCCAGGGCGATCTTGATGGTCAGCAACAGGCCGAAGCTGCTCTCCAGCGGGTGGGCCAGGGCGGCGCGATGATGCCAGGCCATGCCTATGCCCGCGCTGTACAGGATCAGCAGCACCCAGGGCATCAGGCTGCGCGCCCTTACCCCTATCGCTATTTCCAGCGTGCGCATCATGTCGCGCGGCACATGCTTGCGCACGCTCTCCAATATCAATACTTCGAAGAAGACCGTGCCGACGAACATCAGCGCGGCGAACAGATGGAGGGTCACAAGGACGGAATAACTCATGATGGCTGGGCTTCCTTTTCAATCGAAATGCAGGATGCCGCCGCAAGGGCGGAATAGGGAGCAGGGCTGTTCCGCGACGGCGCGAAGCCGTGGCCGCTCAGCTTGCCGTCCGCGATCAGGACGCAGCGCTCGACCATGCCGGCCAGCTCCTCGGGATGATGGCTGATGCACAGCATGGCGGCGCCGGTGTCGCGCGCGCATTCGGCGCACAGGCGGGCCAGGTCGGTGCGCAGAGCCGGGTCCAGGGCGCTGAAGGGTTCGTCCAGCAAGAGCAGGTCGGGCTGCAGCGCAAAGGCGCGGGCCAGGGCGGCGCGCTGCGCCATGCCGCCGGACAGTTCCCGGGGCCAGGCCCGGGCCGACGAAGCCAGCCCGACCCGGGACAGCCAATGCAGCGCACGTTCCCGCGCTTCGGTCCGCGGTACGCCCGAAGCGATCAGGGGGATTTCCACGTTTTCCTGCGTGCGCCGCCAGGGCAGCAGGCGGGGTTCCTGGAAAACCAGCAAAGCATGGCGGAAGCTGTTCACGCAGGCGCCCTGGGTGGCGGGCAAAAGGCCGGCGGCCATCTTCAGCAAGGAGCTCTTGCCCGCGCCGCTGGCGCCCAGCACGCCAACGCATTCGCCGGGTTCAAGGCGGAAGTCGACTTTATCCAGTACCTGCACGGGGCCGAACCGCAAGGAAACTTCACGCAGCTCAAGCATGGCTGGGCTCCTGCCATTGGTTCAGATGGCGCTGCAAGGGTTGCAGCAAAGCGAACTCGAGCGCCGCCACCAGCGCCAGTATCAGGATGACCCAGGCGTACAGCTCGCCGCTGTCGAATACACTGCGCGCATTGGCCAGGGCATAGCCGGCGCCGCTGTCGGCGCCGAGCACTTCCGCCATCACCACCAGCCGGACGCCGCCGCAGGTGGCGATCAGCAAGGCGGCCGTCAAGGGCGCGGCGAGGGCGGGCAGGTACAGGTGCCGCAGGCGCAGCCAGGGATCGAAGCGATAGACGTGCGCCATTTCGATCAGCGAGCGATCCACCAGCAGCATGCCCTTGACCGTATTCACATACATGCCTGGCGCAATCATCAGCACGGTAATGAAAATCACCATGGAAGAGCCCAGGCCGAACCAAAGCATGGCCAGCACGACGACGACCACGGGAGGGATGGCCATCAGCAGCCAGCGCAAGGGCTCCAGCAGGCCGCGCAATCGGGCATTGTGCCCCGCCAGTATGCCCAGGGCGAAGCCGATCAGGCAGCCTGTTCCCACACCCGCGCCTATCCGCGCAAGACTGGCGCCGGCATTGGCCCAGAAGGTATCGCTTTCCGCCAGCGCGGCAAGCCCGCGCAAGGCCTGCATGGGTGTGGCCATCAGCAGGGGCCCCAGGTACTGGGCCGCGAACTGCCAGCCGGCCAGCAACAACAGGGCGCCGGCCAGGGCCCAGCGCCTGGAGGTGCGCCGGGGTGCGTTCAGGGTCGGCGGGCTCATGGTCCGTAGAATCCGGCGTCAGGCAGGCGGCCGCCTATGGCCTGGGGGTAGTCCTTGCCCAGCAGGGTATACAGGGCTTCCAGCTGCGGGCGCGCTTCACTGGCGGGGCGGCTTTCCAGGCGGGTGGACTTGATGGCGTTTTCCACGGCCGGGACGGGCAGATGCGGGATATGCCGGTTGACCATCTCGGCGCAGGCTCGAGCATGCCGCACGCACCAGTCCGCGGATTCGGCATAGGCCCGTTCCACCGCGCGGCTCAGCGCAAGGTCGCCGGCCACGTTCGAGTTCGCCATGATGCCGGCCTGGGGCAGGTCGGCCTGATCCGGGAAGCGGGCCCGCCAGGTGTCCTCCAGGCTTTCCACACGGTATAGCGGCGCGCCGCCCTGCTGCTCGTTGCGCCACATCAGCAGCGATGCCGTCGGCTCGACCAGCAGGGCGTTCTGGCTCTGGCCGGTCAGCATCAGGGCGATGGCGTCTTCGGAAGCGCGCGTGCGGCGCAGCTGTATGCGATTTCCCGGCTCGTTCCCGTCGGCGGCCAGCAGGGTGTCGACCAGGACCGAGGGCAGATCCCTGTGAAAGGGCAGCAGCAATTCCTTGCCGGCAAGATCCGAGAAGCTTTTGACGGACGGGTCGCGGCTGACCAGCCACAGGATTCCCCAGACCGAGATGTTCAGCAGGCGCACCGGCTCGCCGCGGTTGGCCATCAGCGCCGGCAGATTGCTGGGCGCCGCGCTGAAGTCGATTTCCTTTTTGGCCAGCAGCACCCGCAATTGATCGGGGCTTTGCCACAGGCGGAATTCCAGCCGGTCGGTATAGTCGTTCAGTGCGCCGGTTTCCAGCATGTGCAGCAGGGGGAAGCTGACCAGCGCGGTGGGGCCCGCCAAGGTTATTTTCTCGTACTTCGCGGCCGGCTGGGCCTGTGCGATGGCGGCGCACAGGGCGGCGGCAAGCAGTGCGGCCAGGCCGGCGCGCACTTTATTCCATAGGCTCTGCATAAATATAAACAATAATGATTCTCAGTTGCGAATAATCACATTGTTTCCACTTGCATTCCATGATCTGCATCAAGTTTCGGAAGAAATCCCGGGAAAGCGGGTGGCGCCCCAAATCGCCTTAGGGGGTAAACTGATTTCAAAAATAATTTGCCGGCCCGGAATTCCTGGGCCATGAATTCACGAAAGGAAGAAAATGAGCACCCAAAAACGCCTGCGTTCCGCCAACATTACCCAGGGTCCGGCCCGCGCGCCCAACCGTTCCATGTATTACGCGCTGGGTTACAAAGAAGAAGACTTCAACAAGCCCATGATCGGCGTGGCCAACGGCCACAGCACCATCACGCCTTGCAACAGCGGCTTGCAGAAGCTGGCCGATGCGGCGATCGAGGCCATTGAATCGTCGGGCGGCAATGCGCAGGTGTTCGGCACGCCGACGATATCCGACGGCATGGCCATGGGCACCGAGGGCATGAAGTATTCGCTGGTCTCGCGCGAAGTCATCGCCGACTGCGTCGAAACCTGTGTCCAGGGGCAATGGATGGACGGCGTCGTGGTCATCGGCGGCTGCGACAAGAACATGCCCGGCGGCATGATGGGCATGCTGCGCGCCAATGTGCCGGCCATCTATGTCTACGGCGGCACGATTCTTCCCGGTCGCTTGAACGGCAAGGACCTGAACATCGTCAGCGTGTTCGAGGCGGTGGGCGAGAACGCCGCCGGACGCATGAGCGACCAGGAGCTCAAGCAGATCGAACTGCATGCCATTCCCGGCCCCGGCTCCTGCGGCGGCATGTATACCGCCAATACCATGAGCTCCGCATTCGAGGCCCTGGGCATGAGCCTGCCCTACTCGTCGACCATGGCCAATGTCCACGACGAGAAAACGCAATCGGCGGCCGAGTCCGCAAAAGTCTTGCTCAAGGCCGTCGAACTGGACCTGAAGCCGCGCGACATCGTGACCCGCAAATCCATCGAGAACGCCGTCAGCGTGGTCATGGCCACCGGCGGCTCGACCAATGCCGTCCTGCACATACTGGCCATTGCCCATGCGGCCGGCGTCGAATGGACCATCGATGACTTCGAGCGCGTGCGCCAGCGCGTGCCGGTCATTTGCGACCTGAAGCCCAGCGGTCATTACCTGGCGGTGGATTTCCACAAGGCGGGCGGCGTGCCGCAAGTGATGAAGCTGCTGCTGAACGCCGGCCTCATCCATGGCGACTGCATCACCATCACCGGAAAGACGATCGCCGAGCTTCTGAAGGACATTCCCGATGTGCCCGCCGCCGACCAGAAGGTGATCTTCCCGCTGGACAAGGCGCTGTACAAGCAGGGCCACCTGGCCATACTGAAGGGCAACCTGTCGCCCGAAGGCGCGGTCGCCAAGATCACCGGCCTGAAGAATCCCGTCATTACCGGGCCCGCCCGCGTCTTCGACGACGAGCAATCCGCACTCAAGGCCATACTAGACGGCAAGATCAAGGCCGGCGACGTCATGGTGCTGCGCTATCTGGGTCCCAAGGGCGGCCCGGGCATGCCCGAAATGCTGGCGCCCACCGGCGCTCTGATCGGAGCGGGCCTGGGCGATTCCGTGGGCCTGATCACCGATGGCCGCTTTTCGGGCGGCACCTGGGGCATGGTCGTGGGCCACGTCGCGCCGGAGGCCGCCGTGGGCGGCACGATAGGCCTGGTGCACGAGGGCGATTCCATCACCATCGACGCGCACCAATTGCTGCTGCAGGTGCATGTGGACGATGCCGAGCTGGCCGCGCGCCGTGCGGCCTGGAAGGAGCCGGCCCCGCGTTATACGCGCGGCGTGCAGGCCAAGTTCGCCTTCAATGCCTCCACGGCCAGCACGGGCGCCGTGCTGGACGACTTCTAAGGCAGGTCGAACACCAGCACTTCGGCATTCTCGCCGCCGGCCAGGGTCAGCATCGTTTCGTCGGCGATCTTGACGCCATCGCCGGCGGACAGCGATAGCCCATTGAGCGTCAGCTGGCCGCGGGCGACATGCACGTAGGCATGCCGGCCCGCCGGCAGCGGCTGCTCGATTTTTTCATCCCCGTCCAGCAGACCGGCATAGACGCGCGCGTCCTGCACGATGGTCAGCGAGCCGTCCTGACCGTCCGGCGAAACGACCAGGCGCAGCCTGCCGCGTTTCTCTTCGTCGCTGAAACGCTTTTCCTGATAATTCGGTTTGATGCCGGAGAATTTCGGGACGATCCAGATCTGCAGGAAATGCACCGGCTCGGTGCGCGAGTGATTGAACTCGCTATGCTGTACGCCGGTTCCCGCGCTCATGAGCTGCACGTCGCCGGGGCGTATGACCGATCCGGAACCCATGGAGTCCTTATGTTCCAGCGCGCCTTCCAGGACATAGGAAAAAATTTCCATATCGCGGTGGCCGTGGGCGCCGAAACCCTCGCCCGCCTGGACCGTGTCGTCATTGATCACCCGCAAGGCGCTCCAGCCCATGTGCGCGCGGTCATAGTATTCGGCAAATGAAAAGGTATGGTGGCTGTCCAGCCAACCATGTTGTGCGTGGCCGCGATCTGCGGCTTTCCTGATTTCCAGCATGTTTCGCTCCTGAATTGATGAAGCCATGGCTTCGATGAAACTATTCTAGGATTTATTTTTTCTATAAAAAAGCGCAAAATTCTGTCGATTATTATCGGATTTATAGATATTTCATTGCCTTGCGGCCCAGGGGGCGGGGCCGAAGGCATATTTCAAGCCTATGCCAACATTGAAGACCACTCTGGAGCAATGGCGCGTCCTGCAAGCCATCGTCGAACACGGCGGATACGCCCAGGCGGCGGAGGCGCTGCATCGCAGCCAGTCCTCCATCAGCTACATGGTGGCGCGCCTGCAGGAACAGGTGGGAGTGCAGCTCCTGGCGATGGAAGGGCGCAAGGCGCGGTTGACCGAAAGCGGCAAGGCATTGCTGGCCCAGGCTGTAGATCTGTTGAACGACGCGGCCAAGCTGGAGCAAAGGGCGGCGCAACTGGAGCATGGCTGGGAGGCCGAAGTCAGGCTGGTGGTCGATGCCGCGCTGCCCACGCCCCTGCTGCTGGATGCTCTGGCGCAATTTACGCGGGTGGCGGGGCAGACACGCCTGCAACTGACCGAAGTCGTGCTATCGGGCGCCGAGGAAGCCCTGGCCGGCCAGCGCGCCGACGTGCTGGTCGGAACGCGCGTGCCCGCCGGCTATCTGGGAAACCTCTTGCTGGATGTGGACTTCATCGCCGTGGCCCATCCCTCGCACACCCTGCATCGCCTGGGGCGCGAGCTGGACGGCGACGACCTGAGGCGGGAAATGCAGGTCGTGTTGCGCGACTCGGGCACCGTGAACCCGCGCGATGAGGGCTGGCTGGGCTCCGCCCAGCGCTGGACGGTCAGCAGCCTGGAAACCTCGGCCGCGATGGTGGCCGACGGGCTGGGCTTCGCCTGGCTGCCGCGTCATCTCATACAAAGGCGCCTGGATGAGGGCGCCCTTTGGCCCTTGCCCTTGAGCGAGGGCCGGATCCGCCGCGTCTCGCTCTACCTGACCTTCGGTAGCCAGGAAGGAGCCGGCCCCGCCGCCCGCCAGCTTGCGCAAGTCCTCCACCAGTCGGCCCAGGCCTATGCGGCGTCAGCGGCAAACGCCTTGCGATGACGCCACAGCAGCCACATGCACAGGCCGGCGGGCACGACCAGCGATGCATAGGCCAGGCCGTAGCTGCCGAAGGCGCCGGCGATCATCCCGAATATCGGGGGCCCGATGACGATGCCAAGGAATGTCATGGACAGCGTGCCGCCGGTGGCGATGCTGGCCTGGCCCGGCGGCGCCTGTCGGGCCACCTCGGCCAGATAGACGCCATTCCAGCCGACGGCGCTGCTGCCGAACAGCGACAGCACGATCAGCGTCAGCGTTTGCGAATCGACGTATTGCAGGAAAGGCGTCGCCAGCGAGCATATCGCTATCAATACCGCAAGCAGTCCCAGCATGGCGATGGGGCCCAGGAATCGATCGGATAGATAGCCCCACAGCAGGCGCCCGGCCACGCCCGCCGCCTGCGCGACGGCCAGCGTGAATCCCGCCACGATCAGCCCCATGCCCAGGTCGTCGTGCAGGTAGGTCACCATATAGGTGGTCAGCGACAATTGTGTAATCGAGAAGAAGAAGGACACGGCGGCCAGCACGGCCAGGCTGCGCTGGCTGAACACCAGGCGCAAGGGAGCCGCCAGCCCGTTGCCGAATGACACCGCCTGCGTCCTATCCTTGTCGGCGTCCAGGTCCGCGCAGAGCGGCTGGATGGCCACGGCGCAGAGCAGGGTGGCGGCGGCGATGACAAGAAAGGCCGCCTGCCAGCCCGCGATGTCGGCCAGCCCGGGCACGACGACGCCGGCCAGCACTCCGCCCAGCGGCACGCCGGTCTGCTTGACGGAGAAAACGAAAGACATGCGGTGGGCCGGCGTGCTGCGAGCCAGCAGATGCGAACTTGCCGGAGTGATGGGGCCATAGCCCAGGCCGATGAGCACGGCTCCCAGCGCGGCGGCGATGGGAGACTCGATGGCGCACATCGCCACGCCCGCCGCGCACAGCGCCAGTCCGATCTGGCTGGCGCGTATGGCGCCATAGCGGCGTACGACTCCGCCCGACAGCAGACTGGCCGACATCGCGCCGGCATAGGCGAAGGCAATGTACAAGCCCAGGTACACGGTCGAAATTCCCAGGGTTTCGGCGACGGCGGGGGCGACCACCGGCAGGGTGAGCAGGCACATGGCCACCAGGGACTGCACAGTCAGGGTGGCGACGAGTACGACGGTCGCCGATATGGGCTTGCTCATGCGCGGGGAAGATCCTTTTTTCTTTTTGGTCGGCGGCCGCCCATATATATGAATGGCGGCACCTGTCGTATCATAATCCCTCAAGGCCGGAGCGGCGTTCCGCCAGGCCCGTCAATGGATTTCAAACCGGAAGGGATACATCGTGCTAACACCGGAACAGCGCGCAAAGCAGCGCGACATCATCGAGGAACTGGGCGTCGATGCCGACTTCGACGCCGAGAGCGAAGTCGAACGGCGGGTGAAGTTCCTGGCCGATTACCTGGTGGAAACCGGCAGCAGCGCGCTGGTTCTTGGCATCAGCGGCGGCGTCGATTCGCTGGTCGGGGGCTGCCTGTCGCAGCGCGCCGCCGCGCTGGCCCGCAATCGCGGGCGCGAGGCGAGTTTCATCGCCATGCGCCTGCCCTACGGCGAACAGCGCGACGAGCACGATGCACAGGCATCGCTGGACGTCATCCAGCCCGACACGCTGCTTACCGTCAATATCAAGCCGGCCAGCGACGCCATGCTGGCCGCCCTGCTGCAGGGCGAGGTGCAGTTCCGCGACGACAGGCAGCAGGATTTCCTTCTGGGCAACATCAAGGCCCGCCAGCGGATGATTGCGCAATATGCGGCGGCCGGCGCTTACCGGGGGCTGGTGGTGGGCACCGACCATGCGGCCGAAGCGCTGATGGGCTTCTTCACCAAGTTCGGCGACGGCGCGGCCGACATCACCCCGCTGGCCGGACTGAACAAGCGGCGTGTGCGGGCGCTGGCCGCCGCCATGGGCGCGCCCGAGGCCCTGGTCATGAAAATACCCACCGCCGATCTGGAATCGCTTTCGCCCTTGAAACCGGACGAGGAGGCCTTTGGCGTGAGCTACGGCGAAATCGACGATTTCCTCGAGGGCAAGGATATTTCCCAGGAGGCCTTCGACGTCATCGCGCGCACGCATCGCAATTCGGCCCACAAAAGAGCCTTGCCCCTATTTCCCAAAGATTGAAAAAAAGCTGCGTCAGGCGGGCGGCTTCGCCTGGCAATGCCTCTTGCGGGTCGATTCCCCTTCACCGCTGGCGTGCACGGAGGCTTTCGGTCCTATAATCGGGCGCTATCCTCTTGCACAACCCGGTACGTAATCTTGCAGATCGCTCTTCTATCCCTATTGGCTGTGTCGGTGTTGGGAACATCGTTTGTTTCCGGCGTCTTCGGGATGGCGGGCGGCATGATACTGATGGGCATACTGATCGCCTACATGCCGGTTTCAGCCGCCATGGTGCTGCACGGCACGGCGCAGATGACGTCCAACGGATGGCGCGCGCTCCTTTGGCGGCGCCATACCCATTACGGAATCTTTGGCCGCTACATATTGGGTCTGCTGGTTGCCGGGCTGCTGTTCGCCTTCGTAGGCTTCGTGCCCGACCGGGCCATGGTCCTGATCGCCCTGGGCATCATCCCTTTTCTGGCCGTATTGATTCCGGCCAGATTCGTGCCTCAGGCCAACAATCGCTTCGGTGCAGAGCTTTGCGGTTTCATGAACACATCCATGCAGTTCATCGCGGGCGTATCCGGCCCCTTGCTGGACGTGTTCTACGTGCGCTGCCAGATGGACCGCCGCAGCGTGGTGGCCACCAAAGCCGCCTGCCAGACCTTCTCGCACCTGGCCAAGCTCATCTACTTCACCCACATCATGGGCGGTGAAAGCGAGGTCGAGAAATGGGCGATGGGCATCGCCATCGCCATGGCCATTCTTGGCACCAGCCTGAGCAAATTCGTACTGGAAAAACTGACCGATCACCAGTTCCGGCGCTGGACGCAAGGGCTGGTGATGGCCATAGGCGTGGTCTATCTGTCGCAGGGCGCTTACGTCCTGCTCACGCGTTAGCCCCTTTAGCCGGAGCCTGAATCGGCCGGGGCCTTGGCATGAATTAGGAAATAATGGGGAATGCGTTCCAGCGCATACCTGGCCGCGGCTGTCCGGATCTCCGTCCTGTCGCCCTCGAACCGGCGTGTTTCGCTGAACATCGCCTGGCGCGCCGATTCCCCGTCCGGCCGGGGGCTGAAAGCCCATGCGAAGCATTGCGTTCCGGCCGGAATGTCGCGATCCGTGTCGTCGACGACGCCGGTATTCGAAACCGCCACGTTCGCCCGGCTGTTCTTCAGGGCGCCAGCGGCCATTTCCCTGGCCACCGTTTCGCTGGTCAGGTTGCAGCGCTCCAGTGTTTCGGCGCCGACCGACAGGCAGCGCTTCTTTGATTCGGGCGAATACGTCACGAAAGCGCAATCCAGCAAGCGCCCCGCACCGGGAATGTCCGCAAGCAGGGCGGCGATAAGGCCGCCGGTGCAGGACTCGGCCGTGACCAGCATCAGCGAACGGTCGCGCATGAAGTCGGCGACCTCCTCCGTGACCTCGTCCCGGTCAGCCACGTTCTTTTCCTTCCTGGGCGGCCTTTTCCAGGTCTTCGTCGCTCAGCATCCGCAGGTCCGGATCGGCCGTACCGCCGTCCCCCGGCGTAAACCGCAGTCCCTGCATATAGGGCGTGGGCTTCTTGCGGCGGTAATCCACGAATTCCTTGGCGTAGTAATCCCGTGCCTGTTCGACGTCCTTCACACCCGTCGCAATGTCGTGCATCAGGTTCAGGGCCAGGAAGTTCGCCTCCTCATCGTGGCAGCGCGCCGAGACCTCGCCCCTCGTGCGATTGATCACGACGCTGCCGTCGAACAGGCAGGCTTGCGTCGCCTTGTCGGGAGGAAAACGGTAATCGATGACGGACTCGACCGAATCGTAATGCGGCGCGGGAAAATCGTGCTGGCTGACCATGCGGGTCGCGACGATGCGTTTCCACGGGCCCGGCCGGTGCCAGGTGATCTGCGTGTCGGTAATTTCATCCGGTTCGCCGTATTTGTCGACGACCAGTTGCGCCGCTTCCTGCGCGTCCTCGGGCCAGTCCGCGATGCTGGGTGAAAGGTGCTTGTTTTCCATGGGGTTCCTCCGGGCATTGGTTGATGGCTCTCCGCCAGCAATCCCCATGCCGTTTCAGGCTGGCCAGCCGCTACAATCGTCCGTATGGAAATCCGTCAACTTCGCTATTTCGCCTGTGTGGTCGAAGCGGGCAGCATGGGCAAGGCCGCCCGCGAACTGGGCGTGGTCACGTCCGCGCTCAGCCAGCAGATCAGCCGCCTGGAGTCCGAGCTGGCCACCCGCCTGTTGCAGCGCACGGGCACCGGAGTCGTGCCGACCGACGCCGGCCTGGCCTTCTTCAGGCAGGCTCAGCTGGCCCTGCGCCACGTCGACGAAGCGGCCCGGGCGGCGCAGCAGGCCAGACTGTCGGGGCACGTCAGCGTGGGCATGGCGCCCACCACGGCGGCGGTCATGGGCCTGCCCCTTATGCTGGCGATGCGCGAGCGCTATCCCGACGTGCGTTTCCATCTGGTCGAATCCCTGTCCGGCCATCTGATGAATATGCTGAATGCGCGGCAACTGGACCTGGCCATCGTGTTCAACAGCGAAGCGGGCCGGAGATGGTCGGTCATGCCCCTGCTGGACGAGCGCCTGTTCGTGATCGCCGCCAAGGGCTTCAAGGGTTTCCCCAAGCAGAAGAAGGTACGGCTGGCGGGGCTGACCAGTCTGCCCCTGGTCATGCCCACCAATATGCACGGCTTGCGCTCCCTCTTGGCGGGGGCCATAGGCCAGCAGGACCTGAGCATCAACATCGCCATGGAAATCGACTCGCTGGCCATGCTGATGGATGCCGTCGGCGCGGGGCTGGTGGCCACCATACAGCCCGGCGCGGCGATTGCGCGCCTGCCCGACAAGGCCTTTCTGATGTCCGAAATCTCCGATCCAGGCCTGACCCGCCGCAATCTCCTCGTCAGCCTGTCCGATGACGAGCTTTCGCCGGCCGGGCTGGCGACGCGTGTCGTGATGCGCGACGTCGCTCTGCGCCTGGTGCGCGAAGGGCGTTGGACGGGGGCTTCTATTCACGAACCATGAAGGGCTGTTGCGATACGTCCCACTAGCGCAGGGAACATATTGTTTCTATTCTTGGCGTTTTTTGGCGCGGCCTTGAGCGAAGGGGCTTGTGCCCTGGACTCTCCCGGGAAGTGAACGATGCTGGATGTACTCGTAATCGGCGGCGGAAATGCCGCCCTGTGTGCGGCCCTGATGGCTCGCGAAGCGGGCGCAAGTGTCATGATCCTGGAGTCCGCGCCCAAGGAGTGGCGCGGAGGAAATTCCCAGCACACGCGCAATCTGCGCTGCATGCACGACGCGCCCCAGGACGTGCTGGTCGACGCCTATCCCGAAGAGGAGTTCTGGCAGGATCTGCTCAAGGTAACCGGCGGCATCACCAACGAGAAGCTGGCACGCCTGGTGATACGCGCCTCGTCATCCTGTCGCGACTGGATGCGCAAGCATGGCGTGCGCTTCCAGCCCTCGCTGTCGGGCACCTTGCACGTGGCGCGCACCAACGCTTTTTTCATGGGCGGCGGCAAGGCACTGGTCAACGCCTATTACCGCAGCGCCGAGAACCTGGGCGTGCAGATACGCTACGATGCGCCGGTCGATGCGCTGGAACTGGACGGAGACCGTTTCGTCGCGGCCCGCATCGGCAGCGAACGCATCGAAGCGCGCGCCTGTGTAGTGGCCAGTGGCGGTTTCGAATCGAACCGGGAATGGCTGCGTGAAGCCTGGGGCCAGAACGAGGCGGGCGAATGGCCTGCCGACAACTTCCTGATACGCGGCACGCGTTTCAACATGGGCGTGCTGCTCAAGTTCCTGCTGGATGCGGGCGCCGACGCCATCGGCGATCCCACCCAGTCCCATTCGGTGGCCATCGACGCCCGCGCGCCCCTGTACGACGGGGGCATCTGCACGCGGGTCGATTGCGTGTCGCTGGGCATTGTCGTCAACCGCGATGCGCGGCGCTTCTACGATGAAGGCGAGGACTTCTGGCCCAAGCGCTATGCCATCTGGGGCCGGCTGGTTGCCAAGCAGCCCGGCCAGATCGCTTATTCCATCATCGATGCCAAGGCCGTGGGCCGCTTCATGCCGCCCGTGTTCCCGGGCGAGAAGGCCGACTCATTGCCGGAGCTGGCGCGCCGGCTGGGCCTGGATGAGCGGACCTTCATGGAAACCGTCGACAGCTACAACGCGGCCTGTCGCATGGGCGATTTCAACCATGAAGTCCTGGACGATTGCCATACCGAAGGCCTGGAGCCCGCCAAGACGCACTGGGCCCGTCCTTTGGATACCGCGCCCTATTATGCCTACGCCTTGCGGCCCGGAATCACGTTCACCTATCTCGGCGTCAAGGTGGACGAGAACGCCGCCGTGCATTTCGATGGCCGCCCCAGCGGAAATCTGTTCGCGGCGGGAGAGGTGATGGCCGGCAATGTGCTGGGGCAGGGTTATACCGCCGGCGTGGGAATGAGCATAGGCACGGCCTTCGGCCGTATTGCGGGCACGCAGGCCGCCGCCGCGGCCCTGAGCGGCAGCCGCGGCCAAGAGGAAAAAACGCTACATCCAGGAAAAGAACATGCAGCAGCTTGAAGCACTGACCCGGGAGGCGGCATCGCTGGCCCATCCCGCCCTTCCACCGCTGACGACCGACGAAGCGGAAGTCGACCGTGTCATGACCATTTGCAACGCCTGCCGCTATTGCGAAGGCTTCTGTGCCGTCTTTCCGGCCATGACGCGTTTGCTGGAATTCAACAAGGCCGACATCCATTACCTGGCGAACCTGTGCCATAACTGCGGCGCCTGCCTGCATTCCTGCCAGTATGCGCCACCGCATGAATTCGCGGTCAATGTGCCCAAGGCCATGGCGACCGTTCGGATGCAGACGTATTCCGACTTTGCCTGGCCGCCGGCCCTGGGGGCCCTGTACAAGCGCGCCGGCTTGACGACGGCCCTGGCCAGCGCGGCTGGCCTGGCCCTGTTCCTGATCCTGACGCTGCTGGTCAATGGTTCGCTGTTCCACGAGCCGCTGGCGGGCGACTTCTATGCCGTCTTTCCGCACAATACGCTGGTCCTGATGTTCGGGACGGTGTTCCTGTTTGCGGTGGTGGCCCTGGGCATCGGCGTGGCCCGGTTCTGGCGGGGCGTGTCGCCGCCGGCGGGGCCGGACACGGGGGCGGCGGCTGTCGAGGCCACGAAAAACGTGCTGGCCCTGAAGTACCTGGACGGCGGACACGGCGAGGGCTGCAACAACGAAGATGACCGGTTTTCGCTATGGCGCCGCCGTTTCCACCACTTCACCTTTTACGGCTTCCTGCTCTGTTTCGCCGCCACATCGGTGGCCACGCTGTACCATTATCTGCTGGACTATCAGGCGCCGTATCCGATACTCAGCCTTCCCGTCCAGCTGGGCATCTTCGGCGGTATCGGCCTGCTGATCGGGCCGGCCGGCCTGCTGTGGCTTAACATCAAGCGCCATCCAATGCATGGCGATGCGGCGCAGCGGCCCATGGACAGGGGGTTCATCGTCCTGCTTTTCCTGATCAGCCTGAGCGGCCTGGCGCTGCTGGCCTACCGCGATACGGGCGCGATGGCGCTGCTGCTGGCCTTGCATCTGGGGGTGGTGATGGCTTTTTTCCTGACCATGCCCTATGGGAAGTTTGCACATGGTATTTTCAGGGCTGCGGCGTTGCTGAAAAGCGCCATCGAAAAAAGGCGGCCCAATCGACTCGGCCTGGGCGACTGACCCAAGCCGGTTTTTACTACTTTAAACACTGGAGACTATTATGATCAGATCACGCCTGTTTGCGGGGCTGTGTGCCGCAGGGTTCCTCACGGCGTTGGCCGCCTCGCCGGTATCGGCGCAGGAATTTCCCAAGGACAAGCCCGTTACCCTGATGGTCGGCTTCGCGGCGGGCGGAGGTACCGACACCGCAGCGCGCATCATCGCCAAGAAGCTGTCCGAAAACCTCGGTATTTCGGTCGTGGTTGAGAACAAACCGGGTGCGGGCGGCAACATCGCCCATCAGCTCATGGCCAACGCCAAGCCGGACGGTTCATCGATATTGCTGGGTTCCATCGGCCCCTTGTCGATCGCCCCCCACCTGATGAAGCTGCCCTACGACCCCGAAAAAGACCTGGCTCCCATCACCATGGGCGTCAACTTTCCCAATGTCCTGGTGGTGAATCCCACGCTGAAGGTCAAGACACTGGCCGAGTACATCGCCTTGGCAAAATCCAAACCTGGCGATCTGGACTATGCCTCGACGGGTGTCGGGTCGGCCTCGCATATGGCGGGCGAGCTGTTCAACCAGCGTGCGGGCGTCGATATTCTCCACGTCCCCTACAAGGGCGGAAATCCCGCTCTGGTCGACGTGGTGGGCGGCCGGGTGGGCGCTTATTACTCCACGCCGTCTTCGGCCGCACCCCATATCGCCACGGGCAAGGTCATTGCACTGGCCACCACGGGCCTGGAACGCTCCGAAGCCCTGCCCGACGTGCCCACGATTGCGGAATCGGGCTTTCCGGGCTTCAACGCCACGAACTGGTACGCTTTCGTCGCGCCCGGCAAGACGCCCGAAAACATACTCGAGCGCTGGAACCAGGAATTGGTCAAAGTGCTGAAATCGCCCGATGTGCACGATGAGCTCGTCAAGATCGGCCTGACGCCCATGCCGGGCACCCGCCAGGAGCTCAAGGACTATATCGCCAGCGAGTCGGCGACATGGGCCAAGGTCATCAAAGAGCGCAATATCACCATCGAATAAGCCGGGCCGCAAGAGCCTGTTCTTCGATAAGACTGCGGGTGCGCCCGCAGTTTTTTTGCATGAATAGGGGCCATCCCCGCAGTCCTCTAGATGCCGCCATACGCCAGGCGTATGGCCAGCCATGCCATCACAAGGGCGATAACGCCATCCAGAATCCGCCAGGCGCGTGGGTTGGAAAACACCGGCGCGAACAGGCGCGAGCCCGCTCCCAGCACGGCCAGCCAAGTGATGCTGGCCGAAAGCGCGCCCGCCGCAAACCACAGGCGGGACTCCGCAAAGCTGTAAGCCAGCGACCCCACCACCATCATGTCCAGCCAGAAATGCGGATTCAGCAGGGTAAAGCCGACCGCGCCCAGCAGGGCGGCCCGGCGTGAGGGCGCGGCGCGGCGCGCAGTGGCCAGGCCCGCGCCCGATTGCAGTGCGCGTCTTGCCGATTGCAAGGCATACCAGCCCAGGAAGGCGACACCGAACCACAGTATGGCGTCGGTCAGCCAGGGGAACCAGCCCGCCACGGTTTGCAGGCCCCAGACGCTGGCGAAGATGAAGACCGCGTCGATCAGCGCGCAGGTCAGTAGGATGCTGAGCAGATGGGCGCGCATCAGGCCCTGCCGCAGGATGAAGGCGCTTTGTGCGCCGACCACCGCGAACAACCCCAAGCCGGTGGCGGTGCCGCTGGCCCAGGCGGCAAGCGATGGAAGAGATGCGAAAGAAAACATGGCCGAAAATCCAGGTGGGGGGAGTGCAGAGGCCCTGCGCGCAGGAGGCGTTCAAGGCAACAGGGATATTCTGGCTTGTGGCTTGGGTAAAATAAAGCTAAATTAATTTAACTATATTAAGCAACGCTAATTCACCAAAAAAACCGTCATGAAAATCGACCATGGCAATCTGAGAGCGCTGGCGGCCGTGGTTCGCGAAGGCAGCTTCGAGCGCGCGGCCGCCTCGCTCAGCGTGACGCCGTCCGCCATTTCGCAGCGCATCAAATCGCTGGAAGAGCGCATGGGACGATTGCTGGTGCAGCGCGGCGTGCCGGCCGAAGCCACGCCCGACGGGCGGGTGCTGGTTCAACTGGCGGAACAGACCGCGCTGCTGGAGCACGACGCCTTGGGCCGCCTTGGGCTGGACGATGCCGCCACGGCGGCCAGCATTGCGGTGGCGGTCAACCACGACAGCCTGGAAACCTGGTTCATGCGCGCGGCCGAGCTCTTCGCCGCCGGCACGAACGCCACGCTGGACCTGCAGTCCGAAGACCAGGATCACACGGCGGCCCTGCTGCGCAACGGTGCCGTGCTTGGCGCGGTAACCACGCTGGCCGATCCGGTGCAGGGCTGCCGCATCCACGCGTTGGGCAGCATGCGCTATATGGCCACCTGCTCGCCGCAGTTCCACGAAAGATACTTTGCGCAGGGCGTGAACGCGCGCAGCCTGGCCACGGCGCCTGTGCTGGTGTTCAACCGCAAGGACGCCATGCAGGCCCGTTTCGCGCAAAAAATCATGGGCGGCGCATCCTGGCAGCCTCCTGTATGGTGGCTGCCGTCGTCGCGGGCGTTCGTTCAGGCCACATTGAGCGGCCTGGGCTGGACCATGAATCCGCTGCCGCTGGTGCAGCGGGAACTGGACGAGGGCCGCCTGGTACCGCTGCGCACCCGGGCCTCGGAAGATGTGCCGCTGTACTGGCAGCATTGGCGGGTGCATTCGCAGGCCATGGACTTCCTGACCGATTCCATCCTGAAGGCGGCGGGCGGCCTGGTGAAAAGGGGAAAACATGCTTAGGTGGCTTTTGGGCCGGGGCGCGACGCAGCGGCAGGTAGCGCGCGAACTGGCGCTTATCTCCCCCGATGTCTGGCGACGCGCGGTCGCCAGACATGCCTTCCTGGCGGGCCTTTCCGCCGAGGACGACGAGGCCCTGCGCCAGCGGGCGGCCTGGCTGCTGGCCAGCAAGACGTTCAGCGGCGCGCACGGCCTGGAGGTCACCGACGAGATCATGCTGTCCATTGCCATCCAGGCCGCGCTGCCCGTACTCAAGCTGGATCCTGTGCTGTACGAGGGCTGGACCGAGATCATCGTCTACCCTGGCGGCTTCCTCATACCGCGCAACGACGTCGATGAAAGCGGCGTCGTCCACGAATATGTCCAAGAGGCATCCGGCGAGGCCTGGGAAGGAGGGCCCCTGATCCTGTCGTGGGAAGACGCCGCGCCCGGCGGCGCGCCGGGAATGAACGTCGTCATCCACGAATTCGCGCACAAGATCGACCTGTATGCCGGATCCGCCGACGGGATGCCCGGCCTTTCCGCGCATCCCGATATCCGGCCCGCGTACTGGAGGAAAGTGCTGGACGAATCCTTCGACCGCTTCAACGACGCGCTGGATGCGGTGGAAGAGGCGATTCCCGGGGATGTCGACCCGGAATCCGAGGCGGGGGCGGCCTGGTACGACGCTTTGCCGATGGATCCCTACGCCGCCACGGACAACGCCGAATTCTTCGCCGTCAGCACCGAAGCTTTCTTCATCGATCCGGAGCCCCTGGCCAGGTCGCTGCCCGAATGGTATGGCCTGCTTGCACGATACTACCGCCAGGACCCGCTGCGCCGCCTTGGATAAATATCAAGCTGGAACGGAAGTAATCGTGCTAGCATTTCGTCCATGTTTCCCGGACGCGCATCCTCTCGCCCCACTTCTGTTGGCCGGCAGTTCCTGCTGTGGCTGACGGTTGCGGCGTTCGCGTGCCGGGCCTTCCTGCCTGTCGGCTTCATGCCGGACGTCAAGGCGTTGCAAAGCGGCAAGCTTGTCCTGACGCTTTGCACAGCGGGTGGCGGCACAGCGTTCACCACCCTCGATCTGCCCGATGAGTCCGACAGCCCGGCCGGACAGAAGCTTTCTCCCGCGGACAACTGCCCCTTCGGGTTGATCGCCTCTCAGGCCATGATTCCGGCCATGCCGATGCCGGACCTGCCTTCCGAACAGGGACGGGACACGCCCTCGCCGGTCTTTTTCACGGCCTTGCCGCCGCTTGCGGCGTATGGCCCCCCGCTCGGGTCGCGCGCCCCTCCTGTCAACCTCGCCTGATTCGTCCTTATTGTGCCGGCGTCTGGCGATGCCGGTATCCATTATCGAAAATCCCGAGGTTTTTTCATGCTTCGCAATCCTGCTCGTACCGCGCGCGCCGCAGCGCGCATTCTGCCGTTCGTTCTGGCATCCGCTCCTTTATACGCCGCCGATTCCGTTCCACAGCTTCCAGCCATCTCCGTCACCGCCGGTGGCGTGGGCGAGCTGGCCAAGGAAACGTCCACCGGCTCGGGGCTCGACCTTACCGTGCTGCAAACCCCGGCCAGCGTCGGCGTCATTACCCGTGAACAACTGGACGAGAAGGGCGATGCCAGCCTGACGGACGCCATCAGCCGTTCGCCGGGAATCAGCGCGGTGGGACATCCAGGCAATGGCGGCCAGGCGCTGTCGGCGCGCGGCTTCACCGGCTCGTCCTCGGTCATGCAACTGTACGATGGCAAGCGCCAGTACGGCGGCATCGGCATCACCTATCCTTTCGATACCTGGGCGGTCGAGCGCATCGAAGTGCTGCGTGGCCCGGCCTCCGTCATCTATGGGGAAGGCGCCATAGGGGGCGTAGTCAATGTCATTCCCAAGAAGCCCGGCCGGGGTCCGGTGGAAAACGAGATCCAGGGAACGATAGGCAGCGACAATACACAACGCTTGGGTTTTGGCAGCGGCGGTGCCATCGATGACAGATGGTCCTACCGCTTCGATGCCAGCGGCAACCGATCGGATGGGTGGGTGGACATGGGCCGGTCACGCAATTTGTCGCTCTCGGGAGCCCTGCGCCTGGACGTGTCGCCCGAATTCAGCCTGACGCTCAGCCTGGCCCAGGGCTGGCAGAAGCCCCAGCGCTACTTCGGCATGCCGCTGATAAACGGCCAGCAGGACGATGCCCTGCGCAAGAAGAACTACAACGTCGGCGATGCATCCATCGATTACAAAGACCAATGGGCGGAATTGTCGGCGCTTTGGATCCCCAACGATGCGACAACGGTGCAAAGCCGCCTTTATCATATAGAAAGCGATCGCCATTGGCGCAATGCCGAGTATTACGATTATCTGCCTGACAGCGGGCGGATCCGCCGCAGCAGCTATACCGACATCCGGCACGAGCAAACGCAAATCGGCAATACCACCGACCTTAAGTTCGATACGCATGTCTTTGGCTTGCCCAGCCAGGTGTCGGTGGGCTTCGACGTAAATCAAAGCGCCTTCAAGCACTCGAATAACTCGCCGTACTCGGGGTCCAGCATCGTCGACCTTTACGACTTCGACCGGGGCGGTTTCCTGGACGTGGACCCGGCGGCGCCCAAGTATCGGAACAAGGCGTTCCAGTACTCGCTTTTCGCCGAGAACAGGCTGGAACTCACCGACAAGTGGTCCGTGCTGGGCGGACTGCGCTACGACCATGCCGATGTCACGCGGCGCGACCTGACGGTGGGCCGGCAGGTTCTGGACAAGCGGTTCTCCAATGTGGGATGGCGAGTGGGAACCGTCTATGAAATCGTACCCGATCTGGCTGTCTACGCGCAGTATTCCGTTGCCGCCGATCCCGTCAGCGCCTTGCTCATGCTGTCGCCGGCCAATCAGGACTTCGACCTGTCCACCGGCCGCCAGGTCGAGATCGGCGCCAAGCAGGCATTCTGGGACGGCAAGGGCGAATGGACGCTTGCGGCCTACCGCATCGTCAAGGATGACCTGGTGACCCGCGATGTGTCGGATCCGACCCGAAGCGTGCAGGTCGGCCGGCAGTCGTCGCAGGGAATCGAGGCCACGGTGGGGTTGGAGCTGGCTTCCGATTGGCGCATCGACGCCAATGTGGCCATGTTGCGCGCCCGCTACGATGATTTTTCGGAATCGGTCAAGGGCGTTGCCGTCTCGCGCAACGGCAACGTGCCGACCGATGTGCCCGAGCGCCTGGCCAATGCCTGGGTCAGCTGGCGCTTCCTGCCTGACTGGACGGCAAGCGCCGGACTGCGCTATGTGGGCAAGCGCTACGCCGACCGCGCCAATACGCTGGAGCTGCCGGCCTACACCACCACCGACCTGGCCTTGCAGTGGAAGCCCAGACGCGACCTGACCCTGTCGCTGCGCGGTTTCAATGTGTTCGACAAGCGCTACGTGGAAACGGTGTACTACAACCAGACTCAGTGGTTCCAGGGGCCGGGGCGCCGTGTCGAGCTGACTGCCGCCTACCGGTTCTGACGCCGGAGTGTCTTCATGAGTACATTCTGGACGCGCTTCAAGCGCATGGTGTATCTGGTTCATCGATGGACCGGTGTCGCCGCATGCATACTGATGGCGCTTTGGTTCGTCAGCGGCGTCGTCATGCTGTTCATCGGCTATCCCAAGCTGATGCCCCAGGAGCGCCTGCATAATCTGCCCGTGCTGCAGGCCGCGGGCTGCTGCCTGCCGGTGGAGCAGGCGTTGCGGCTGGCCGCCAAGCCTGAAGCCGTCCAGGAAATCGTGCTGACTTCCATTGCGGGCAAGCCCCACTACCGCCTGCGGCAGGGCAATGGCCGCTACCTGACCGTCGATGCGCTTACGGGCGAGCCCGCAGGGCCCGTCGATGAGCGGCGGGCCCTGCGGGCCGCGGAGTCTTATCTTCCGGGCGGCGACCCATCGTATCGGGGGAAGGTCATGGAGGACCGCTGGACGCATTCGGGGACGCTGAATGCGCACCGGCCTCTGCATCGCGTCCAGATGGACGATGCCGCCCACACCCTGCTTTACGTATCGGATACGACGGGGCAGGTCGTCATGGATGCGCCGCGTGCCGAGCGGGCCTGGAACTACGTCGGCGCCTGGCTGCACTGGCTGTATATGTTCCGCGACCGTCCCATCGATCCCGTCTGGTCCTGGATCGTCATTGCCTTGTCCGGCATAGGCGTGGTCGCGGCGGTAACCGGCACGCTGGCCGGATTATGGCGCTGGCGTTTCAGCCGTCCCTACAAGTCGGGTTCCCGCTCGCCTTACCGGGCGGGCTATTTGCGATGGCATCATCTGCTGGGCCTGGCTTTCGCGGCCATCACCTGCACCTGGATATTCAGCGGCCTGATGTCGATGAATCCCCTTGCCATCTTCGATGCGAAGGCCCGGCCCAAGCTGACTGCGTATCGGGGCGGCGTGCCAGGCACCGAGCGGCTGGCGCTGGACGTGCCCGCAGCCTTGTCCATGCTGGAGCGGCAGCGCTTTCATGCGGTGGAGATCGAGTGGCGCGTCCTGGCCGGAACGCCATTCCTGCTGGCCCGCGACGGCGGCAACTCGACCCGGCTGATCGTACCGGACGGCTCATCCAGCAAAGTCATTGAACAATGGCCCGAGAGCATGCTGTTGAAGGCGGGGCGGCGCGCAATCGAAGCTCCTGTCGCATCGGCCCGATGGCACTATCAGTACGACCGCTATTACTTCCATCGAGATCAGGCGTCGATGTACGGTGGCGCCGAAAGGCGCCTGCCGGTGCTGTGTGTTGCGTTCGACAACAGCGATAAAACCTGGCTCTATCTGGATCCGCATACCGGCAGCATAGAATTGAGCTCCAGCCGCGCGCAACGGACTGGCCGCTGGCTCTTCAATTTCCTGCATAGCTGGGACATGCCTTCGATGCTGGATGCCGACGTGGCGCGCAAGGTCGCCTTGATTCTGCTCAGCCTGGGCGGGGTGGCGTTAAGCGCAACCAGCGTCGTGATCGCCTATGCGCGCTTGAAAATATGGGCATCGCGCCTGCGCCGCAAGCGCGATGCCGCAGCGGCCGGGTGACCGGCCGGCCGCAGGGCGCAATCAGTCTTCGCGGCTGGTGACTTCCACCAAGTGGTAGCCGAATTGCGTCTTGACGGGGCCTTGCACCACGTTGACGGGGGCGCTGAACACCACCTCGTCAAACTCCCTGACCATCTGGCCGGGACCGAAAGTGCCAAGATTGCCGCCGTCGCGGCTGGACGGGCAGCTGGAATTCTCTTTTGCAACCTGTGCGAAATCCGCGCCGCCTTCGATGGCGGCTTTCAGTTCATTGCACTTTTCTTCGGTGGATACGAGGATGTGCCGGGCCGAGGCTTGTGCCATAAGTGTGTACTCCTTCTTGAAAGAACCAACAGAGTAACCCAGGCCGATTACGGCTTCAAATCGATTTCCAGCCGGATGCCGCCGCCTCTGCATAGGGCGGAGCCATGTCCTGCCTGGCCGCTGCCCATCATGGTTTTCCCCTAGGTTTGTGTGTGGAAGTTTAGCGAACAGCTTTTCTCCTCTATGCGCTTAGGTTGAGATGCCGGAAAGCGAACGCAAATTCGCAATAATTCAATAGACACCCTGGGCGGCTTAGGCAAGACTTTGCTGTTATAGCCAGAACGAATTCATGCCATGGCAATCAAGCGCTATCACGTGAGCCCCATGGGCTTGTTTCCTATCGTTTATTTCCTTTTCCGAGCTTTTTATGAATACACAATACAGCAAGGCCCGCTACAAGGGCGTATACCCGGTCGTCCCGACCATCTTCCACGAAAACGGAGAGCTTGACCTAGAAGGGCAGAAGCGTTGCGTCGATTTCATGATCGATGCGGGCTCCGACGGCCTGAGCATACTGGCCAATTTCTCCGAGCAGTTCGCCATCAGCGACGATGAGCGCCGGATACTGACCGAGACCATCCTGAAGCGCGTGGCCGGCCGCATTCCCGTCATCGTGACGACGTCGCACTACAGCACCGACATCTGCCAGGCGCGCAACCAGCACGCGCTGGATCATGGCGCCGCCATGGTCATGCTGCTGCCCCCGTACCATGGCGCGACGATACGTTGCGGCGAGAACCAGATCTTCGAATTCTTCGATCGCCTGTCCTCAGCGGTGAACATTCCCATCATGATCCAGGACGCGCCCATGAGCGGCGCCAATCTGACTGCTCCCTTCCTGGCCAGGATGGCGCGCGAGATCGAGCATGTCTCCTATTTCAAGATCGAGATGCCCGGAACGGCCAACAAGCTGAGGGAACTGATACGCCTGGGCGGCGATGCCATCGAGGGGCCCTGGGACGGCGAGGAGGCCATCACGCTGTTGCCCGACCTGGACGCGGGGGCGACCGGCGCCATGACCGGCGGGGGCTATCCCGACGGCATCAAGCTGATCTTCGATGCCTATTTTTCAGGCGACCGTGAGCGCGCGGTCCAGCTTTACCAGCAATGGCTGCTGCTGATCAACTACGAGAACCGCCAGGGCGGCATCCTGACCAGCAAGGCGCTGATGCAAGAAGGCGGCATCATCAAATGCGCCGCCGGCCGGCATCCCTTCCCCGCCATGACGAAAGAAACCCGGGACGGCCTGATCGAAACCGCCAAGAGACTGGACCCCATGGTGCTGCGCTGGGGAAAATAGCGTAGCGCGTTCTAAGATGCCCCTCCTTGCATCCGCGTCATTTCCCGGGATGCAAGGATGGCGTCGATAAGCGATTTCGCGGCCCGAGACAGGTTGCCCTGCTTTCGGGTTATCAGCCCGAATGGCTGCGAGCGTGAAGGCAGCTGTATCGGCAGAACGGTTACGACGCCATGGGCCGCGAAGAACGAGGCGATGTCTGAGGGAATCAGCGCAACGAAATCGTCGCTGCCGCTAAGCAGCGTGATGGTGACGAAGGTGGAGGCCGTTTCGATGGGGCTTGTGAAGCTGTTGATGTCGGCGCGCTCCAGCTCTTGCTTCAGCAGGATGTTCAGCGGCGAGCGCTGCGGATAGGCCAGCCAGCGCGCGTCCTTCAGGTCGGACAGGGCCAGCTTCTTCTTTCGGGTCAAGGGGTTGCCATTGCCCGAAACGATGGAGACGTCTTCTTCGGCCAGGTGTATGTAGTCGTAATTGTCGGCGTGCTGGCTGACGCTGGTGCGCCCGATGACGATGTCCAGCTTGTCGCTGTTAAGCATGCCCAGCATCGTGGCGCTGGTGCTTTCATGGATTTCGACGACGATGTCCTTGTTCAGGCCGCACACTTTGTTGATGGCGTCCTTCAACACTTTCGGGACGCCGCCCATGATGACGCCCACCCGTATCCGGCCGCCTTGCCCCGTCTTTATTTCCCTTAGCTCATCGGACAGCGCGATGACGTCCTTGCGGATGATGTGGGCATAGTTGATGGCGCACTCTCCGAACTGATTGGCGTACAGGCCATCCCTCCTGCGCTCGAACAGCATGTCGCCCAGTATCAGTTCCGCTTCGCGCAGGGCCTTGCTGGCGGCCGATTGAGTCATGGCCAGTTCGGCGGCCGCTTTGCGCAGCGAATTATGTTTTCCGATGGCGATGATCAAATTGAGTTGCTTCAGCCGCAGCCGGCCGAAAAGCGTATTTATGTTGCCGATCATTCAAGCACCTTATGGAGTCCGCTACCGATATAGGCGAATGATACATAGGGAACAGATGCGCGCCGCTGTGCTAGCATTAAATCCATGAAAAACGAAGACGCGTCGACATCGGCCCCCGGCTCTTCCGCCCAGGCCCAGAATGCTTTTCAGGGCGACCTGTTCGCCCATCTTCGCGCTTTGCCGCAGGATTGGCAGGATGCCTTTGCCGGCGATCGCGAGCAGCAGACGCTGCATAAACTGGACGCGCTTCTGCAAGACCGCCTTGCCGCGGGTGTTCAGATATTTCCCCTGCGCCCCTTCCGGGCTCTGCTGGAAATCGCTCCACAAGACGTGCAAGTGGTCATACTCGGTCAGGATCCCTATCACGGGCCGAACCAGGCGCAAGGCCTGGCCTTTTCGGTGCCTGATTTTTGCCCCATACCGCCCAGCCTTCGAAATATGTTCGCGGAACTGGCCAAGGAGTACCCCGACGAGTTCGTGAAGCAGCGCCATAGCCTGCTGCGCTGGGCACGGCGAGGGGGGCTGCTGTTGAATACCTCGCTCACCGTCGAGGCGCACACGCCGGCCTCGCATGCCAAGCAAGGCTGGGAGATCATTACCGACGCCATCATCCAGTGTGTCTTGCGCGAAGCCCGTCCCAAGGTGCTGCTGTTGTGGGGCGCCCATGCCCAATCCAAAGAGGCCTTGCTTAAATCGCATCCGCCGGCCGGCCCGGTCCTTGTTCTCAAGGCCAATCATCCGTCGCCCTTGTCCGCCTTGCGGCCGCCCCGGCCATTCATCGGCTGCGGGCATTTCCGAAAAGCCAACGAGTGGCTGACGGGGCACGGCGAATCCGGCGTGGACTGGCTGGAAAACAGCACGCCTAAAACCACGCCGGATTCGCCCGACGCATAGATCGCAGAAAAAATACATCGCGTGCAAATAAGCTTGCCATAAATATGATGATCGTCATACTATATGACGATCATCATATTTATGTTCTCTTCGGAAACAGTCATGTCATCCTGCTCTTCTTCGGCCGTCTCCTCTTGCGAATCGCGGCAGTCGCGTTCAATCAGCCATCCCGGCGCATTGCGGCTGCAAACGCTCATCCTGCTGGCTTTTCTGGCTGCCTCCAGCGCGCCCACCCCGCTGTACAGCGTCTATCGCGAGGCATGGGGCTTTTCGGCCATCACCCTGACAGTCATCTTTGGCGTCTATGCCATCGCGCTGCTGTTGGCCTTGCTGGTGCTGGGTTCGTTATCCGATCACATCGGGCGCCGACCGGTCATTATTGGCGCGCTGCTGATCGAAGCGATAGCCATGGTGGCGTTCATGGCCGCCACATCCGTGCCCTTGCTGATTCTTGCCCGATTGATCCAGGGCGTGGCGACCGGTACCGCCACCAGCGTGCTGGCGGCGGGCCTGATGGATCTGGACCGCCAGCGCAGTCCTCTGATCAACAGCGTGGCGCCCATGGTAGGCCTGGCGGTCGGGGCCCTGGGCACCAGCATGCTGGTGCAGTTCGCTCCCGCGCCTCTGCAACTGAGTTTCCTGGTCCTGGCCGTCGTATTTATCCTTTTGGTGATCGCCGCCTGCTTCTTGCCGGAAACCGCAGGCAGGCGCCCGGGAGCGCTGGCTGCGATGCTGCCCACGATCAGCGTGCCGCGGCAGGCCTGGAAAGCGCTGCTGCTGGTCGCCCCCATCGACGTCGCCGCCTGGGCGTTGGGGGGCTTCTACTTCTCGCTGGGGCCCACGCTGACCGGGCGGGTCACAGGCATGCACTCGCCCGTCGTAGGCGGCGTGCTGATCTTTGTCCTGACCATGAGCGCCGCCGTGTCCGTACTTCTGTTGCGCGCCTGGCCTGCTCAGCGCATGCTCACATCCGGGACGGTGGCTCTGGTGGCGGGGGTGGGGGCCACCCTGTGGGCCATACACAGTACATCCGCAGTCCTGTTCTTCCTGGGCACGATCGTGGCCGGCTTCGGCTTCGGGATCGGATTCCTGGGTGCCTTGCGCACCCTGCTGCCCCTGGCACAGCCGCATGAAAGGGCGGGATTGATGGCGGCTTACTACATACTCAGCTATCTGGCTTTCTGTCTGCCGGCCATCCTGGCGGGTATCATGACCAACGCTTTTGGCCTGATCACCGCGAGCAGCTATTACGGCTTGGCGCTGATGGCGCTGGGCGTCGCGGCCTTGATCGGCGTGAAATTGTTTCCGGTCGACCAGGACTGAGGCCGGCCGGCCCCGAAGGCAAAACTATAAAAAAGGCTGATATTCCCATACAGAGCAGGCCGTATCCCGGGCCGCGGCCCAAGTACAATACGGCCTCATGAATCCATCCACTCTGATCGGCATCGTCGGCAGCGTTCTTCTTTTGGCCGCGGTGCTTGCCTTCTCGGCTGAAGACGCCGCGCTGTTCGTTGACCTGCCCAGCCTGGGCATCGTTGTGCTGGGCACGCTGGCGGCAACCTTCATCAGTTATCCATTAAGCGAAGTGCTGCGCATCTTCCGGCTGATCGGCACGGTGCTGCGCAACGAGCGCATGTATACCGAGCAGGACATCGACGACCTGATCGCCATCTCGCGCCTGTGGATGAAGGGCGACATCCGCAAGGTCGAAAGCGCGCTGGAGGGCGTATCCAATCCCTTCCTGAAGACGGGCGTGCAACTGGTCATCGATATGACGCCTGAACAGGATATCGTCGATCTGCTGCAGTGGCGCATTTCCCGCCTGCGCGCGAAAGAGCGCGCCGAAGCGCAGCTGTTCCGGACCATGGCGGGTTTTGCGCCCGCCTTCGGCATGGTGGGGACGCTGGTCGGCCTGGTGAACCTGCTGTTCCTGCTGGGCGACGGCGACATGACCGCCATCGGCCAGCAGATGGCGCTGGCCTTGATGACGACTTTCTACGGCATCCTGTTCGCCAATCTGCTGCTCAAGCCGGTGGCCGTCAAGCTGGAGCGGCGCACCGAGCAGCGCATGATCGTCATGAACATGGTCATGCAGGGCATTTCCATGATGTGCCAGAAGCGCAGCCCCGCCCTGATGCGCGAAACGCTGAACTCCTTCATGCATCAGCACGAGGATGAGCTCAACGACCGTGCGGGCCGCCGCGCCCAGGCGCAAGCCAAGGCGCCATGAATCCGGCGATTCACAACAAGTGGTATGTAGAGCCGGAGCCTCAGGAGGAAACCGAGAGCTGGCTGCTGACCTACCTGGACATGATCACCTTGCTGCTGGTGCTGCTGGTGGCCATGCTGACCTTGTCGGGCCAGGTGCCCAAGCATCCACCGCTGCCCGCGACGGCGGGTTTGCTGCCGGCGCATAGCGGCCTGCTTCCCGGGCAAGCGGAGCTGGCGGCGGCCCCCGAAGCGCTCCCGCCAGGGGCCTTGCCTGCGCCGCCCCTTGCACCGCCTTCCGGGCCGGTTTCGGCCGTGCCGCCGACTTCGCCTTCCGGCTCGACGGAAGCCTCTTCCGCGGCGCGGATGGAAACCAGGCCGGCCGTCGATCCGGATGCGCCGCCGGCTCGAGCACAGCCATCCACCTCGCCCGACGACCCCGCTGCGGGTATCTTCCTGTCGGATGCGCCCGACTACGTCCTGGGCGAGGCCGATCCCGAAGCGATCCTCGAACATGTCATGGCTTCGCCCGATGACCCGCAAGCGCCAGCCAGCACCTCGCCGCTGTACCCGGCGGCAGAAGCGGAGCCGCCGACCCTGGCCGCTCCGGTCCTGCCCGAATTGGGCGACGACATCGAAATCATACGGAACAAGGAATCGATCAGCTTCCGCATCAATAGCGAAATTCTGTACAGCTCCGCCAAGGCCGACCTCAGCCTGGAGGGCCTGGCCGTCATGCGCCGCCTCGTTCCCGTCTTCAAGGACAGCGCCTATGCCATCACCGTGGAAGGGCATACTGATTCGGTGCCGGTGCGCGGTGGCCGCTACGCCTCCAATTGGGAGCTGTCCGGCGCGCGCGCCGGCAGCGTGGTCCGCTACCTGGAGGCCAACGGCATAGACAGCTCGCGCCTTCGGGCCATCGGCTATGCCGATACCCGGCCGCTGGCCGGCAACGACAGCGAGCAGGGCCGTGCCGCCAATCGCCGGGTGGAGCTCATCCTGGATCAGCCGTCGAACCCGGATTGAGGGTTGATTTCTTCTTGCCGCTTCGACCCGGCGGGCGCCCGACAGGCCCCCCGGCATGGGCGATGGCGTTTGCTTCCTACAGCAGGTTTTATTGGAAAGATCTGTATTGTCTTGATACAAAGCTCATGATATTGTGCGAACGATTACGCAGCATCCACCATTACGCCCGCCGTTTCGGCACTCTCCAACGCCGTAGAGGGGCACATAAAGGAGACTCCATGATTCGACACAATCCAGCTTCTTACTGCGCAGCTGCATGTCTGGTCGCAGCATGTTGGGTGCCCACCGCGGGTGCGCAGCAAGCCCATCTGGGCGCCGCGGAACTCAAGAATACCGTGGTGGGGAAAAAGGTCGAGCACGAGCGTTTGTCGGACAAGCGTATTTTCATCTGGGACGTACGCGAGAGCGGCGCTCTATTCATTGCCAACAGCAGCTTGAAGGGCAAATGGGCCATCAAGGATAACGGAGAGCTATGCGTCGAATGGGAGGTGGCCCGCGTGCCCGACGCCTGCTATTTCTTCTATCAGGGCAGCGGCGGCATGACGGCCGGACCCTCGAAGACGCCGGGCGTCATGTCTTCCAACGTGAAATCCATCAAATAGCGGCTACCTGGTGCCATTGCCGCGCACGGGCGCGGCAATGGCATCGGTATCGTCGACGGCTCGCAGTCCATCACGCGCTGCGGGCCGTTTCCATTTTGATCGTCCATAGTGACGAAAGACTGCCTGTCTTATATACGTCAAATATCAATGCTTCACTCTTTGTGAACACCCGTTGCCGGGCCATACACTAGCACGGCGTCGCAATGCGCTTTAGTCTTCAAAGATCGGCCGTCGGCCCGGGTTCGCTGTGTCAGCAGGCAGGTGTCCGGCCATGAAAGGCCGTCAGAATACATAGACAGGAGACGGCAATGAGCGGTTTGAAAATCGCTTCGATGCAATCGAAGTGTTCCCCGGAAGAATGGCAGGCCCGTATCGATCTGGCCGCCTGTTACCGGCTCGTCGAGCTGTACGGCATGGCCGACATGATGGCCAACCACATCTCGATGCGGGTGCCCGGAGACGAGGAAGCCTTCCTCATCAATCCCTACGGCATGCTGTACGAGGAAATCACCGCCTCCAGCCTCATCAAGATCGACCTGGAAGGAAACATCCTGTCCTCACCGGATTTCGGCGAGCTGAACTACGGCATCAACCGGGCAGGCTACGTCATACATAGCGCCATCCACGAGGCCCGGCCCGACGTTGCCTGCATCATCCATACGCACAGCTGGGCCTCGATGGCCGTCTCGGCGCTGGAGTGCGGGCTGCTTCCCATAACCCAGACGGCAATGCGCTTCCTGAAGATCGGCTATCACGACTATGTGGGCGTGGTGCTCAAGGACGAGGAAAAAGAATCGCTGGTGCGCGACCTGGGCAAGGGCGAAGCCCTGATCCTGCGCAATCACGGCGCGCTGGTCGCGGGCCGCAGCGTGGGCGAGACCTTCAACTGGATGCACAGGCTGGAACTGGCCTGCAGGTCGCAAGTGGCGGCCATGTCGTGCAATACGCCGCTGCGCGCCGTAGCGCCCGAGATCCTGGAAGAAACCTGGAACAATTATCAACCCGGCACACGGCGTCCCTATGGCCTGATGGAGTGGCCCGCGCTGCTGCGCAAGCTCGACCGCCTGGATCCTTCTTACAAAACCTGAGCCGTAAACACAGGCAGTTCAAAACCACAATAAATCAGATCGGAGACAACCATGCAAGACAAGAACAGATTCAAAACGCTATTCAGCCGCGGCAAGTCGGTGCTGCGCAGTTCGGTGGCCACATGCGCCTTGCTGGCCGCGGGCCTCGCCCTGGCGGCATCGCCGGCCCGCGCCGCCTATCCCGAGCAGCCCGTCCGCATCATCGTGGCCTTCTCGGCCGGGGGCACCACCGACATCCTTGCGCGGCTGGTCGCGGACCACATGACCAAGGAATTCGGCAAAGCCTTCGTGGTCGAGAACAAGCCCGGCGCGGGCGGCAATATCGGCACCGCCTATGTGGTGAATGCCAAGCCCGACGGCTACACCCTCATCATCGATTCCGTCGGCCCCATCGCCATCAACCCCACGCTCACCAAGCTTCCCTACGATCCGCTGACCGACCTGATCGCTGTCGCCGAGATTGCCGATGTGCCCAATGTGCTGGTCGTCGCGCCCGAGCACCTGAAGATCGACAACATCGCCGAGCTGACCAAGCAGATCAAGAGCAAGCCCGGCGAGTTCAACTACAGTTCGACGGGCGTCGGGACGTCGTCCCACCTGTCGGGCTATCTGATGGGCAAGCTCCAGAACCTGGACATCACTCATATCCCCTATAAGGGCGCCGAAGCACTGAACGATCTGCTGGCCGGACGCGTGCAGTTCATGTTTGCCACCATTCCGTCCGTACGCTCGCTGATCGAGTCGGGCAAGCTGAAGCCCCTGGCGGTGTCCAGCCCCAAGCGCTCCAGGTCCTTGCCCGACGTTCCCACCATGGACGAAGCCGGTTTCAAGGGATTCCGGGCGGGCTCATGGTTCGGCCTGTTCGCGCCCAAGGGTACGCCGCCTGAAATCGTCGCGACCTTGCGCGACAGCGTCAACCGCATCATCCAGTTGCCCGACGTTTCCAAGCAGATGGTCCAGCAGGGCGCCGATCCCATGCCCGGCAGTTCCGAGCAGTTCCGCGACTTCGTCAAAGAAGAGCATGACCGCTGGAAGGAAGTGCTGATCGAGTCCGGCGTGGTCAAACAATAAAGTACGGGGAAGCACCCGATGCCGTGCATCAATATTCTTGTATCGGCCCAGGCCGCCGCTTGCCTGCGGCCCGGCTTGGCGGAGTGGGCCGACGGTTCCCGTTATCGTCTGATCGAGTTCGAACATGCCGACGACGCGCTGCTGCGGCAGGTCGATGTGGCGCTGGTCAGCCGCGACATCACCGGCACCTCCACCAAGCATGTGCTGGACGACCTGACGGCCCGTTACTACGACGTACTGCGCAATGCGCCCGAATTGAAATGGGTGCATATCCATTCCGCGGGCCTGGACAGGCCGATTTTCGGGGAGCTTCAGGCGCGCGGGGTCGAGGTCACTCCCTCTTCGGGCGTGAATGCGCAGTCCGTCGCCCACACTGTCGTGGCGGGCGTGCTGGCGCTGAACCGGCGTTTCCCGCAGATCATGCGTCAACAGTCGCAGCATAAGTGGCGCACGCTTGCGGCCTCCCTGACCCAGCCCGCCGACCTGGCGGGGCAGACCGCCGTGATCGTGGGCTGGGGGCCCATAGGGCGCCTGATCGGCGAGTTCCTGACGGCCTTGGGCTTGCGCATCATCGTGGCCCGGCACGGCCCGGATCCCGTGCCGCAGGCTTTGGCGACGGTGACTTACCGCGATCTGGCCGACGTGCTTCCCCGGGCGGATTGGCTGATCCTGGCCTGCCCCTTGACCCAGGACACGATGCGGCTGGTCGGGCCCGACGCGCTGGCGGCGCTGCCCGAAGGCGCCAGCCTGGTGAACGTCAGCCGGGGGGACGTGGTGGTGGAGCAGGCATTGATAGACGCGCTGCGTTCCGGCCACCTTGCCGGCGCCTTCCTGGATGTGTTCCAACATGAGCCCTTGCCGGCCGATTCTCCCCTGTGGGACATGGAGAACGTCATCGCCTCGCCGCATTCGGCCGGCCATGCCGCGGGCAATTATCAGCGTGTCATCGATCTTTTCCTCGGCAAGCTGAAAGAGCGGCTGTAATCGCTCGCTGCGGCGCAAGATCCTTCAGGCCTTCACCGCGGCTTCGGGCTGGCGTGAGGGCTGCTTCAACTGCTCATAGATATAGGCGCCGGCTTCCGTAATGTCCATGCGGATGCTTTCGGCAACCTCGCTTGCGTTCCCTGCCTTGAGGTGGGTGACGGCCTCATTGTGAAAATCGCGCTGCTTCAGGCTGGGCACATATTCGCCCAGGACCGCGTTCAGCGCCGGCCCGCAACGCAGCCACAGTATTTCCGTGATGTCGTTCACGACATCCATGCGCGCATGGGCATAGAGTGAAAAGTGGAAACGCCGGTGCAGGTCCAGATAGGTGTTCTTGTTGTCCCGGTCGATGGATTCGCGCATTTTCTGCACGATGGTTTCCAACTGGCGCACTGCCAGGCCGTCGATATTGGAGGTCGCGGCGTCGGCCAATCGCGACTCCAGGTCGGCCCGCAGCAGCATCAGCTGCCGGAACTGCTCGGCGTCCAGCCTGGGTACCGAGGCTCCCCCTTTTTGTCCTCCGGGCCCCCGGTCCAGCACCCGTTCCGCAATCAGATGGTTTATTGCATCGCGGACCGGCGTCAGGCTGATGCCCAGTTCGCCCGCGACGTCGCGCAGGACAATGCGTTCGCCGGGCTGGAAGCGTCCGGAAAGCAGCGCCTGCTTGAGCGCGTCATAAGCCCTGTCCGAGAGGTTGTTTTTCTCTAGGGGCGCCAAAGGAGTGAGCATATTACGTAAAAGCGTTCATGGATGCCTCTATGTTAACGGAACCGTACCCGCAAGACCAATATTTGTTATTTGTTGTTTGTTATAACAAACATGTGTAGAATTCATCCCAGAGGTTCAAGAGGTTTGTTTTACAGCCCATCCCACTTCCAGGAGACGACATGAAATACCCACGCATCGCGGCCCTTGCGCTGGCCGCCATCATCCCTTTTGCCGCCCAGTCCGCAGACAAGGAATTCCCTCAACGCGACATTCAGTTCGTCATTCCATGGAATGCGGGCGGGTCCAATGACATTGCGGCGCGCCAGCTCCAGAACATCATGCAGCAGCAATCGGGCGTAAACCTGATTGTGGAGAACGTGCCGGGGGCGACGGGCTCCATCGGCATGACCCGGGTCGCGCGCTCGGCGCCCGATGGCTATACCGTGGGCATGGGAACCAGTTCCACGCTGGCCCAGATCGCGCAGAAACTGACGCCGCTGCAGAATGATCAGTTCACCCCCATTGCGCGGGTGTCGGTCGACCCGCTGATCCTGCTGGTGCCGCAGGACAGCCCCGCCAAGGACCTCAAGGGTTTCCTGGAATACATGAAGAAGAATCCGGGCGTGTCGATCGGCACGCCCGGCACCCATAACCTGAATCACATCTTCGCCGAGATGACCGCGCGCGCGGCGGGCACCAAGTACATCAATGTGCCGTATACCGGCGGCGCGAAGGTGATCATCGACCTGGCCGGGAAGCAGATCCAGGCCGCGGTTCTGAAGCCATCCGAGAGCAAAGGCCAGATCGATGCGGGCAAGGTCCGTCCGCTGGGCGTCTTCGCCAACGAGCGCCTGGAAGTGATGCCCGACATCCCCACCTTCAAGGAACTGGGCTACGACGTCTTCCCGTTCGGACCCTTGGTGCAAATGGCCTACGTTGTCGCACCGGCGGGAATCCCGGACGATGTCAGGGCGAAGCTGATCTCGCTGTTTTCCAAGGCGATCGAAAGCAAGGAATTCAAGTCGTTCGCCGACAAGAACGGGGTCGTGATCAGCCCGCTGACGGGAGACGATCTGACCAAGGAAATCAACGGCGTCCAGAACACGCTGAACAGCGTCGCCGCCAAGGTATTCAAGACGGAAGGAAAGAAATGAGCATCATCAAGAAAGTAACGTGCCACGTCGTCAGCGCGCCGGTGGAGCGGCCCTTCACCTCGTCCAGGGGGTGGCTCTACAAGACACGCGGATCCTGCATCGTAGAAATCGAGACGCAGGACGGCATGGTGGGCTGGGGCGAGTGCTACGGCCCGGCGCATGTGTCGCGCGCCTTCATCGATACGCAATTCGGGCCGCGCATCGTTGGCCGCGATGCCTTCGACGTGGAGGTGATCTGGGAAGACCTGTATAACCGTATCAAGGATTACGGCTCCAGCGGGATGGCCATCGCGGCCATCAGCGGCATCGACATCGCCCTGTGGGACATCATCGGCAAATCTTGCGGCAAGCCTGTGCACAAGCTGATAGGCGGCGCTTTCCGGGACACGGTGCAGGCCTATGCGACCGGCCTGTACTTCATCGATATGGACAGGCTGATCGAAGAGGCCGTCGAAGAGGCGCAGGGCTATGTCGAAGAAGGCTTCACCGCGATCAAGATGAAGATCGGGCTGGGCTCGCCAAAGCTGGATATCGCCCGGGTGGAAGCGGTACGCAAGGCCATTGGCGACGACGTCCGCCTGATGGTCGATGCCAATCATTGCTTTACCGTGCCCGCCGCAATACGCCTGGGCCGCGAGCTGGAGAAGCTGAACGTGGAGTGGTTCGAGGAACCCATTTCCCCCGAAGACCTCGATGGCTATGTGGAAGTCACGCGCGCGCTCGACATGGCGGTTGCGGGGGGCGAGAACGAGTACACTCGCTGGGGCTTTCGCGACATCGTCACCCGCAAGGCCATGGACATCGTGCAGCCCGACGTTTGTGCCGCCGGCGGCTTCAGCGAGTGCCGCAAGATCGCCGCGCTGGCTACGGCGCACGGAGTGGAGTGCGTTCCGCATGCATGGGGTTCGGTCATCGGTGTGGCGGCAACACTGCATTTCATCGCGGCGTTGCCGGACCAGCCGCCCAGTTTTCGCCCCATGCCGCCGCTCTTCGAGTTCGAGCAGTGCGAGAATCCATTCCGCGACCATCTTGCGACGGAGCCCATCGTGCAAAGCAAGGGCGTCGTGGCCATCCCGACGGGGGCGGGTCTCGGCATCGAAATCGATCGCGGCGTGCTCGCGAAATACACGGTATAGGCCATGCGCTTCATAAGCTTCGAGCATCAAGGAAAGACAAGGGCCGGCGTGCTGCTGGCCGCGGCCGGCCCGGGGAAGCCGGAACAGTTGATCGATGGCGCCCATCCCGCCCGGCCCGGACCCCTGCAGGGGCTGGAGCCGACGATGATGGCGTGGATCGAGTCCGGCCTGGTGGCGCTTTCCCGGGCCCTTAAACGCATGGCACCGGATGATGCCTGCCTGCTGCCCCTGTCGGCGGTCCGTCTGGTGGCGCCCGTGCCCAGGCCGGGAAAGATCGTGGGCGCGGCATTCAACTATCGGGACGGGCTGGCTGTATCGAACCGGCCGGCGCCCGAAGAGCCCGTCATATTCGTGAAATCGCATTCGACCGTGGTGGGGCCGGGCGTGGCCGTTCCCTTGATCGGCGGCAACCAGGTCACCTACGAGGCCGAACTGGCCGCCGTCATTGGAAGGCCCGCGCTGAAAGTGGGGCGGGACGAGGCCATGGCCCATGTCAGCGGCTATGCGATATTCAACGATATAAGCTATACGAATATGGTCCGGGAGGACGGCGGGTTCGTGCGCGGCAAGAATCAGGCCGCCACCGGGCCGCTGGGCCCCTGGATCGTATCGGCCGACGACATTGCCGATCCCTACGATCTGCGCATTGGTCTCGATGTGGACGGCGTGCCTTTGCAGTCATCCAGTACGGCGCAAATGCTGTTCCGCATCGACGAGCTCATTGCATATGCGTCCGAGCGCATGCCGCTGGATCCCGGCGACATCATCGCCACGGGCACGCCCGCCGGCGTGGCCGCCAATCACAATCCGCCCGCCTGGCTCAGGCACGGCCAGCGCGTAACGCTAAGCATCCAGGAGCTTGGCGAACTCAGCAACCCCATCGTGGAGGCCTGATCGAATGAGCGCCATACTGCCCAAGGTTCTACTGACCAACTCCATGCAGGCGGAGCAGCAGGCACGCCTTGCCGCCCATGCCGAAGTCATTGTGGCGCCGCGCGCCGACGCCGATACATTGCGCGCCCTTGTCGCGGACGCCGACGTGCTGGTCGTGCGGGCGAAACTGCCCGATGACATCTTCGATTACCAGACGCGGCTGAAGGGCGTGGTGCGGCATGGGGTCGGGCTGGACATGATCCCCATGGAGCAGGCCACCGCACGCAAGATTCCCGTGGCGAACATGCCGGGGTCCAATACAGCTTCGGTTGTCGAGTACTGCATCAATGCCATGTTCCATCTGCAACGCAATATGAGCGCTCTCGCATTGCGGGATCCGGTGGCGGACTGGGCGGTGAACCGTCCCCGCGCGGACGGCATGCGGGAACTCAATGGCCAGACCCTGGGCATAGTCGGGGTCGGCACCATAGGCGGGGCGCTGGCCAAGGTGGCTGCCGCCATGGGCATGAAGGTGCTGGGATTGTCGCGGCGGCCCGCAAGCCTGCCCGAAGGCGTGGCCTTTGCCGACAAGCAGACCTTGTTTGCACAGGCCGACATCATCGTGCTGGCGTGTCCGCTTACGGCGGAAACCCGCAAGCTGGCCGATGCACCGACGCTGGCCCTGATGAAGTCCGGCGCCATTCTGATCAACGTATCGCGTGGTCCGGTCGTGGACACCGCCGCCTTGATGGCCGCCCTCGAGGAGGGGCGCATAGGCGGAGCGGCGCTGGACGTGCATGATGCGCAACCCATTCCGGCGGGCCTGTATCCGGCGGGGCTGGAGCGCCTTCTGCTGACACCCCATGTGGCGGGCATCACCGAATCGAGCATGACGAACATGAGCCGCGGCACAGCCGACGAGGTGCTGCGCCTGCTGCAGGGCCAGCGCTTCGCCAACCTGGTCAACCCCGAAGTCTACGAATAAACCGTAAGGGACTCCATGATGAAGATCGTTCAAATACAGGCCTACCCCGTTTCCTTTCCCGTGCCGACCGACAAGTCGGTGACCCTGGGCATAGGCCGCAGTGTCAAGCGCGATGCGGTCCTGATTCGGGTCGAAACGGATCAAGGGCTGATAGGCTGGGGTGAATCCCATCACGGCAGATGTCCCGGCGCCATCGCGCGCCTGGTCGATACGACCCTGCGCGAACTGGTTGTCGGCATGGATGCGCTGGACGTTTCGGGCGTATGGGCCAGGGTCTACAAGATGCAGATCGGCAGCCATGGCATGGGCGCGGCGGCGGCCCTGGCGCTCAGCGGCCTGGATCTGGCCTTGTGGGACATCCGCTGCCAGGCGGCCGGGATGCCTCTTTACACCATGCTGGGAGGCAGGAGCCGTCCCATCAAAGCCTATGCGGGCGGTATTTCGCTGGGCTGGCAGGAACCGGCATCCCTGGCGGACGAAGCGAAAGCATACGTGGAACAGGGCTATCGCGCCGTAAAGCTGCGTGTGGGTGATACCGTCGCACGCGATATTGCGCGCGTCTCGGCGGTGCGCGCGGCCCTGGGACCGGAGATCGACATCCTGGTGGATGCCAACACCAATTACACGCTGGACGATACGCGCCGCGTGCTGCCGGCCTACGATGAGCTCGATGTGGGTTGGCTGGAAGAGCCATTCCCCGCGCACGACCTGGGACTGTACCGCCGTGCGGCCAGGCTCGGCCGCACCCCGCTTGCCGCCGGGGAGAATCACTACACACGCTATGAATTCGACCCGCTGATCGCCTCCGAGTCCATCGGCTTCGTCCAGCCCGATCTTTCCAAGACGGGAGGCATCACCGAGTCGCTGAAGATAGCGGCGATCGCCGGCGCGCGGCGGCTCAGCGTCAACCCCCACACCTCCGCCACGGCGGTCAACATGGCCACGTCGATAAGCTTCCTGTGCGGGATCGACAATCCGGGCTACTTCGAGGCCGATCTTACCGCCTACAACCCCTTCCGGGACGATATGACGGACAAGCCGCCCTACGTGCTGGACGGGAATGGGTGCGTCAGCCCCCTGGAGGGAATCGGCATAGGGCTGACGATAGACCAGGCCTTCGTTGCGGCTCATCCGCTTATCGAAGGCCCGTGCTATGTCTAGCAGTCAAGGGCGCCGCGGCGGCGACGCCGCACCCATTTTTCAGAAGCTGCCGAACATCGTGCCCAGGCTGATGACGGTGATGAGCGCCACCAGTGGCACAGCCATGGTTACCGCCGCAATATTCAAATAGGACTGCCGGTGGGTCAGGCTGCAAATGGACAGCAGGGTGATGATGGCACCGCAGTGAGGCAGGGTGTCGAACCCGCCGGCCGCCATGACGGCAACGCGGTGCAGCAGCTCGGGGCTGATGCCGGCCTCTTGCGCCATGCGCAGGTAGTCGGAACCCAGCGTTTGCAGGGCGATGCTCAGGCCGCCGGAAGACGATCCCGTGATGCCCGCAAGGACGTTCATCGCGACGGCCTCGGAAACCAGCGGATTGCCGGGCGCCACATTCAGGACGGCATCACGGATTATCGCGAATCCCGCCAGGCTTGCAATGACGGCGCCATAGCCCACCTCGGAAGCGGTGTTGAACAGCGGCAGCATGAAACCGAAAACGCCTTTGTTGATGGTTTCGCGGAGATCGTTCCAGTGTCCCAGCCGCAACACGATCAGCGTGGCGCAAGCCACCACCAGGGCAACGATAAGCGCCCACAGGCCGGTCATTTTCCCGGGCGATACGCTTGGGAAACGTTCCGCCAGGAAGGTCAGGTCCATGTTCGGGAAAACGACGTAGGTGAACAGGGCATTGACGCCCACCACCAGCAAAAGCGGCAGTATCGCCAGAAATAGCGGCATGCGCGACATCGGGCCGCGCTCTTCGGCGTCCTTTTCATTGGCGACGCTCTCCGCTTCGACATGCTGTCCATAGCCCTCGCCCCGCAGTCGCGCCGCTGCTTCGCGTGAGCGCAGCCACCACAGGCCGCCGCCCAGCATGATGGCCGCAGCGATAATGCCCAGCCCCGGCGCGGCGAACACGTTCGTGCCGTAGTATGGGATCGGAATGGCGTTCTGTATGGCCGGCGTGCCGGGCAAGGCCGTCATCGTAAAGGTGAACGAACCCAGCGCAATGGAAGCGGGCACCAGCCGTTTCGGGATGTCGGCCGCGCGGAACAGGTCGCGGGCTATCGGATAGATGGCGAAGGCCACCACGAAGAGCGAAACGCCGCCGTAGGTGAGCACACTGCATGCCAGGACCACGGTCACGATGGCATGCTTGTGGCCAAGGCGGTCGACTATCCAGCGCGAGATCGTGTGCGCCGCTCCCGAGTCCGCCATCAACTGTCCAAAGAGGGCGCCCAGCAGGAAGATAGGGAGGAACTGCAATACGTAGCCGCTCAACGCGGACATGAAGGTCTCAGTGTAGATAGGCAAGAAAAACGAGATGTCGCCAGAGAGCAATACCGCCAGTGCCGCCATCAGGGGCGCCAGCAGCAGCACGGTAATGCCTCTATAAGCCAGGTACATCAAAAGAACGAGGGAAACAATGATTGCAAGCGTACTGGTCATGCCTGGAATATGCCTTTTGAAACAATAGGTTGCGTGCACCCTGCAGGATGCGATGGAGAGGGCGTCTAAGTGTAGCAGGCGCCTGTGACGTCCTGGGTACAGGCGGCGCTTCGCGCGCCGCGGCGGCACGGACGGCGCCCGGGGAAACGGCGCGCTATCATAGGGAATCAAGGAATCCATTCATGCAAGACTCTATTTCCACCCAAGCCGGGCCGCGATTGACTTCACTGTCACATGGAGGTGGCTGCGGGTGCAAGATTGCGCCCGGCGTACTCTCCGAACTGCTGGCCGGCATGCCCGCGGCACAGCCCTATGCCAATTTGATGGTGGGCAGCGAAACATCGGATGATGCGGCGGTGTACCGGTTGAATGACCAGCAGGCCCTGATCGCCACCACCGACTTCTTCATGCCCATCGTCGACGATCCCTACGACTTTGGCCGCATCGCCGCCGCCAACGCGCTGTCGGATGTCTATGCCATGGGCGGCTCGCCCATCATGGCGCTGGCCATTGTGGGCATGCCCATCAATGTTCTGCCTAAATCCGATATTGCCGCCATCCTGCAAGGTGGCGCGGCGGTCTGCGCCCAGGCCGGCATACCCGTGGCGGGCGGACACTCCATCGATTCCGTGGAGCCCATCTACGGCCTGGCCGCCATGGGCCTGGCGCATCCCGATCACATCAAGCGCAACGCCGACGCCAGGGCGGGTGATGTGCTGATTCTCGGCAAGGCGCTGGGCGTGGGGGTCTTGTCGGCGGCGCTGAAGAAGAACATGCTGGATGACGAGGGCTACCGCGCCATGGTGGACAGCACCACGCAGTTGAATCGGCCGGGCGCCATCCTGGGCGGCCTGGAAGGCGTGCACGCAATGACGGACGTCACCGGTTTCGGGCTGCTGGGCCATACGCTGGAAGTTGCGCGGGCAGCGGGCCTGTCAGCACGATTGCGCCATGCAGACCTTCCCTGGCTGCCCGGCGTGCGCCAATTGGCCGCACGAGGGGTGGTCACCGGCGCCTCAGGCCGTAACTGGGCCTCCTACGGGGATGCCATCGTGCTGGCGCCCCAGTTGGATGAAACACTGCGCGCCCTGCTGTGCGATCCCCAGACGTCGGGGGGGCTGCTGGTGTCCTGCGCGCCCGAAGCCGCTGCACAGGTGCTTGATGTCTTCGGCTCCGAAGGCTTCGCACAGGCCGCGATCATTGGGGAGCTGCATGAGGGCGGGGCTGCTGTGCAGGTAGAGTAGGCAGGACCCTTGACTGCTCCGTCCCTGGCTTCTGCTTGAATACTATCGAGGCAGCCTTATGCGATCTTTGATTTCGGCCAGCCTGCTGGCACTGCTAGCAGCACTCCTGATCACCTTCTTGTACAAGCCCAAGCCCTTGGACGCACAACTGCTGCATCTGCAGATTGAACAGGCGATGCCGGAATACGCCCAGGCGCTCGCTGCCGAGCCGGCCGAACTCCAGGCGCTTTTCCTGGTGTATGCCGACGATCCCGTATTGGCCGCCAAGGCCAGGCTGGCTTTGCAGCGCTATCCGGAGATGGCCAGGCCCATATTCATGACGTTCGGGGACAGCCAGGACTTTCAAACGATACTTCGCAAGTACGGCGAAGACGTCGTCCTGCCCATTCATTATTTTCTGACCCATGAAGTCTTCACCCTGGAATTGATGCGCGGCATGAGCGAGTCAGCCCGGTCCGCCCTGGATGCCGTCAGGCGGCTGTGGAGCAATGGCGAACCTGCCCAAGCAAGCCCCAACGGGACTCTGTCCAGTGAAGACCGGGGCTGGTATGCCGTTCAATTCATCAAGACGGAAGGCTACGATTTCCTGGGCCAGTTCGTCATAAGCCCCAAGGGGGAAGTAAGCTGGATACAGACGGAACGCGTGCTTGAAGGTATCAATGGTTTTTTTGCGGGGGGACTGAAAGGGCTGGAGACCAAGCTTCGCCGTGAAGAAACGATTGTTGCCGGCGACCTGGGGTGGGCGGCGCTCGATGTGGCGATTGGCGTGGGTGCGCTGAAAGTGCTGCGCATGGGCAGGGCCGGTGCTTCAGGCGGCCGTTCCCTGACATTCTCCCAGCGCTCGGCGGCGCTTGGATCCGGCTTGTGGCGAACAAGCGCGATCGGCACGCGGCTGCTCAAGTATGGGGCGCCGGCTGTGCTGGCCTATATTGCCATCCGGCATCCCAGTGTGATCAATTCCATGCTCGGAAGTGTCGCTGAAAAATTCGGCCTGCCGCCCGGCCTGGTGCAGGTCGTGGGCTGGTTCCTGGTACTGCTTCCCCTGATGCTGTTGCTGCGATTTGCCCTGGGGCCGTTGGCCTGGGCGATGGCGGCAATCGCAGGCATGCTTCGCTGGGGGCAAAGCGCGCTGCGGGGGCGTCCGGCTGCTTTGTGAGGATCAGCCCTGATCGTACATGCAGGTCTTCATGACAGCCCGGCGGCTTTCTTTATGCGGGCGTAGCGCCGCGCTTTCCGGCCATGGCCTGCTTGCGGATAAGGGTGATGAAAGCCATGCTGGCGGGCGTTTGAGCATGCTTGTCCATGAACAACAATCCATGCGTGCGGATGGGGGTGGGGCCTTCCAGTGGAATGATGCGCCACGGCTTGCTGTGTTCGGCAACCGCGCTGGGGGCGGCGATGGTGCCTACGTTTTCGCGAGCCAGCAACCCCAGCATGGCTGGGATGGTATTCATCTCGGCGATAACATTGGGCTCGGCGCCGGCCGCGCTGAAACACTCGTCAAGCAGGCGGCGAGTCGAAAAGCTGGGCGGCAGCAAGACCAGCGATTCACGATGAAGTTCGGCGATTCGCAGGCGCTTGCGTTTGGCGAGCGGATGCGTGTGCCCAACCACCAAGGCAAGTTCTTCGTTGAACAAGGGTTCAAACCTTATTTCTTTCTGTTGCTCGGGCCGATAGGCAATGCCCACGTCCAGTTGCTCCTCCTTCAGGCCTTCCGTAATGGCGTCTCCCGAAAGCTCTTCGATTACAACCTTGACCGTAGGGTTATGCTTGAGAAAAAGTGCTATGCAATCGGGAAGGAAACCCAGGTTGAAGGTGTGGGTGGTCCCTATGCGCACCGTTCCCGTCATGGGGATGACAGTTTGCTTTAGCTCGCTAAGGCCTTGGTCTATGACGGCCAGGGCACGGGTGGCATAGGCCAGGAAAGACTCGCCGGCTTCGGTCAAAACAACGCGTTTGCCCTTGCGGTCGAATAGCCGTTGGCCCAATTCTTCTTCCAGCTGGCGTATCTGATGCGACAGCGTGGACTGCGTCACGTGTACGCGTTCGGCGGCCCGCGTGAAATTCAACGAACCCGCCAGCGCGATGAAATACCGTAGGTGCCTGAGTTCCATAGTATGCCCATATCCATCGATAGCATCGATGATAACGGACGAAATCAATCATTTCTATCTTTTCGAAGAGGCATATAGACTGATACCCGCATCAAGCTCCATACCAATTCAAAAATGAAGTGACGTGTTCAACAGGGAGGGACAATCATGAATTTACCTATGGAAAAAGCCTCGAGCAGGCATGCATGGCATCGTCTGGCGGCTGCGCTCATTGCGGCCCCTTTGGCGTTTATGGCCGCGCCGGCGCAGTCTTCGGACTATCCGTCCAAAGCGGTGCGCATGGTGGTGCCGTTCGGGCCCGGAACCACGACCGACACGATTTCCCGCCTGATTTCCGAGAGAATGGCGCAGGAGCTCGGCCAGTCCATCGTTATCGACAACCGGGCGGGCGCGGGCGGCACGATAGGCACTGCCCAAGTCGGGCGCAGCGCGCCGGACGGATACACCATCGTCATGGGCACGGTCGGAACGCATGCAATCAACAAGGAACTGTATTCCAAGCGCGGCTACGATCCCGAGACCGATTTCGAGCCCATCGCCTTCGTCGGCCAAACGCCCACCATTCTGGTGGTCAGCGGCAACTCGCCCTATCATTCGGTAAAAGATCTTGGCACGGCTGCGGCAAAGCCGCCGGGCATCACCTTCTCATCGGCCGGCAGCGGTACATCCGGCCACCTTGCGGGCGAGTTGCTGAAAGACAGGCTGGGCGGAGAAATGGTGCACGTCCCCTACAAGGAGGGCAGCATGGCCCTGCAGGACGTGATGTCCGGAGAGGTGCAGTTCATGTTCTATCATCCCGCAGCGGTCTTGCCCCACGTCAAGGCCGGGAAGCTTCGGGCCATCGGCGTGTCCAGCAATAAGCGCAGCATTGCCGCGCCCGACGTCGCCAGCATCGCGGATCAGACCAACAGCGATTTCGACCTGGTGGCCTGGTTCATGATGTACGCGCCCGCCGGAACGCCCGAGCCCGTCATGGCCAAGCTGAAAAAGGCCGCTGAAGTCGCACTGGCCGATCCGGAGCTGGCCGCCAAGCTGAAGGCCCAGGGCGTGGAGCCGGGCGGCGAAGCCACCAAGGATCTGGCAAAGTTCGAGAAAATCGAAATCCAGAAGTGGGCCGAACTGGTCAGGAAATCGGGCGCCAAGGTCAACTAACAGGCCGATAGAGACTGGGCGGTCAGTGGGCGGGCAGGGCGGATGCATGTGCCTCAGGGCCCGCACGGATCGCCTCGAAGGTGAAGCGATGCAAGAGTTCGTGTATACGGCGCAGTCCGTGCGCGTGGTATTCGGCGTGGATGCATGGAGCAGGCTGAACGCCGAGGCGGGCCTGCTTGGCGCTGGCAAAGCGCTGGTGCTGTGCACGCCGCGCCAGCGCGCGCTGGCTCAGCGGGCGCTCGATGCGCTTGCGCAGCGCGGCGCAGGCATCTACGACAAGGCGGCCATGCATGTGCCTCTGGCCACCGTGCAGGACGCCGGGATAGCGGCAAGGCAGATGGAGGCCGACTGTATCGTGGCGATCGGAGGCGGTTCCACAATAGGCCTGGCCAAGGCGCTCGCTCTGGAAAGCGCCTTGCCCATACTGGCGGTGCCGACCACATACTCCGGGTCTGAAATGACGTCCATTTACGGAGTGACCGAGGACGGCCAGAAGAAAACCGGCAAAGATGACCGTGTGTTGCCGCGCACGGTCATCTACGACCCGGCGCTCACCCTGAAATTGCCCTTGGGCATCTCCGTGGCAAGCGGCCTGAACGCCATGGCCCACGCCGCGGAGGGCTTGTATGCCCGGGATGGCAACCCTGTGCTGGCATTGATGGCGGAAGAAGGCATCCGCGCCATGGCCGGCGGACTGCGCCGGCTGACGCGGCGGGGGGACGATGCCGGCGCCCGAAGCGAGTCCCTGTACGGAGCCTGGCTTTGCGGCACCGTCCTTGGAGGCGCGGGCATGGCATTGCATCACAAGCTGTGCCATACCCTGGGCGGCAGTTTCGATCTGCCACACGCACAGACGCATTCCGTCGTGCTTCCGCATGCCATGGCGTATAACGCGGCTGCGGCTTCGCCCGCGATGCAGCGCATTTCGCGTGCGCTCGACCGGCCCGGCCTGCCCGCCGCCGAGGCTTTGCACGACCTTGCGCAAGAGCTGGGCGCGCCATTGGCCCTGCGCGACATCGGCATGCGCGAAACGGATCTTGACCGGGCGGCGGATATCGCGTCGTCAAAACCGTACTGGAACCCCCGGCCCATCGACCGCGACGGCATACGCGCTTTGCTGCAACGCGCATTCGAGGGGGCGCGGCCTGCCTGATCCGGCTTTCTTGCCGATCGGCACCAAAGATTGTTTTGAATCACGACTTTCCCTCACAGGCGTCCCGCTGGAACAGTGCGGCAGCACGGCGCGGCGCGATCACTCTATTGGAACGATATGAAAATAGGTAAAGAAACCATTCCCCGCTCGGCCATATGCACTTCCAATTCGGAAACCATCGTGGTTCGGGGCAAAGACCTGGCGCAGGAACTCATCGGAAAGATGTCCTTTACGGATTATTTTTACCTGCTGGTCGCCGGGCAGGAACCGACACCGGCCGCCACTGCCGTGCTGAACGCCACGCTGGTCGCTATCGCGGAGCACGGCCTGGTGCCCAGCGTACAGGCCAGCCGCATGACATTGGCCGCGGCGCCCGATGCCCTGCAGGGCGCGGTGGCGGCGGGCATCCTGGGCTGCGGATCGGTCATCCTGGGCGCTTCTGAAACCTGCGGAATATTGCTCGAAGAGATCCGCGTGCGCGCCGGTGAAGGGCGGGACTACGGAGCTGCCGCCCGACACGTGGTCGGCGAATACCGCGGCGCCGGGCGGGCCATTCCAGGCTACGGCCATCCCCTGCATAAACAGCGCGATCCCAGGGTGACCGCGCTCTTCAATGTGGCCGAGAAGGCCGGCGCCGACATGACCTATGTGCGAATCGCCGATGCGGTCGAGAAAGTGATCCCGGACGTCGTGGGCAAGAATCTGATGCTCAATGTCTCGGCGGCCATCCCTGCGGTTCTGCTGGGCGTGGGCTTTCCGATCACCGCCCTGAGAGGCGTGCCTATTCTTGCGCGCACCGCCGGCCTTATCGGCCATCTGACCGAAGAATTCCGGAAGCCCATCGGCTTCGCCCTGTCGTATCAGGCGACACGCAGCTATGTCTACGACGGCGATGTGCCTGACGGCTTTACTGAAGATCACGCCTAGCGTCCACATCGTCCATACAACCTGATTCGTAGAACGAAACCGCCAGCCCGCGGCCGCTGTGCCGCCCGATGGCGCTTTCCAGGAGCATTACCATGATCAAAGTGCTAAATGGCATTCGCGTGCTGGAGCAAGGAACCTTCATCACCGGTCCGGCGGCGGGCATGCTGCTGGGCGACCTTGGCGCCGACGTCGTCAAGATCGAGCAGCCCGGCGCCGGCGATCCTTTTCGCGCCTTCAAGGGCGGCCTGTACAGTCCTCATTTCCAGACCTACAACCGCAACAAGCGCAGCATTACGCTGAACACCAAAGACGCCGAAGACCTGGCGGCTTTCGACGAATTGATCAGCACGGCGGATGTCTATATCCAGAACTTCCGTCCCGGCGCGGCCGAGCGGCTCAATGTCGGCGAAGAGCGCCTGCGCAAGATCAATCCGCGTCTAATCTATTGCTCGATCAGCGGCTTTGGGCCTACGGGTCCTGCTGCCGGCCGGCCCGCCTACGATTCCGTGGCCCAGGCGGCCAGCGGCTTCCTGGGCCTGCTGATCAACCCCGAGAACCCGCGCGTGGTCGGCCCCGCCCTGGCCGACTCGATTACCGGTTTCTATGCCGCCTACGGCGTGCTGGGCGCGCTGCACGAGCGCAACCGGACCGGTGTGGGGCGCAAGGTGGAGGTGTCCATGCTGGAAGCCATGAGCCACTTCAATCTGGATGCCTTCACGCATTACTACTCCGCCGGCGAAGTCATGGGGCCCTACAGCCGGCCCAGCGTTTCGCAGTCCTACGTCATGAAATGCGCCGATGGCAAATGGCTGGCCCTGCATATGTCCTCGCCGGAAAAATTCTGGCAGGGGCTGGCCAATGCCATGGAGCAATCGACCTTGTTTCAGGACCCCCGGTTCTCTGACCGCAGCGGACGCATCGCCAACCAGGAAGCCCTGATCGATATCCTGGGGCCCATATTTGCGGGACGCACGCGCGCCGAGTGGTGCCGGCGGCTGGAGGCCGAAGACGTGCCGCACGCTCCCATGTACGATACCAGCGAAGCCCTGGAGGATCCGCAAGCCAGGCATCTGGAGATCCTGGTTTCTTCCACGCACAAGACCATGGGCGAGTTCCGCACCGTGCGGCCGCCCGTTTCGTTCGACGGCCAGCGCAGCACCGAAGTGGTTCCGCCGCCGGTGCTGGGCGAACATAATGACGAGGTATTGGGGGCGCTGCGCGCACGGTCGGGCCAGGCGAAGAAAGGCTGACGGCGCTGCCGGGGCACCGGCCTGAATCGCTTCATTCCAGTCCGGTGTTCTCCCAGGCGCGGATTTCCTGCTTCAAGTGCTTCAGGAACTCGGTTGCCGCCAATGACGAGTGCCTGCCACGTCTGACCACGATGGCTCCGGTCGTGGACTGGAACATCGTGTTGGCCAGCGGGTGCGCGCGCAGCTTTCCTTCTTTCAATTCCTGGGCAACCGAAAAATAGGGAAACAGGGACACGCCGTTGCGGTTCATGATGAACGACTTGAGCACTTCGTAGGAATTGCTTTCCATTGCCGGCCGCAGCCGGACGCCCTCGGCCATCTCCACCTGATGAACCAGGCGGCGGATTCCATGGTTGAATCGAGGCAGGGCCAATGGAGTTTTCGACAATTCGTCTATGGAGAGGCCTCCGTTGAGCTTCTTGTATTTTTTATGCGAAGACGTAACCGCCAGGAGAGGGGCCTTGAAGGAGCTGATGACCTCAATGGCGGGGTGGGATGGCGGGTTGAAGGTAAGGCCTATATCGGCCTGGTCCTCGGCAATGCTGCGCATGACCTCGTCGCCGGGCTCGACGGCGACGGTATAGGTGACGCCGGGATGCAGTTCGTAGAATTCGGGCAGGACCAGATTTGCCAGACTGGTGGCGAAGCCGTTGCCGCAGGCAATCCGTATGTGGCCGAACTGCAGGTTTCCCAGATCCGCTAGGTCGCCCTTCAAGGCATGCTCCTGGCGGAGCAGCGAGTGGATGTGGCGCAAAAGTATATTGCCCGCGGCAGTCAGCTCGACGCCATTGGCCTTGCGGGTCAACAGCGGCTGCCCGTATTCCGCTTCAAGCAGCATCACCTGGCGGCTAAGCGCGGAGGGGGAAATATGCACGCGTTCGGCCGCCTTGCGTATCGACAGGTCTTCTGAAATCGCCACGAAATAACGGTAGCTCGAGCTGATCATCGCCTATCCTTGTCAGTCCGGATCGAAGCAGTACAGGCAGGCGCGCAGTCGGGCGGCGATCGAGCCGACCATTTGCTCCATATCGCCGGGCCTGCCGTCCAGAAGATGGCGGAAGCAGGCGGCAATGCCGGCGATGTCCTCTTCAGTGGCGCCTTGCCGGCTTATGACCTGGGTGCCGATGCGCAGGCCGCCGGCCGAAGCTTGCCCTGGCACGCTGGCCGTTCCCACATAAAGTCCGGCCTGCCCCGCTTGCCGCGAAAGCTCGCGCGCCGTGCCGGCGTCGCGGACGGGGATGATGATGTGATGGGAACTGGGCGGGACGTCGCCCGGCATGGCGCTGCCGATTGCGGCGATTCCTTCGCGTCTGAGGGCTGCGGCCAGCCCCTGCGCGGTGGCCAGCATTTTCCTCGAGTACTCCGGCATGAAGACGGCAGCCTCTTCCAGCGCAATCGACAGGCCGGCAAGGCGCGACGCGTCGTAGTTCGATGCCCAGCCCCCGACGATATGCCGGCGCAACGCATCGTGATGATCCCGATGCCGGCCCAGCAGTATCCCGCCCGGTGGGCCGGCAAGCGTCTTGTAGGTCGAGGCCGTCATGATGTCGAAACCCATGTCCATGGGGTTCTGGTACGCCTTTCCAGCGATCAGGCCGGCAACGTGCGATGCATCGTAGACCAGCAAGGCGCCGCAGTCGCGGGCGGCCGAAATCGTGGCGTCCACCGTGTAGGGGTCCAGCATCACACTGGCGCCCAGCATCACGATTTTCGGCCGCTCCCTGGAGATCACGCGCGCCGAGGCCAGATCGTCATAGATGCCGTTGCTGAACGCAAGAGGAAGATTCCTGCGGCCGAGCAGGCCTACGGTGCCCGAACTGTGATGGCTGACGTGCCCGCCTTCCTGCGCGCCGATTGAAGCGATCGAATCCCCGGGGCTGGAGAAGGCGGCATAGACAGCGGCGTTTGCATAAGTACAGCTTTGCAGCCTGGGTTCCGCCCAGGCGCCGCCGAACAGATCGGTCAATTGCGCGCCGACCAGGACTTCCAGCGCCGAAATCTCGTCGGTGCCGGGTTGCTGCTTGTCGTAGGGGTCTCCCATGGCCGGCATCAAGCCCATGTTGTTCATGAGTGCGCGTTCGACGGTCGGCGACAGCATGCACGAGCCGGCATAGAGCTGTATGCCATTGTCCATTCGCTTCTTGTGCGCCTCCACGAGCGCCAATGCGCGCCTGGGACCGCCGGATATCTGATGATGGGTGATCGTCATGACCGTCTTTCTAGGGTGGGGATGGCTGGGAATGTACCTGAATAGCCAAGGTCTTGTGTTGCAAAAATAAGAACGCAACGTTCGATTTTTACAGTTATGCAGAACGGCAAAAGCGTCTCATAATAAGTCCGCAAAGGGGTCAGGGCCAATTCTGACATAAGCAAGTGGAACGTAGGAAGAAACAGAAAATGTCGCAAGATGATCAAAACAGAACACTAGAACTGCTGCGTGAGTTCATTTCCATCGATTCGCAGAGCCATAAGGCCAGTCAGCCCATATTCGATTCCGCGGCAAGCGCGCTTGAGGGCTGGGATCTGGAGTATGTCGATTACCAGGATGCCGCCGGAACGCCCAAGCGCAATATGGTTGCCCGCCATCCCGGCAGCCGGTCACGGATGGCCTTCGCCGGCCACCTGGACACCGTTTCTTCCACCGGCTGGGTCCGTGACCCGTTCGATGCCACCATCGAAGGCCATCGGCTCTATGGACTGGGCGCGTCGGACATGAAAGGGCCCATTGCCTCGTTCATCGTGGCCTCCAATTCGTTGCCGGAAGCCGAGCGGCCCATGCTTGTGCTGACCTCGGACGAGGAAGCGGGAAAGCAGGGCGTGCGCGAGGTGGTGGCGAACAGCCGGACGTTGAAGGAATTTACGCCGGCATGCTTCATCGTGGCCGAGCCCACCGCCTTGGGGATACTGCGTGGACACAGGGTGGACGTAGCCTTTTCGGTCCATGCCGAGGGCATACAGGCGCATTCATCGACGGGGCGAGGGGTGAACGCCAACATTGCGCTGGTGCCATTTCTCAATGAAATGCGGGAGCTGCACCTGCACCTGCGCACCAATCCCGCCTTGTTCGACATGCAATACGATCCGCCGTACTGCGATCTGAACTTCGTCATCGACAACTATGGCGCATTCCCGAACATGACGGTCGGGCTCGCGACATGCAATATCAAATTCCGCTATTCCAAGTCATTCGATCCTGAAATGGTCATTACCCGCGTCCGCGAAGCGGCCGAGAGGCACAATCTGAAAGTCCAGGTCCGGCCGGAGGCGCCGCCGCCGGAGCTTGCCGGCGATCATCCCCTGGTCAGGCAGGCGGAAGAGATTCTGGGTACAACAGCCCGGGTGGCGGGCTTGGGCACTGAAGCATCGGAGTATTCCAAGCTTGCTCCGTGCCTGGTGTTTGGTCCGGGAGACATCGACCATGCGCATAAGCCCACGGAATACATCGATTTGCCGCAACTGCATCTTTCCACCCACCTCTTCAGAAAAATCGCTTTGCAACTGGGCCAGCAATAAGAACCCACGCTGTTGGAGCGTAACGATAAAGGAGCGTTACATGCGATATTCAACCGATAGTCGAAAAAATAAAAAATCACTCGCGCAGCTTGGCCAGGCCTTTCTTGCGGTAATGGCGCTATCCGTGGCGATGCCGTCGTGGGCAAAGTTTCCGGAGCGTTCCATCGAACTGGTGGCCGGTTCGCCGCCCGGAGGCTCCACCGATTTCGTGGCCCGGGTCATGGCCGACGGCATGAGCAAAGTGCTGGATCAGCCGGTCGTCGTCGTGAACCAGGGCGGCGCGGGCGGCAATATCGCCACGCGCGCGCTGGCGAAGACCAAGGGCGACGGCTATACGTTGATGGTGGGAGGAAACTTCAGCCATGGCATCAATCCGGCCCTTTATAAAGAGACGACATATGACCCCATCAGCGATTTCACGGCCATAGCGCGCATCGCCAATATTCCTTCCGTCATTGCGGCGAACAAGCAAACCGGGATCAAGACGCTGGCCGAGTTGATAGAGCGGGCCCGCAAGGCGCCGGGTTCCCTGAATTACGCCACCGGCGGGAATGGCACCCCGGCCCATATATCGGCCGAAACGTTCAAGCGCGCCGCGGGCATCGACATCACGCACATCCCCTTCCGGGGCGGCTCGCCCGCCGTCGTCGCCGTGATGAGCGGCGACGTCGAACTCATCGTCGGCACGCCTCCCGTCGTCATGCCCCAAGTGGCCAACGGAAAATTGACCGCGCTGGCGGTCACCTGGCCGGACCGCTATAGCGTGATGCCTGACGTTCCGGGCATGGCTGAATCGGGCTTGCCCGACCTTGGGGTTCAGGGCTGGTTCGGCATATGGGGGCCGGCGGGTATTCCGGAAGATGCCCAGCAAACGCTGTTCTCGGCAATCAGCAAAGTGCTTGCCGACCCTGAAACGATCAAGAAGCTGGAAAGCCAGGGACTGATCGTCGAGCCGGCGCCTTCGCTGCAGGCGTTCCGTGACTTCGTCGAAAAAGAAGTGCCGATCTGGAAGCAGTACGTGCAAGACTCCGGCGCTACCGTAAATTGACGCATGCTGTCCGCGGGCCCGGATGAAGGCGGCCCGCGCTGCTAGAAGCGATAGAGGGCTTGGGGATTCCAGCGCAGTATCTGCTCCCTGGCCTTGGCGGAAGGCGCCCAGTCATCCATCAAGGCCAGGAGCCCCGCATTATCGGGGCGCTGCCTTTGTCCCGGATGTGGCCAGTTGCTGGCCCACAGGCAGCGCTCCGTGTATCGGCGGGCCAGGTCGCGGGCAAGCACGCCGACGTCGCCATAGCCGGGCGGCCCGTCGCGCGAGGTTTCATAGGGCGCCGACATTTTCACCCAGAATTTTCCTGTGTCCATCAGCTTGCACAGCCGCAAGTAGCTTGCATCGGCCGTGGATACCGGCTCGAGGAATTTGCCGTTGTGGTCGATGACTACCTGGCAGGGCAGACTCAAAAGCAGGTCTTCGTACAAATGTATTTCGCGGCCGTCCAGCTGAAGATTGATATGCCAGCCCAGTCCGGCGATATGGTGCGCCACCTGGGGCAGCATCTCCCAGGTGACGATATTGTTGCCATTGGGCACCATCATGAAGCGCACGCCCAGGACGCCTTGCGCATCCAGTTGCTGGAGTGTGCCGGCATCCGCGCCGGGTTGTAGCGCCACGATCGCACGCGCCGCTCCGTTTGCCTGGGCGAGGGCTTCCAGTGTGCAGCGGTTGTCAAAGCGGTAGCCCATCGGCTGCACGATGATGCAGCGGCCCAGGCCCAGTTCGCGCTGCAAGGCCAGGTAATCTGCCCAGGGAGCATCCGGGGGATCGAAAGCGTGGGCTTGCTGCAATGGATAGCGCTTCAGATCATAGATATGAATATGGCAATCGCACGCCGGCGGCAGGGGAGTGTCATGAGGCATCGCTGCTTTCCTTGTCGCGGCCGAGGCCCCGGTGCAGCCGCTCGGTTCGCCAGGCATCGGCGCTGTTCAGGGCTCCGCGAGGCATGCGCCCGGCGAGTATCGCTTCGACCTGGCGCACGGCGTCCATGGCCTGATGCGTGGCCGCGGGAGGCGTAAGGCCGCCTATGTGGGGCGTGGCAATGACGCGGGGATGCATGGCAAGCGCTGGGCTAGGGCGTTGATCGGCGGACATCCCGACATCCAGCGCGGCTCCGGCGATGGTTCCGTTGTCCAGCGCATGGAGCAGCGCCGCTTCGTCGACCAGCTCTCCGCGCGAGGCATTGATGAAGAAGGCGGTGCGTCGCATTGCGTGGAATGCGCTTTTTCCCATGAGTCCCTGTGTTTCAGGGGTGGCTGGCGCCAGGCAGGCGACGAAGTCCGAGCGGTCGAGCAGGGCGTCTAGATTCAATTGCGCAATCGCCTCGTTCTGCACGGAAGCATAGGGGTCATGGACCAGCACCTTCATGCCGAAGGCAAGCGCCAGGCGGCTTAAATATTGACCGATGGTGCCGTAGCCGATGATCCCCAATGTGCTGTGTCCGAGCTCCCGCCCCATCGCCGCCACGGGCTCGCCGCCTTGGTGGTAGCTTGCGTTGTAATCGCACAGGCCGCGGGCGAGCGCAAGCATGGCGCCGATGACCCATTCCGCTACCGACGGGCCGAAGCCGGGCGTGGCCTGTGTGACGAGGATACCGTTGCGGCTGGCGGCGGCCACATCGATATTGCGCACGTCGACCGCGACCCGGCACACGGCGGCCAGCCGGGGCAGGCGGTCCAGCACCTGTGCCGGAATGGCGGGAATGCGAAAAGCCACGATGATGTCGCAGTCTTGCGCCGATTCAACCAATTGTTCGGGGCTCGGTTCGCCATCGCCGGAGTTGCGCAGGACGGTGCCCAGCCTCTGCAAGCGCGACAGCGCCGCATCGCCGAAATACAGGGCATGCGCCTGAGGATCATGGGTCAGATAAATGGTGGGCATCACGAGTCGGCGGCCGGCGGTTGGGCTTTTTTTCGGGACGATGGCGGAGCGGCCACGGATTGGCGTACGGTCAGGGAAGGGGTAAAGCAGAACTGTTCGGCCTTCAATCCGGGTTCGCCGATGCGCTGTATGGCCCGGTCGACCATGACGCGGCTCATTTCGGCAGCCGGCATGCACACCGAAGTCAGCGGAGGCCACGTATAGGCGGATAGGGTGAGGTCGTCCATGCCGACGATGGAGATGTCCTGGGGAACGGTCAGGCCCTGTTCCCGTATGCCCGCCATCAAGCCAACGGCCATCATGTCGTTGACCGTGACGACGCCGGTGGGCCGGGGATCCAGTGCGGCAATGCTCGAGGACAACTCATAGCCCAGGCCTGCTAGTTCGGTGTCGCCAAATCGCGTGGCCGACTTGCCTTCCACGACCCGGCCCGATACGCCGGCGCCGGCTTGATCGATGGCAGCCATGAAGCCTTCGATTTTCTGGCGCCGGCTGAATGTCAGGCCCTTGGGCATGGCAAAGGCCAGGCGCTTATGGCCCTGCTGTATAAGATGGCCTGCAGCCAGAGCGCCCGCCATGACGTTGTCGGGCAGCACATAGTCGTGCCGGGCATCGCTGTTGGGATCCACAGCCAAGTCGAAGCTTATGACGGCAAGTCCGCGGGCGATGGCGGCTTCGATGTGCTGTTCGTCACTCAGCGACGACACCACGATGACGGCGCCAACCCCGAAGGCGATCAGGTCGTCGAACATGGCTGCTTCTTGCTGTTTGTCGCGATGCGTATTGCACAGCAGCACACGGTAGCCATGCTGCTGCTGTGCATAGGTTTCCATGGCCATGGCTAGCTGGCCGAAGAAAGGGTTGGCCGTGGTGGGAACGAGCAAGCCCAATATCGGTATGCGCCCCGTTTTCAATTGGCGTGCGGCCTGGTTGGGGCGATAGCCCAGCTTGCGGATGGCGTCCTGGATGCGCGCATGGGTGTCGGGCCGCATTCGATCCGCCTTCCCATTGAGCGCATTCGATACCGAGCTGACCGAGACGCGCGCTAGGCGGGCTACATCCTGGATTGTCGTCACTCTTGCTGATCCCCGTTTATCAAATGTATCGTTTTACTATATCGGTATTTATTCTATCTAGCAAGCCAAGCAAATACTCAAATTTTGAGTGATTGATTTCCGTGCGCATTTGCCTATTGCATTCATCCTTGTATCCATGTTAGTTTTCGATAAATCGATTTACTATAACGATACACTAAGGAGAAGACATGACTAAGCATATACATACACTTGGCCGGCGTGCCGGCTTGGCTTCGGTGCTTGGGGCGCTTGCCTTGGCACTCTCTTTCCCGGTCCAGTCCCAGGCCAAGCGCGAATTCAAGATTTCCCACTCCGCGCCCGGCGTACCTTCGTCCGAGCTGCATATGGCGGCCTGGGTATTCAGCCATTACGTCAACGAGCACTCGGATACGATGTCGGCCAAAATCTACCCCGCCAACGCGCTGGGCGAAGAAAGGGCCGTGTACGAAGCCATGCAGTTGGGCGCAGGTGCTTCATGTGCCGTAACCGGCACCGCCATCCTCAATAACTTCTCCAAACGCCTGGGGGTCATCGACCTGCCTTTCATGTGGCGCGACTACGACCATATGAATGCCACGCTCAATGGCCCGGTGGGCGAGGCCTTGGCCAAGGACCTGGAGGGAGCCGGCTTCAAGGTTGTCGCCTGGATGACCAACTGGGGGGCGCGCAATGTGGTTACCTCCAAGAAGGAAGTGAAAACGCCCGACGACCTCAAAGGCCTGAAGATCCGCACCATTCAAAGTCCGGTCTACATCGAGGCGCTGAATGCCATGGGCGCAAATGCCACGCCCATGTCATTCGGGGAAGTCTACACATCCATGCAGACGGGCGTGCTTGACGGCTTCGAGCACGGTTCGGCCATTGTGGTGACGCAGAAGTTCTACGAAGTGGCGAAATATATTGCGCTGACTCGCCATTTTCTGGGGCCTGTGGCCATGGTCTGCTCGCTGAACGAATGGAATCAGTTGAGCGACAAGGACAAGAAGGTGGTGGCGGAAGCCGCCAAGCTTGCCAGCGACGTCAACTGGGCGCTGGCGCCGCGCCGCGAGAAAGAGGCGTTCGATTTCCTGCGCGCCAACGGCATGCAGATTTCAGAGATCGACACTACCGTCTTCCGTGAGCGCGCTGTGGCCATGCAAGACCAATTCGCCAAAGAGCGGGGCGCCGAAAGCCTGCTCAAGCAGATCCGCTCTTCTCAATAAGCATACCGCCGGCTTCAGGGGCAGGCAGCCGGACTGCCCGCCCCTGGACCGCAACGCCAGGGGACCGCGCCATGCGTTACGCCAACAGGCTTGCCGAAGCCCTGCTGACCATTCTATTTGCAGCCATGATCATTGTGGGTTCGCTGCAGGTGTTCAATCGCTTCTTCATCAATGTGTCGCTGAGCTGGAGCGAAGAGTTCCAGAAATACGCCTTCATCTGGCTCGTGTTCATCGCCATACCGGTAGCTTATAACCGCTATGCCCATTTGCGTGTCGATTCGCTGGTGGGCCTGTTTCCCGAAGGGCTGCAGCGGATGCTGGCCCTGATCGTGGATATTCTATGGATATGCCTTGGCGTGGCGCTCACCATGCTTACATGGCGCATCATGCAGGTGACGCGATTCCAGGAAAGCCCCGGCCTGGGGCTTAGCATGTCGTGGGTGTACTGCGGCATGCTGGTCGGGGGCGTCTACTTGATCGCATGCGTGGTTCATCGCCTGGTTTCAAAGACTGCGGAAGGAAACGTTGCATGACCTTGAGCCTGATATTCATCGGCATCCTGACCCTGGTTTTCCTGGGCGTGCCCATTATTCTGTCGATCGCGTCGGTCAGCATGATCGGCATCATGGCAATCCCCAACCTGGTGCTTGCGCTGATGCCCCAGAAGGCATTCGCCATGCTCGATTCCTTCAGCTTGCTGGCACTGCCCTATTTCATACTGGCCGGCGCCATCATGACGCGTGGCGGCATGAGCGCCGGCCTGATTGAGTTCTCGCAGAAAGTGGTGGGCCATATACGCGGCAGTCTGGGCCATACGTCCATTCTTTCCTGCGTGGCCATGGCCAATATCTCGGGTTCGTCCACGGCCGAGGCCGCGGCCGTGGGCTCCGTCACCATCCCGCCGATGAAAGAAGCGGGATACCGGCCGGGATACGCGGCCTCTATCGTTGCAGCGGCGGCAACCGTCGGCCCCATCATTCCGCCGAGCATGACCATGATCATCTATGGCTCGATCACGGGAGTATCCATAGGCGGCTTGTTTGTGGCCGGAGTGCTGCCCGGCATCATCATCGCATTGCTGCTGATGGCCCTGATCTACGGCATGTCCTACCTGCCCTCCTATCCGGAGCTTCGCCATACCTTGCCGCGCGCCAGCCTTCGTGAGGTTGTCCGGGCCACCGTCAAGGTATGGCCCGCCCTGCTGGCGCCCATCATTATCATGGGCGGGATTCTCGGCGGCATATTCACGGCCACCGAGGCCGGCGTGGTGGCGTGTGTCTACAGCCTGGCGGTAAGCATGCTGTGGTACCGCCAACTGCGCTGGCGCGATCTGCCGGCCGTCCTGGTCGACGCGGCCGTCACCACCGCCATGGTGGCCGGTGTAATCGGCATGGCGGGCGTGCTGGGCTGGCTGCTCAGCTACCTGAGCTTCAACGAAGTCGTACTGGAAGTGCTGCGCGGAATCACCGACAACGGCCTATTGATGTTGTTGCTGCTCATCATCATCATGCTGGTCCTTACCATGATGCTGGATGGCCTGGCTGTCGTGGTGGTCATGGTCCCCACCATCGTGTACATCGGCAACGCGTTCAACATCGATCCGCTGCACCTGGGCATACTGATGGTCATGATCACCCAGATCGGCGGGCTGACCCCGCCCGTGGCGATCCTGTTGTTCGTCACCACCAGCATTGCCAAGATCCCGTTTTCCGAGGGAGTGCGGGCGGTGTGGCCGTTCGTGGGCGTGCTGGTGTTCACCCTGATGCTGGTGATGCTGGTGCCATCCATTGCCACATGGCTGCCTGGCCTGGCGCTGACCAAATGACAGAAGCGGGGCGTATCGCTACGATCTAGGCCGACTCGTAGCGCCCGCCCGGCTGCACTATCTTCCTGAACTCCTGTACGCAGTCCCGCACGATGCGCGACTGCTTTCTATTGCTGGGAAACAGCATCAGGCTGCGGAAATGGACGTCGGCGCTGAATGGCTTCAAGACCAGGCCTTGTGCGACATAGCCTGCCGAGGTCACCGGATTGACCAGCCCGCAGCCCAGGCCGGCAAGCACCATCGCGCATACATTGCTTGAAAACGGCGTGGTCAACACGACGCGCGGTTCCGCCTTGTTGGCGCGAAGGATGGCATCCGCCTCTTGCCGTGTCGTGTCTTCGGGCGAAAGGGCAATGAACGACACGCCATGCAGGTCCGAGGGTTTGATCTGGCGCTTCCGGGTAAATGGATGTCCGGGCGGAAGCGCGATGACCGCTTTGTACCGGCAATAAGGAACCGCATCGACTCCCGATGTATCTATCTCGTCGGCCGCCAGGCCCAGGTCGAACTGGCCCGATGCCACCAGGTCCCGAACCTCGGATGACAGGCGGGTCTGGTAGGTGATGGTGACGTTGGGATGGCGCTGCTGGAATCCTTTCAGCGCTGCGGGAACAATATTCGTGCTCAAGGCGGAGAGGCTGGCGATGCGCAGCTTGCCTGAGCCGAAATCACGGATGCGGGCGGCGGCTTGCCGCAGTTGTATCAGGCCGACGAACGAGCGCGCCACCTCTTCGTGCAATAGCTGGCCTTCGGGCGTGGGCGTCATGCGCCCCTTGCTGCGCTCGAACAGCGCAAACCCTAGCGATCGCTCGAGCTGCTGAATCGTTTTGCTGACGGCGGGTTGCGACATGAAGAGAACCTCGGCCGCCCGTGACGCCGTGTGGTGCAGCATGACCGCGTGAAACACTTCAATCTGTCTCTGATTCATTGTTGTCCGCCAGTATTCGGGAGCTTGGGGCCAGGGCCGGAAACTAGGTGTTAACCAGAAAATATCCCATAACCTCAGCGAATAATGTAGGCGATTAATGTCATTAGACCAAATAGTTGGTGCATGTTGTAATTTTTTCGACACTTGAAAAGGAATGCAGCATGAACGACCCCCACGCCGACCTCAACCAGAATTTCAACAGCCTGTCGCCCGCCGTATACCGGGGTTCCACCGTGGTGTTCGATACGCTCGAGGACTTTGTCGATCGCAAGCAGCGCCAGCCCGGCGGCTATAGCTACGGCATAACCGGCACCCCCACCGCTCGCCGGCTGGAGCGGGATATCGCGGCCCTTGAAGGGGGAGGCTATTGTGTTGCGACGCCTTCCGGCCAGTCCGCGCTCTGTACGGCTGTCATGGGTTTCATCCGGGGCGGCGATCATCTCCTGATTTCCGCCGCCAGCTACGGCGCCCTGCAAACGTTCGCCCGCCAATGGCTGGCCTCGTTCGGGGTGGAAGTTGAGATCTATGCACCGGACATCGGCGCGGATATCGAACGGCTCATCCGGCCCAATACGCGCATGATCTGCCTGGAAGCGCCGGGCACTGTAACGATGGAGATGCCCGACATTCCGGCTATCGTCGCCGCGGCCAAAGAACATTCGGTCATGACGCTGATGGACAATACCTGGGCTTCCCCACTGGCGTTCAAGCCGCTTCAGGCGGGCGTGGACCTGAGTATCGAGGCGGCCACCAAATTCTTCGGCGGCCATTCCGATGTGCTCCTGGGCGCGATCTCCATGCGCGATCATGGGCATTATGAAACGCTGCGCGAAACGCAGAGCATCATGGGCCAGCAGGCCAGTCCCGAGGATTGTTTCCTGGTCCTGAGGGGCTTGGAAACCTTGCGCCTGCGGTACGACGCGCAAAGCCGGAGCGCACTGGAGGTGGCCGCCTGGATGCAAAGCCATCCGCAGGTCGACAAAGTGCTTTTTCCTCCGCTTGCCGGCGATCCGGGCCATGCAGTATGGAAGAGGGATTTTTCGCCGGGAGGGTGCCTGTTTTCCGTGATCCTCAAGCCCGCGCCGCAGCAGGCGTTTTCTGCTTTCTTTGCGTCGCTCAAGCATTTTTCCATCGGTGCAAGCTGGGGGGGCGTCCATAGCCTGGCCGCGTTCTACCCGGCGGCAATACAGAAGGGCCGGGCCTTTTCGAAGACGGACCAGCCCGTTGTGCGCCTGTCGATCGGGCTGGAGCCGACACAGGCGCTCATCGATGATCTGGCTGACGCCCTGCGGCAGTTCGAACGCCAATGCATGGGCTGAAAGCTTCATTTCCGGGGCTTCGGAAACGGTCGGCCGCAGGCCCCAACGTAAACGACCAACGAGGAGACGACGATGAACACGAATATTTCCAGCAGTATTGCCACACGCTTGATGGTGGCCGCCGCATGCGCCCTGGGCATTGCGTTCAGTTCGCTGGCCGTCGCGGCCGACAGCCTTGAAAGGATAAAGTCCGAGCAGCTTATCCGCATTGCCAACACGCAGACCAGCCCGCCCTGGAGCATGCTGGGCGACGACAACAAGCCTACGGGCTACGACGTGGCCATGGCCCGCGAGCTGGCCAAGCGCATGGGCATCGCCAAGGTCGTATTCACCGCCGATACATACAAGAATTTCGTTTCGGGCCTCAAGACGGGGAAATATGATCTGGTCATGAACGACCTGACTCCCACCGCCGAGCGCATGAAGCAGATCGATTTCTCGGTGCCGTATGGCGTGGAGCAGTTCCGGATCTTTGTGCACAAGAACAATACGGATATCGTCAGCCGCGCCACCCTGGCCGGGAAACGCGTAGGCGTGTCCTCAGGCTCGTCGAACGAGACATGGTCGCGTGCCAATCTGCGGGAGTCCGACATTCGCACATACGATAACGGCTCGCTGATTTTCAACGATCTTGCCATCGGCCGCATCGATGCCGTCATCATTTCGCACTTTGGCGGAATGCGGTACGCCGAGGCAAACAAGGTCCCCACCAAAGAGGTCGGCGAACCTCTGACCTACCAGCTGGCTGCGGCCGGCCTGGCCAAGGATCAGCCCGAATTGCTTGCCGCTGTGAACAAGGCGCTGGAGAGCATGCTGGCGGACGGCACCGTTGCGCGCCTCAGCGCGCAGTTCGTGGGAGAGGACTACAAAATGATGGAGTCCATCGCAAAAGCCAAGGCTGAAGCAGCCGCGGCCAAGGACTGACGCCATGTTCGAGTTGTTCATGCGGGCGCTTCCCATGCTGAAGAGCGCTCTGGCGATGACTGTGATGCTCGCGGCGGTGTCGTTCATCCTGGGCTCGATACTGGGTCTCATGATAGCGTTTGCCCGGATTTCCCGTTATCGGGCGCTCCGCTACCTGGCGTTCTGCTATGTATCGGTCTTCCGGGGTACGCCGCTTCTGGTCCAGATGCTGCTTATCTATTTCGGCCTTCCCTCCGTGGGCATCGCGCTGGATCCGGTTTCGTCCGCCATTACCGCCCTGACGCTGTTTGCCGCGTCCTACCTCAGCGAAAACTTCAGGGCGGGAATATTGGCTGTGGACCGCGGGCAATGGGAAGCCGCAATGTCCATGGGGATGGGGCACTGGACGGCGATGAAGCGCATTATCCTGCCGCAAGGCCTGGTGATCGCCATTCCCACCGTCGGAAGCCGCCTTATTGCGTTGGTCAAGGACACTTCGCTGGCATCGACGGTCACCGTGGTGGAGCTGACCCGCGTCGCCGATCAGGTCGGCGCGACCACTTTCCGCTACATGGAGATGTTCTTGACGGTGGGCATTATTTATTGGGTCATCAATCAGCTTCTGACCATACTCCAGACTTACCTTGAAGGCAGATTTGCGGGACGGTATCTATGAACCCAGAACATTCATGCGCCGTGCGCATCCGCGCTTTGGAAAAGAGCTTCGGGGCCAACCAGGTGCTTCGTGGCGTCGACCTGGATGTGGCACGGGGGCAGGTGGTCGTCATCATGGGCCCATCCGGGTCGGGCAAGACCACCCTGCTGCGTTCGCTCAATTTCCTTGAAACCCCGGATTCCGGATCGGTGGAGGTGGTGGGAAGCCGGGTCGATCTGGCGCCCGGCCAGGCATTGGGCAGGCCGGAGCGCCGCGCCATACGCGATATACGCCGCAAGACCGCCATGGTTTTCCAGTCGTTCAATCTGTTCGCTCACCAGACAGCGCTGGAGAACGTCATGGAAGGCATGCTGAGCGTGAAGGGAATCGCAAAGGCGCAGGCCCGGCATCGAGCCATGGAACTGCTGGACCGGGTGGGCTTGGCGCACAAGGGCGAACATTATCCCAACAAACTGTCCGGCGGGCAGAAGCAGCGTGTGGCGATTGCGCGCGGGCTGGCCATGGATCCGGAAGTCATATTCTTCGATGAGCCGACTTCCGCGCTGGATCCCGAGCTCAGGGATGAAGTGCTCACCATCATGCGCGGCCTGGCCGATGAGGGCATGACCATGCTTGTGGTGACGCATGAAGTGCGTTTCGCGAAAGAGGCGGCCGACCGTGTGGTCTTCATGGAAGATGGCGTCATCTTGAACGATACCGGTCCCCGGGAGTTCTTCTCCGATCAGGCCAATGAGCGCATCGGCCGGTTCCTGGGAAGGATAGGATAAGGGCGCACGCTCCTTTTATTCGCTTGCCATGCGGGGCTGCAACGGTTTTCCGGCCGTTCGCCCCGCATTTTCATTCTTGCGCTCTATTGCGGAATCCTATAGGATTGTATTATTGACTGCTTGTATTCCCGATTTCATGGGATTGTACAGGCACATCGACAATCCAGGAGACAAGATGAATCCACGTTCGGCCGAATTCCGCGAACTGTTCAACAAAGGGCCCTTCGTCTGCATGGGCGCGCACGATGCCGTTACGGCAAAGCTGGCCGAGCAGGCCGGGGCGCCCGCCCTGTTTGTCAGCGGGTTCGCCGCGTCCGCCGTCCTTATCGGCAAGGCGGACATCGGCCTGTTGACCCAGACGGAGATGTTCGAGCATATCCGCCGCATCTGCCGGGCTTCGACCGTTCCCGTCTTCGCCGATGCCGATACCGGCTACGGCGGCATCCTCGACGTGCAAAGAACCATGGAGCTCTGGGAAGAGGCGGGCGCCTCCTGCCTGCACATCGAAGACCAGGCCCTGCCCAAGAAATGCGGGCACTTCGCCGGGAAGCAGCTGATTCCAAAACAGGAAATGCGGTTGAAGCTGCGCGCCATGCTGGAGGCGCGGCGCGACCCCAACTTCTTCATCGTCGCCCGTACCGACGCCGTGGCCGTGAACGGCCTGGAGGATGCGCTGGACCGGCTGGAAGCCTATGCCGAGGAGGGCGCCGACGGACTTTACGTGGATGCCCCCGAAAGCATGGATCAACTGCGTGAAATCGGGCGCCGGCTGAAACCATTGGGCAAGCCCATACTCTTCAACATGGCCCGGTCCGGCAAGACGCCGTTTCTTTCATTGGACGAAGTGCACGAGTTGGGCTTCTCGTTTGCGATCTGCCCGATAGAGCCCATGTTCGCGATGCATAAGGCGGTAAAGGAAATGATGGAAACCTTCATGCATAAGGGCTGCTCCACAAACGTCATTGCCGACCGGATCACTTCATTCCAGGATTTCAACCGATTCGTGGGCCTGGAGGAATCCGTGGCGATCGAACGCAAATTCGCCGACGCCGGTTAGGCGCCGACATACTTCATCAGCAAAACACACAAACAGGAGAGACAAATGAAGCTGACCAAACTGACCCTGGGATTGGGCCTGGCCCTTGCGATGGGAGCGAACGCACAGGCGGACGCGACGAAGTTTCCGGAGAAGAACGTCGTCATCATCGTGCCCTATTCCCCAGGCGGCGGCAGCGACAACGTGTCCCGCGCCATGGCCCGCTACCTGTCCCAGGAGTGGGGAAAAACCGTCGTGGTCGAGAACAAGCCCGGGGCGGACGGCCTGATCGCCACCAATGACACAATCAGGGCCAAGCCGGACGGCTACACCCTGCTGGTGTCCATTCCCGCCATTGCCATGCTCAAGCACACCAACAAATCGCTCAAGGTCGATCCGCTGACGCAATTGACGCCCGTGACCATGATGGCGACCGGCCCCACCGCCATCGTGGTGAAAGGCAAAACCGGCATCAATACGGTGGCGGACTACAAGCGCCACTGCTCCAACGAGGCGAACAACTGCAGCTGGGCCAGCGGCGAGCCGTTCACGCTGATGGTCGGAACCGGCCTGATGTCTTCCCTGGGCTTGAACGACAAGGTGACCAATGTGCGTTACGCGGGCACTTCGGCGGCGGTGAGCGACGTCATCGGCGGGCACGTTACCTCGCTGGTGACCGGCACATCGTCCGTACTGTCGGCCCATAAGTCCGGAGACCTGAAGATACTGGCGGTCAGCGCCGCCAAGCGCCTTCCGGAACTGCCCGATGTTCCCACTTATGCGGAAGCCGGCATGAGTGACGTCAAGTTCAGCAATAACTGGTACGGGGTGTTTGCACCGGCCGGAACGCCGGAGGACGTCAAGAAGAAAATCGCCGATGGCTTCCACAAGGCGGCCAATGCGCCCGAGGTCCTGAAAGTGCTGAAGCCCTTGCTGCTGTCGCCGGTGGGCAGTTCGCCGGAAGAGTTTGCAAAGCAGGTGGCGCAGGATCAGAAGATCATCGATGCGGCGGCGCCCTCGGTGTTCGCCGAGAAAAGCAAGTAGGGCCGGGGCCTGACGGCGCTCAGGCCTTATGCATCCCAGGGAACGCCGCCGGCATAAGTCTTGTAGCTGACGGCGGCGGCCCACCCGGAGTCCACCGGAAGCAGCACGCCGGTGATTTTCGATGCGGATTCCGAACACAGGAAAGCCACGGCTTGCGCAATGTCGTCGGCGTCCGGAAGCGCATCCAGGGCATGCGCGCCCATGATTTTCGCCGGATCGCGCTGGCCCGCCTCGATCTTCGCTAGCAGGCCTTCGGTCAGCACATAAGTGGGAGCCACCGAATTGACGCGGATGCCATGGCGCCCGAGTTCGACCGCCAGCAACTGCGTCAGACGCTGGATGGCGGCTTTCCCCGGGTTGTAGGCGGGCAGCGGCAGGGGCAGAATGCTGTTGATGGAGCCCACCGTCACGATGGCGCCTTGGCCGCGTTCGCGCATCTGGCGTCCGAAAACCATGCAGGCATGGAGGGTTCCATGGTAATTGACCTGCCACATGCGATCATGGCGGTCCATATCCATGTCCAGTATCGATTCGGCATTGGGAATCAACGCGGCCGAGGTAACCAGGATGTCGGCGGGGCCCATCTCGCGTTGCACGGTTGCCGCCACCTGCTGCATCTCCACCCGGTTGGCCACATCGCAAGGATAATACCGGGCAGTCCCGCTGCCACGGACGATATGCCGCGCCGTTTCAGCGCCTTTGGACTTATCGGCATCCAGGATGGCGACGGCGCAGCCCTCCTTCGCAAAACGGATCGCGCATGCCCGGCCGATGCCGCTGGCACCGCCGGTGATCACAGCGGTCCGGCGATCCGTCATGCCTGCTTGGCCGCCTTGCCGCGGACTTCGACGCCGACCTGATCTTCGATCACCCGTATCATTTCCGTCATGTCGGCCTGGTAGCCCAGCTTGTCGGCGGCGGAATTCAGGAAGGCGCGCACGGATTGCGCGACGGGCATGGGTATGCCCAGGCTGTCGGCCTCTTCCATGCACAGGCGCACGTCCTTGGCGGACAAGCCGACGGAAAAGCCGAAATCAAACGTGCGCGACAGCACGAAGTTGGGAATCTTTACTTCAGAGGCGTTGGATCGGCCCGAGCCGGCGTTGATCACTTCGGTGATGATATCGGCGTCCAGTCCCGCCTTGGTGCCCATGACCAGCGCTTCCGACGTAACGACCAGTGCGGTGACCGACACCAGGTTGTTGATGACCTTCAGGGTCTGCGCCATGCCGGGCTCGGCGCCGACATAGATCTGCTTGCCCAGGTGATCCAGTATGGGCTTGACCTGCTTAACCCGCTCCTTGTCGCCGGCCACCATCAGGGAGAGCGTGCCCTTGGTCGCTCCGGCCACGCCGCCGCTGACCGGGCAGTCTATGACGGCGATGGAGCGGTCGGCCAGCCCCTGGGCCAGCTGCTTCGCCACGCCGGGGCCGGTCGTGGACAAGTCGATGACCGTGCGTACGGCGCCGCCTTCCGCCAGCCCATTCTCGCCCAGGCCGACCATGGCCACGACATCGGGCGTAGGCAGCGAGATCAGGACGACGGGGGCCTGGTCGGCAACGGCTTTGGGCGTATCGGCCCGGACCGCGCCTTTTTCCAGTAGCGGAGCCAGCGCGTCCTGGTTGGCGTCGCAAATGATCAGTTCATATCCTGCGTCGATCAGGCGGCCGGCGATAGGCCCGCCCATTTTTCCCAGCCCTACGAAACCCAGGCGATTGTTTGCTGCTTCGTTCATGTCTGCTCCTTGCTTCTTTCGATTCAATCGTTGATCGTCAAAACGGATCTATGCAGCCGTCCAGCCGCCGTCTATGGGAAGCACCGAACCGGTGACGTCCCGCCCCGCGTCGCTGCACAGAAAACGGACCAGGGCGGCGACGCTCTCCATGGCGACGAACCGGCCGGTCGGCTGGCGCTGGGCCAGATAATCGTGGGTGGCCTGCTCTTGCGATACGCCCGCTTTGGCGGCCATGCCGGCGATGCGCTCCAGGATGGCCGGCGTGGGGACGGTGCCGGGGCAGACCGCATTGCAGGTGATGCCGCTGGCGGCTGTTTCCAGGGCTATGGCGCGGGTCATGCCGATAAGCCCGGTTTTTGTCGTGACATAGCCCACGCGATTGACCGCCGCCGATGAACCGTAAACGGAAGACATATTGATGATGCGGCCCCAGCCGCGGGCCCGCATTCCGGGTATGGCGAGCCGGCTGGTATGGAAAGCGGCGGACAGGTTCACGGCGATGGATTCGTCCCAATGCGCGGCCGGCAGTTCTTCGGCTGGCGAGAAGTGCCTGACCACGGCATTGTTGACGACGATGTCGACATTGCCGAACTGGCGTCCGGCCGCATGCATCAATGCCTCGATCTGGTCGACCCGTGCAAGGTCGGCCCGGCTGAGCAGTACGTCGCGCCCCGACGTCTTGCGCAGCGTGTCGGCGGCATCGTTCGCGATTTCATCGGGCTCCAGTCCGTGCAGCACGATATGGCATCCCGCCATGGCAAGGTCCTGGGCGATGGCGTAGCCGAGTCCGCGTATGGACCCGGTTATCAGGGCGCATTTGTCTTCTAGCATCATGGAAAGGGGCAGGCCGGATGCCTGTCATTCGGCGGGGTTGCTGGGTGCCACATCGAGCCTGACCACTTTTCCCGCGGTCTCGGGCGAGGGGGACGGATAACGCTGCATGACCTGCGGATCATGGCCCGGAATGATGTGGCGGGGCGAATCGGCCAGGCTGCGCACCCGCTTGTGGCCTTCCATCATGTCGCCTACGTTGTAGACGGCGGGAAAGGGCACTTGCCGCTCGATGTTGCCATACAGATGGGTGGCGTCGGAGGCGACCACCACCCAGCCGCGCCGGGTCCAGACCCGGACGATCTGCAGGCCGGCCGTATGGCCTCCGACCAGATGCAGTGTCAAGCCGGGAGCCAGCTCGGTATCGCCGCGGTGGAACTCCACCTGGCCGCCATAGAGCTTGCGCACGAAACTGACGATGTCCTCCACATTGAAGGGCTGGCGCAAGGCCGGATGGCACATGCATCGGCCTGTGGCATAGGCCGGTTCGGCATCCTGGATGTGAAACCGGGCCTTGGGAAAGCGGTCCAGCGTGCCGGCGTGGTCGTAATGCAAATGGGTGATGATGACGTGGCCGACTTCCTTCGCATCCACGCCGACGAGCGCCAGGCCGTCCTGGACCGGCATCAGCAGTTCGCGTCCGCGTTCCCGCGCCGACGGCTCCTCGAAGCCGGTGTCTATGACATAGACTTCGCTGTCGCGACGCGCCACCCATACGTAATAATCAAGGTCCGACTCGGCATCGTGAAAATCCACCGCGCCGATATAGTTGTCGTGCGCCTTGCGCCCGCCATGGCGGGCGTACCTGATGGCATAGAGTTCAAATGGGGCGGTACCTTGGGCATCCATGGGTTTGTCTCCGAATCCTTTTCAATCGTGGGCCGACATGCCGCTATCCGGTCTTGTTGCTATGGACGGCCGGAAGAGGCCGTCAGGCCTTTTTCCGGACGGTTTTCTCATCCTGCTGGCGAAGCAGGTTGATCGCCACGGCCGAGGCGTTTCGGACATGCCGGCTTCCCGCCTTGCGTGCGGCCTTCTCGTCTTTGGCCTCCAGGGCCTTCAGCAAGTCGCCCAATTCCGCAAGGCTCTTGCTGGCGCGCCCCGGCGCCGCCATGGACATCGAGCGCAGCAACATGATTTGCGAGTTCAGCAGGCGCAGTGTGTTCGACAGCGCTTCGTTGCCCGCGCCATCGAGCAGGCAGCGGTAAAAATGATTCTTGGCCTTCAGCTGGCTCAAGGGATCGTCCTTGGTGTGCGATGCGCGAAGATCCGTGTAGGCCTGCTTCAAGGCTTTCAGGTGTTCAGGCGTCGCGCGCTCGGCAAACAGCTGGCTGGCCAGGCCTTCGAGTTCTTCGCGAACCCTGTAGATGCCGTCCGCCTGCCCGGGGGTGATGGTCTCGACGACAGGTCCTCGATGTGGAATGACCTTGATCAGCCGCTCGGTTTCAAGCTGGCGCAGCGCTTCGCGCACCAGGGTGCGGCTGACCCCGGTCATCTCGCACAGCTCGCGCTCCGGCAGGCGCTCTCCAGGTTGGAAGCGGCCTGCCAGGATAGCGTTACGTATGCTTTCGGTCACACTATGGCGCAGTACCGCTGCAACACGATGCACCTTGAAATCATCGTCGGCTTCTTCTGGCTTCATGGGGGTTTCTCTGTCTTATTAGCGAATGTTAAAAAGGTGGGCACGCTCCGGGCATGTATCTTCCCTTCCCGGAACGTGAGTGAACACCAGTTTAGTCCAGCCGCCGCTTTTCAAGCCGTTCTATTGATTTTTCAGCACGCTGCGCACCTTCTCTATATATGCCTTGCCATCGAAGCCCACCGCGTTGGCGCGCTTGTACCAGGCATCATAAGAGGGGCCGATGTATTTGGGCTGCATCAGCTTGTCGCGTTCCGAGTCCGGAGCAACCCAGAAGGTCACGCCTTCGGACTCCATCTTCTTCTTGGCGTTGCCGACGAACTCGCTATGGCGCGAGAAGGCTTCTTCCTGTATTTCGTTCATGACGCCCGCGACCTGCTTCTGGATATCGGGCGGCAGCTTGTTCCAGCTGGCCGGGTTAGCCAGTATTGCCCAGCCGTTCACGGGGCCCAGGCTCCAGTTCTGAACGTTTTTGGCAAGGCGCCAGTATTCAAGGGCGTTGCCCACGCAGGTCGACGTGAACAGGCCGTCGATCACGCCGCGTTCCAGCGCCGGATAGATTTCGGGAACCGGCAGCGGAACCGGCTTTCCGCCCAGGGCGTTCACCACTTCGGCCGTCTGCGGATTGTGCACGCGCAAGCGCTTGCCCTTGAAGTCCGCCAGCGTCTTGATGGGTTCTTTCGAGAAGAGCTGCTGTGTGCACCATACGCCGTTTGCCAGCACGATGGCATCCCATTTTTCCTTCCAGATCTTCTTGGTGTCCTCGAACCAGAAGGCATCGCCCACTTTCTTGTATTCCTGGACGTTATTGATCAGGCCGGGCAGATTGAATATGCCCATGCGCGGTTCGTCGGCGGCCAGGTAAGTATGCAGGGCGGCGCTCATGTCGACGCGTCCTTCGCGGATGGCCGTCGCAATCTGGGCCGCCGGTACCAGCGAATCGCTGACGGTTACCTTGACCTTTCCGTTGGTGGCTTTCCGAACGCGTTCGGGTACGGATTGGGTCAGTATGGAATAGCCGTCGCCGGGCGAGACAATGACCGACATCGTCAGGTCATATTCTTGCGCGACGGCGGGAGAGGCGGCGAAAAGGCCGCCAATGCATAGCGCGGCATGTGCAAACGTGCGTGCAAAGCTTTGCTTGCAAGCATTTGACAGTGACTGCGGTACAGCGGTGTGCTGGTATAGGCGCTTCATTGTCTTCTCCGTATTGAATGCTTTTTGGCTGGAATGGAATGTCGCCGTGCCGATTGTCCACGCCGCAGGCGGGGTCGATGGGGATTGATGCGAGGCAGATATTATATTATCGTCATTCCATAATTCGATAATACAATATACCTCTAAAAACAGCAATGGCCGGCAGCATCGCCGATAAGGAGACGCCATGACAGCAACGAACCCCGGCGGTAATGCGTCGCAGGCCGAATCGGCCGCCGCATCGCTGTATCCCTTGTCCAGAGGCGACGATTTCAGTGCGGTACGCGCCGCGGAAGGCATTGTGCGGGCAAGCGGCATACTGGCCGGCCTGGCCTTGCTGGCCATGGCCCTGATCATGTGTTACGAGATCGGATCTCGTTCGCTGTTCAATTCGCCGACCTCCTGGGCCACCGAGATCTCGACCTATCTGCTGGTGGCCGTTGTCTTCCTGGGCCTGGGCATTGCCCAAAGCAGCAACAGCCACGTCCAGGTCGAGCTATGGGTCGACCGGCTTTCCATGGAGAGCCGACGCAAGGTCGAACTCATCTGCCAATGGGTGGGCCTGTTCTGCGTCCTGATGTCGGCATGGCAGATGGCCTCCTTCAATGCCAGGGAGTTCTTCAACGGCACGCGGGATTGGGGCCTGCTTTCCACGCCGCAGTGGATTCCCGAACTGTCCGTGTCGGTGGGCCTGCTGGTCTATGCGCTGGCCATTCTTATCGATATCTACCGGTTGAAGCCCCCGCGAGCTGCGCTGCGCCGATGGGCGCTGCCCATGCTGGCCCTGCTGCTGTTGGCGGCGCTGCTCGGCCTGGGCCGGCATAGCGTGCCGGCATTCGGCAATCGCCACGACTGGGGCACCATGGCGATCGCCCTGTTCATGGTGCTGGGCATGCTGGCATGGAGCGGCTGGCGGACCATGCTTCATACAGTGGTCCTGCTGGGGGCGCTGTCCTTGCTGTACGGGCTGATGCGCGGCGAGTCCCTGGCCATGGTCGGGGTATTGCTGGTGATCTCCATGATCTTCCTGCTGCTGTTCGGCGTCCGGATAGCGCTCGCCCTGGGGCTCGTCGGGACGCTCGGGGTCTACTTCCTGCTGTCCAGGCCGCAGCTGTCCTTGCTGGCGGAGCGGGCCTGGAGCAGCACCAACACCTTCACGCTGTCGGCCGTGCCCATGTTCATCTTCATGGGCGGGCTGCTGCTGCGCAGCGGCATCGTCGCCGGAATGTTCGATTCCCTGGTTCGCTGGTTCGGGCGCACGCCGGGGGGCTTGGCGCATGCCAGCGCGGGAGCGTCGGCGGTGTTCGCGGCCGTGTCGGGCTCGAGCATCGCCACCGCGGCCACCCTGGGTAAAGTGGCGTGCCCAGAAATGATAGAGCGCGGCTACAGCCCGCGCCTGACCTACGGCGTTACAGGGGCCGGCGCCACCCTGGGCATACTGATACCGCCCAGCATTCCCATGATCATCTATGGCACGACCGTCGGGGCATCGGTGACCCATCTGTTCATGGGAGGTGTGCTGCCCGGCCTGATGCTGATGTCCATGTTCATGCTGACCGCTCTGGTCTGGGCTCTGGGCTGGCGCGGGTCGGCGCCCGTCGCGCGCGCCTATACCCTGAAGGAAAAGCTGGTCAGCTCCACGGGGATGGTGCCGTTCGCCGCCATCATCTTCGTCGTCCTGGGGTCGATGTACGCCGGCATCGCCACGCCGACCGAGGCCGCCGCCATCGGCGCGCTCGCGGCCTATGTCCTGTGCCTGGTGCGCAAGAAGATCGACGTGGGCGGGCTGTTCGCCGTCGCCCTGGATACCGCCAAGGTCAGCGCGATGCTGTTGCTGATTGTCGTGGGGGCATCGATATTCAGCTGGGTGTTCGATTACATCCGGCTGCCGCGCGAGATTGTCGCCCTGATCACCCATGCCGGCCTGGAGCCGTGGCTGGTGGTGGTGCTGATGACCATGGTCTATCTGGTGCTGGGCATGTTCATCGAATCGATCGCGATGATGCTGATGACGCTGCCCGTCACCTTTCCAATCGCCATGGCGCTGGGCATGGATCCGATCTGGTTCGGCATCTTCCTTGTCCTGATGATAGAGATAGGTCTGATCACGCCGCCCCTGGGCATGGTGCTTTTCGTTCTGAGCAGCATGAGCGGAAAAGTGACCTTCGTACAGATCTCCCTGGGCGTGCTTCCATTCGTTGCGGTGATGCTGGTGTTCCTGGCCATACTTTATGGGTTCCCCGACATCGTATTGTGGCTTCCGCAGCAGGCAAAATAAGACTCATGCCGGGTTGGGTGCCTGGGCAAGCCTGGCCAGGCGTCCCATGTCGGCGGCGTCTTCCATGTTCCAGACGGCATCGATCAGCCGGCCGGCATCGCAGCTGGAACGCCCGTAGCGGCACAGGTCGCGCAGCTTGGCTTCCAGTTCGTCATCGGTCAAGGGTCGCTGAAGCGAGCCGCGCGCCGCTTGCACATGTTCCTGGTCGAAAGTCTGGTCCCGGAAACGCAGCACCACTTTGGCGCTGTCTATCGAATACGCCTCATCGTCGTGGAATCGCAGCAGCGACCCCAGTGCGCGAAGTTTCGGATCGCTGACCGCGTCGTCGGAGAAGGCCTCCAGGCCGGCGCGGCCGCGCAGCAATGCGACAGGGACGGCGTGCTGGGCGCTTACCTGCGACTCGCGCCCCGTCTTGATGCCGGGACGGTCGGTGCGCTGGCGCAGCAGCGGGTTGCCGGTGAGTTCGATGGACTCGATGGCATCGAAGCGGCGGGGGTCGAGCCGGCCGGACAGCGCCAGGCAGGCATCCAGGACGGGGTTGAGCACGACGCCGCAGGGGTAGGGCTTATAGGCGACCCTGCTGATCTCCCAATCATGGCCCAGCCCGCGGGTCACGGCGTCGAAATCCGGCGCGTCGCCGAACACCTGAAGAAAACCGTTCACGCCTTCCAGCGGCCGGGCGGGCCCATCGAAGCCGTCCTGGGCCAGGAGCGCGGCGAGCATGCCGTTGCGGGCCGCATTGCCCACGCTGACACTCTTGGACATGGTTCCCAGAGACTCCACCAGGCCTCCCGCCTGGCATGCCGCCGAGCCCAGCGCCCAGCAGAGCTGGGCGGGCGCCAGCTTGAGCACCTTGCCGATGGCCATGGCGGAACCGAACACGCCGCAGGTCGAGGTAATGTGCCATCCCCTGTCGTAGTGGAATGGGGATATGGCCAGGCCGATCCGGCATTGCGCCTCCACGCCCAGCAGGAAGGCCAGCATGAAGTCCCTGCCGGAAAGCAGCCGGGCCTGGCTGAAGGCGAACAGGGCGGGAGCGACCGGCGATGTGGGATGGATGATCGTTGGAATATGCGTGTCGTCGTAGTCGTACACATTGGCGCTCATGGCATTCAGCGCGGCGGCGTTGAGCATGTCCATGCGCTCGGGCCGGCCCACCAGGGTGGCGGTGGAGTCCGATGAAAAGCGCGCATATGTCCGTACCGCAATATCCAGGGTGGGGTCATTGCATCCGGCCAGCGCCACCGCAAAGTAATTCATCACGGACCGCTTGATTTCATGGCGAATGCCGCCTGGAACGTTTTCCCACGTGGTGTCGCCGATGAAGGCCGCCAGCGGCGCGGTGACCGGATTCGCTTGGGCTGTTTTCCTTGAGTTTTCCATAAGTCGGTGGCATTCCTGTCGGTGGGACGGTTGACATATGATACCCGTAAATACAGGCTAAATTGTATGACGATATGATTGACAGATTGTAGTTCTGTCATCATACTTTGCCTCATATTTCCCCCTTCTAATCAGGAGTCAGAACGACCATGCGCAAAGAATTCAATACAGAGCTGTTTGCCAAGGGCTTGAAAAACCGCCAAGAGGTGCTCGGCGCCGAGCATGTGCAAAAGTCCCTGGACGCCGCGGACGATTTCACGGCCGATATGCAAAAGCTGGTCACCGAATGGTGTTGGGGGGAGCTCTGGAGCCGTCCGGGCCTGGACCGCCGCACGCGCAGCATCATCAACCTGTCGATGCTGTCCGCGCTGAATCGCCCGCACGAGATCCGCCTGCATGTGCGCGGTGCGCTGAACAATGGTCTTAGCCAGGACGACATCAAGGAGATCTTCCTGCAGGTGGCCATCTACTGCGGCGTGCCGGCCGCCCTGGACGGCATGAAGGTCGCCGCGGAAGTCATCGCGGAAGAAAAAGCCAAGGGCAACAAGGCGGGAGCCAAATAATGGCGAGGGCCACACCCAGAATCGGCTTTGTGGGAATAGGCGCCATGGGAGCACCCATGGCGGGGTGCCTGCTGAAGGACGGCTACCAGCTTGCTGTCTACGACAGTAATCCGGATCGCATGGCCGCCTTTGCCAAAGATCACGGCATCGAACCGGCGGCAACGCTGGCCGACCTGGGCAAAGAGTCGGACGTGGTCATAACCATCCTGCCCAATAGCGCCATCGTCGAGGAAGTCCTGTTCGGTCCGCAGGGGCTGGCTTCCAGCCTGCGGGCCGGCGCGGTCGTCATCGAGATGACCTCGGGCATTCCCAGCCAGACCGTGGCGTTCAGCGAACGGCTTGCCCGTCAGGGCGTCGTACTGTTCGATGCGCCAGTTTCGGGCGGCGTGCCAAGAGCCCGAACAGGCGAGCTCACCATCATGGCGGGCGGCGAGCAAGCCGATATCGATGCCGCCATGCCCATTCTGAACGCCCTGGGCAGTGTCATCCCCACGGGGAAAGTAGGCTCGGGCCATGCCATGAAGGCGCTCAACAACCTGGTCTCGTCCGCCGGATTCCTGATCGGCATAGAAGCCCTGATCATCGGGTCGCGCTTCGGCATCGATCCGGAAACCATGGTCGACGTGCTCAATGTTTCAACCGGCATGAACAACAGCACGCAGAAAAAATTCAAGCAATACGTGCTTTCGCGCAAGTTCGATTCGGGGTTTGCCATGAGCCTCATGGTCAAGGACCTGACCATCGCATTGGGCATCGCCCACGAGAACAACGTGAACGCGCCTTTCGCGGACCTGTGCCGCAACTTGTGGGCGGGCGCCAATGCCGTCCTGGGGCCTCAGGCCGACCATACCGCCGTCGCCCTGCTCAGCGAGCAGCTGGCCGGCATCCAGATAAGCAAACCTCCAAAGCAATGACACTGCCTCTGCCGATGGCAGAGGCGGCAAGTAGTCCAGGAGGCGCAGTACCACCACCAAAGGAGAAGACAATGAAGAAGCATGCAAGCATGGTTTTACTTGCCGTCGCGGGGCTGATGCCCCTGGGCGCGCACGCGGAAGTCAGCAAGCTGAACATCCCGCTGGGAGCGGGCGGCTTCGGGTTTCTACCCCTTCATGTGATGAAGGAGCACAAGCTCATCGAAAAACATGCCGAGAAGGCAGGTCAGAAAGTCACCATAAACTGGTCCAACATTGGTGGCCCTTCAGTCATGATCGACGCCTTGCTGTCGGGCTCGGCCGACTTTATTTCGGCGGGCCCGCCGTCCTTCCTGCTCTTGTGGGATCGCACCAAGGGAACGGCCGACGTCAAGGGGGTGGCGGCCATCAGCTCCATGCCCATGTATCTGAACACCCGCGCGGCGCACCTGAAATCCATAGACGACCTGAAAGAAGGCGACAAGATCGCTGTAACGTCGGTCAAGTCATCGATTCCGTCCATCGTCATGCAGATGTATGCGGTTCAAAAATATGGCAAGGACCAGGCGTTCCGGTTCGATCCCTATACCGTCAGCATGAAGCATGGCGATGCCGCGGCCGCGCTGATATCGGGCGGCGGCAGCATTGTCGCGCATTATGCATCGTCGCCGCTGGCAGAGCGTGAACAGCAGACGGAAGGCATACGCACCATTCAGAATACGGACGACGTCATGGGTGGCTCGACCACCTTCACCATGGTATCGACCACCACCAAGTTTCATGACGAGAATCCCAAAGTCTATGCCGCTTTCGTGGCGGCGCTGCAAGAAGCGCAGGACATGATCAAGGCCGACAAAGAGGGCGCCGCCAAGGTGCTCATCGCCTCGATGGGCGGCAGTGGCGCCGTCGACCAAATGGTCAAGATACTGAATGATCCGTCGATCAAGTACACGGCCAAGCCGGAAAACGTCATGAAGTACGCCAAGTTCATGAATGACATCAAGTCGATCAAGCATCGTCCCGAGAAACTGGAAGAGCTCTTTTTTCCCGGTCCCGCCGTTTCCGCAGGAAACTGATCGCTGGAGCAAGCCGCATCCGGCCGCCGCCGGTTGCGGCTTGCCTTGAAAGAATGTCTGGAGACCGTATTTCATGGTTCAAACCGCAACACCATTGCTGTCGGTTCAGGGTGTCACGCTGCGATATCGCACGAAGGACCACCTGATCACCGCCACCTACCGCGTCAGCTTCGATGTCTTCCGCTCCGACCGCTTCGTCATTGTCGGTCCATCGGGCTGCGGCAAGTCCACCTTGCTGAAGGCGGTGGGCGGTTACCTTCCCGCTGTCGAGGGCCATATCAGGCTGAACAACCAGGAAATCGCCAAGCCCGGGCCGGACCGGGTGATGGTATTCCAGGAGTTCGATCAGTTGCTGCCGTGGAAGACGGTAAAGGAAAACGTCGTATTTGCCCTGACGGCCAGCGGCCGCCTGGAGCGTAAGGCGGCGGAAGAAAGGGCCATGCACTACATCGACAAGGTCAACCTTTCAGGCTTTGCCGACAGCTTGCCGCATACGCTTTCGGGCGGAATGAAGCAGCGTGTGGCCATTGCCCGCGGCATGGCCATGGAGCCGGACATCCTGCTCATGGATGAGCCTTTCGCGGCGCTCGACGCGCTGACGCGCGCCAAAATGCAGGAAGAGCTTCTGCAGCTGTGGGAAGACACCCGTTTTACCGTACTGTTCGTTACTCACTCCATACCCGAGGCGGTACGGATAGGCAGCCGCATTCTGCTGCTTAGTCCGCATCCGGGCCAGGTGCGTGCGGAGCTGAATAGCGACGGCATCGACGCGACGGGCCCCGATGGGAAGCTGCTGACTCAGCGCATCGAAGAGCTGCTTTTCGAAGAGAGCGCAACGCAAGGGAGAATGGCTCATGTCTGAAGCACTTTCCAGGTCGACGGTCTACCGCGAAGAAATCGTCAACACCGTCGAAGACAAGGGTTTCGGCATCGTCGAGAAGCCCCTGGGCTTATGGGAGCGCCTGCTGGACAACGGCGCCGTCCGCAAGGGCATCATGCTGGTCCTTCTGGCCATCGTCTGGGAGGCCTATGCCCGCTGGTCGGGAAATCCTTTGCTTTTCCCCACCTTCGTGGCGACCGCCAAGGCGTTCTTTTCGGGCATCGCGTCGGGTACGCTGCTGTCGGCGACGTGGACGTCGATTTCCCTGCTGCTGCAAGGCTATGCGGCCGGCCTGCTTATCGCCGCGCTGTTCACCGCCTTTGCGAGCGCGACGCGAGTGGGCGCGGATTTGCTTGAAACGCTGACGTCCATGTTCAATCCCTTGCCGTCCATCGCTTTGCTGCCGTTGTCCATGATCTGGTTCGGGCTGGGCAATGCCAGCATCATCTTCGTGCTTATCCACGCCGTGCTATGGGCGGTCGCCCTGAATACGCACTCCGGATTCCGGTCCGTCAGCCTGACCTGGCGCATGGTGGGCCGCAACTATGGCTTGTCGCGATTGCAGTACGTGCTGAAGATCCTGATTCCGGGGGCCTTTCCCAGCATACTTACCGGCATGAAAATAGGCTGGGCCTTCGCGTGGCGCACCTTGATCGCCGCCGAGCTCGTGTTCGGGTCCAGTTCAGGCTCCGGCGGCCTGGGCTGGTACATCTTCCAGAACAAGAACATGCTGGACATACCCAATGTATTCGCCGGGCTGCTTACCGTAATCCTGTTCGGCCTGCTGGTTGAGAACCTGATCTTCAGGGTGGTCGAGCGGCGCACCATCGGGCGCTGGGGCATGCAGACCTGAGCCATATGATGACGACTCTTGCCCAAACCCTGGCCGAGTTCGCCGTGAACACGCCTGCGAGCGGCATTTCCACGCTGGCCCTCGAGCGCGCCAAGATGAGCCTGGCCAGCACCATAGCCAGCGCCGCCATGGGCCAGGCCATAGACTCGACCCGCATCCTGCGCTCTCTGGAGCTGGAAGAGGGTGGCGCCGGGCAGGTCTCTGTATGGTTCCAGGATGCCCGCCTGCCCTTGACGCGGGCGGCAAGGGTAAATGCCGTCGCCAGCGACGCGGCGGCGTCCGACGACAGCGACCTTCGCAGCATCGCCCATATCGGCACCATCGTTTCCACCACGGCGGTCGCCGTGGGCGAACATACGGGCAGGCCGGGCCGCGACCTTCTGGCCGCCATGGTGCTGGGCTACGAAGTGGCCGGGCGCATCGATGAATCGCTTACACCCGGCCGCATGCAGCGCGGTTTTCATGGATCGGTGTCGACGGTTTTCGGCGCGGCGGTCACCGCCGGCCGTCTGCTGGGCCTGGATTCCGGCCGGATGGCCCACGCCATTGCGCTTGCCGCCACATCCATCGGGGGCATGGCCGTGGCCGCCGACACCAGTTGCGCGCGTGAGTACCATGCCGGAAACGCCGCCATGGCAGGCATGCAGGCCGCGCTGGCCGCGGAGCGTGGTTTCCAGGCCGATATCGGCATTCTTGAAACGCCACGGGGATTCCTCAGCGCGATGAACGGCCAGGCCATCGAGTACATCACGCAAGGCCTGGGCGAAGACTGGGACATCGTCACCGATATGGCGATCAAGCTCATGCCCGGCGCCCATCCCTTCCATGCCACCGCCGAAGCGGCGGCGGATGCGGCGCGCGCCGGCAAGGTCGATCCGGAGGACATCGAGCGCGTCACCATCTCCGCGGCGGTGCAATGGACGAACTTCAAGGGCGAGCCGCATCCGCGCAATCTGGTCGATGCCGCACACAGCCTGGTGTATTTCGTGGCGGCCTCGATCGTCGATGGGGAGTTCGGCTGGAATGCCATGACGCTGGCCAAGATGGCCGATCCACTCATCGCCCGCGTCCAGGACAAGATCGTATTCGACCCTTCGCCGCCGCCTCTGCCCGACCGGTTTCCGCATCGCCATGGCGGCAGCGTCACCATTCGATTGAAAGACGGCAGGGAGTTCTCCAGCACCTGTGTGGCGCCGCGCGGTTCAGGGCCGCGCGGGGTAAGCTGGGATGACATCGACGCCAAGTACCGGCGCCTGGTACCGCTGGCGGGATTGGAAGCAATGCATGTGGAAGACAGTCTGGCATTGCTGCATGGATTCGACAAGGCGGCTGATGCGAGCCAGTTGACCAGCATATTGGTCCTTGCGCTGTAAACTCTTGCATGCACATCATGCCTTGGGGACTAGCAATGAACCGCAGAACACTGTTGGGTACGGCCGCCTTCGGCGCATTATCGTTTTCGCTTTCCTCCTGCGGGGGCACACGGCCCTTGCGCAAGGCGGACATCGAGCAGGGCCTGCGTGAATTCGGCAGCTTGTCGCCCACTGCCGCCGCCAGCATATCCATACAGTCCGAACGCGGCGGGCGACAGCGTTATGAGCACAATGCGGGTGTGCCGCTATTCGTCGGCAGCGCCGTGAAGACCTTCATTCTTGCGCAATACTTGAAAGAGGTCGAGGCAGGCAGGCTGGCCGAAGACACTCAGGTCGAGATCGGTCCGCGGGCATGGTCGCCCGGCAGCCCGGTATTCATCGGCCTGCAAGGCAGTACCACCGCAAAAAGCGTACTGGAGGCCATGATCGCGCACAGCGACAATACAGCAACCGACGCGGCCATGAACGTCGTGGGTGCCGATAACGTTCGCAAGCTTATCAAGAGAGCGGGGCTGAATGAAACCCGTATCCCCGATTCCACCCGCAAGCTGTTTTCCTACCTGGCCGGCGCGCCCAGCGGCACCGACATCGGCTGGAGCGGCATACAGGACATGCAGAAGGGAAAGAACGTCGGCCCATCCCGCGCGCCCATCAACCCGGATCAAACCATGCTGAGCACGGCAGGCGAGATGACGCGCTGGTATGAGCAGGTCCTGGCGGGCAATATTTTCGAGAAGCCCGAAACCCTGGCGGAATTCAAGCGAATCTCGGCCATGGCCGACGCCATGCCCATGATGGTGCCCGCGGACACCATGGCCTACGGCAAGGGCGGCAGCATAGATTGGGAAGACTTCCATTGCTTTTGCGTCGCGGGCCAGATGGTGCAGCCCGCCCAGCGCAGCAGCTTCTGCTTCATCGTCAACTGGAAGGGGCCTGACGACAGTGTCGCGGGCATGTTCAAGGAATTCAAGGAAAGGGGGCGGCTGCTGCTGCACGAGGTGGCCGCTTAGGCTCTTGCCGTGGCGCCAGCATGGATTGGCGCCGGACAGACCATGGAAAACATACTCAGAAAACTCGACCTGACCACGCTGCGGCTATTTGCCGCCGTCTGCCAGGAAAGCAGCATCGCGCGGGCAGCGCAGCGCGAGTTCATTGCGCCTTCCGCGGTCAGCCGGCGCATTGCCGACATGGAATCGCTGATAGGGCTGCCCCTGATCGAGCGCCATACGCGCGGCGTGACCATCACCGCGGCGGGCGAGACTGTTTTGCGCCATGCACAGCGCATCATCGGCGACGTCGAAGCCATGGGCGCCGAGCTGTCGCGCCTGTTTGCCGGCGTGAAAGGCTCCGTTCGCGTCGTGGCCAACCTGTCGGCCATCGTCCAGTTCCTGCCAGAGGACATCGCCGCCTTCCAGCGCGTGTTTCCCGAAGTGGACATCGATCTTGAAGAGCAGCACAGCCCCGACGTGCAGCGCCTGGTGCGCGAGCGGGCCGCCGACTTCGGCATCTGCAACCACATGGCGGGTCTGGATGGGCTGGAGCAACTGCCGTATCGCAGGGATCGCCTGGCGGTGATGATGCCCGCCGGGCATCCCAAGGCGGGTTGCCGGAACCCCAGCCTGAAGGACATTGCCCGGGAAACCTTTGTCAGCCTGCGCGAGAACAGTGCACTGACACAGTTGCTGGCGGCCGAGGCCGGCGCGCTTGGCGTGTCATTGTCGATAAAGATACGCGTTGCCAGCCTGGACGCCCTGTGCCGCATGGTGCATGCCGGCCTGGGCATCGCCATCATGCCGCAGCAGGTGGCGGAGCTGCATCAGCAATCGTTGAACGTGGTGGTTCACCCGCTGTCGGACGCCTGGGCGGAGCGCAGGATCAGCATCGTCTTTCCCGACAGGCTTCAGCTCTCGGCCACGGCCGAAACCTTGCTGAAGTTTCTTACGCAACGAAGTTGAGCGTTCAGGCTCTTGCCGATTTGCGATGCCCGGCATGCCCAGATGGCACTTCGGGTGCCAGCATGCTTTCCCTATACTGACGGCGCACCCCAGAGTCCATAAGGGATGCGGGCCCTTGCGGCCTCACTACTATCAGGGAGACGACATGTACATGCATAAATTACTGGCCGGCTGCATGCTTGCCTTGGGCGCTGCCGGCATTGCCGCAACGGCCGCCGCGGCCGATTACCCCGACCGCTCGATCCGCTTGATCGTGCCCACATCGCCCGGTTCGACCGCCGATGTCGTTGCCCGGGTGGTCGCCGACAGCATGAGCAAGACGCTGGGCCAGACCCTGGTCGTGGAGAACCTGTCCGGCGCCGCCGGCGTGCCTGGAACACGGCAACTGGTCGCCGCCAAGCCGGATGGCTATACGCTGGCGATCGTGTCGTCCAACCACGCCATCAATCCCAGCCTGCATAAAAGCCTGCCTTATGACTCCGTCAAGGACATCACGCCCATCTCCATCATCGGCACGACGCCGCTGGTCATGGTCGTGGCGGAAAACTCCCCCTATCGCACGGTTCAGGATCTGCTGAAGGCCGCTCGCGAGCAGCCCGGAACCATCAACTATGGCTCGGCGGGAACTGGCAGCGTGCTGCACCTGGCCGGCGAAATGCTCAAGGCCAAAGCCAAGGCCGACATGGTGCACATCCCCTATCGGGGCGGCAGCGCACTGGCGACTGACGTGATGTCCGGCCAGATACATACCGCCTTTCTGGCCGTGCCGTCTGTCCTGGGGCAGATCAAGGCGGGCAAGCTCAGGGCGCTGGCCGTCAGCACGCCCAAGCGTCTGGACGCGCTTCCCGATGTGCCTTCCCTTAGCGAGGCGGGCGTCAAGGACTATGCCTACGATGCATGGATAGCCCTTATCGGCCCGGCCGGCCTGCCCGGCGATGTCGTTCGGGAACTTCAGGCCGCCACGGCAAAAGCGATGAAAGACGAAACCGTGCTGAAAGCGCTTGCGCCGCAGGGCTTCGTGTCCAACGGCAGCAGCGCGGATGAAGCCAGGTCCACCATCGTGGACGAGATCGCCCGAAGCGCCGAACTGGTGAAGGCGGCCGGCATTCAGCCTCAGCAGTAACGCCCATGCCCGCGTCCATGCTTCTTCCCACCCGACGACCCCGCCTGTTGTTCCTGTCGACAAGCGCCGAGCTGATCGACGCGCAGTTGCGGGGCCAGACGCTGACACTGACCCAGGCGGCGCCGTTGCGGGACGATATATCGACCGACGAAATCACCCCGGTGCCCATCATGACCCACTTCGATGAGGCGCTGGGCCGCTATCCCTATACCGGATTCCAGGTCGAGGGCTTGCGGCCCATCGCGGTGGATGCGATAAAGACGGCGGGGTTCAATGTCCTGGTGGCGGGCAAGCGTTACGGCAAAGGCTCGTCCCGGGAGCATAGCCCCATGGCCGAGAAATCGGCCGGCATACAACTGGTGATCGCCGAGAGTTTCGAGCGCATCTACCGGCAGAACGCGGACAACATCGGACTGTACACCAGCACCGACATGGGCCTGATCGAGGGCCTGCTGCGCGGGGAATCCATTTCCGTGGATGAGATCATCGAAGGGCGCGATGAGCTGGCCGCCTCCATTGTCCGTGCCGGCGGTTTGCTGGCTTTTGGCGAAGCGCACTTGAAGGCCGCCGCGTCCGATCCGCATGATGGGGGCGCAGCGCCTGACGGCCCGCCCCGGACACTGTTTGAAAAAATCGTGCGGCGCCATAGCCTGCATACCCCGGTGACGCCCGACGAACCGCAGGCGGGCGACGGCATCTTCGTCCATGCCGACTGGCGCTTCATCCATGAGTACTACACGGGCATGGCGGCGCACATGCTGCATGCTCGCTTCGGAAGGCCTCTGTCACTGGTGAATCCGGAGCAGATCGTGGTCTTCGAGGACCACACTTCCTACGTCGACGAAAGCCCCAACCACATCCGAGCCGGCACGGTCGCCGATGTTCGGGCCATGTGCCAGGCGCAGCGCGACTTCGTCCGCGATTACCGGCTCCGGCTGCACCGCACATTGACCGAGGCCGAGGCCGCCAAGGGTCCGGCACCGGACGCGGCGGGGATCTCGCACGCCATGATGGCGGAGCACTACGTGCTGCCGGGCCAGGTCGCCGTCGGCACCGACTCGCATACCCCGCACAGTGGCGCGCTGGGCTGCCTGGCATTCGGCGTCGGCACGACGGACATGGCCAATGCCTTCGTCACCGGGGCGGTCAGGCTGACCATGCCGGCATCGTTGCGCGTCGAGTTGTCCGGCGCCTTGCCGGCGGGCGTGACGGCCAAGGACGTCGTGCTGCACATCCTGGCGCTGCCTGAAATCCGTGCCGGCGCCGGCATCGGCAAAGTCTTCGAATTCTGCGGTGAAGTCATTGAGCGATTCTCCATCGACGAGCGGGCCACGCTGACCAATATGACCGCCGAATTGGGCGGCCTGACCGGCATCGTCGCCCCCGACCAGGAAACAGTGCGCTTTCTTCGTGAACGGCGCGGCGTGGATTTCAAGCTGGAGCCCTGGATGCACAGCGACCCTGATGCATGCTATGCCGACCGCCTGCATATCGATTGCAGCGGGCTGGCGCCCATGGTGGCCGCGCCGGGCGATCCGGGCAACGGGCTGCCCTTGTCCAGTGTCGAGGACAGGCCACGTATCGATATCGCCTATGGCGGATCCTGCACGGCCGGCAAGCGCGAGGACTTCGATCACTATCACGAAGTGCTGTCCTGGGCGGTGGAGCGAGGCTTGCGTGTGCCCGCCGGCGTAACCCTGTACTTGCAGTACGGCACCACGGCCGTGCGCGACTATTGCCTGGAGAAGGGCTACGACCGGACATTCGCGGCCGTGGGGGCCCGCATCCTGCAGCCGTCCTGCGGCGCCTGCGCCAACTGCGGTCCGGGATCATCGACCGAAGACGGGCAGGTGACCGTGAGTGCGATCAACCGGAATTTCCCGGGCCGTTCGGGACCGGGGCAGGTATGGCTGGCCAGCCCGCCGACGGTGGCGGCCAGCGCGCTGGCGGGTAAGCTGCTGTCGTTTGAAGAGATCAAGAAGCGCTGCACCGCCTAGGGCGGGCCTGTACAGGCTGCCGAGGAACCCCGAGCCAGGCCGCGCAGGCTTGCTGCTTATTCCTTTGGCGAGTTGAAAGCCGCGACGCCATCGCGGAAAGTCTGGCTTCCGTAGACTTTCTCGACCAGGTCGTCGTCCTTCTGCGATTGCTCCATCACCAGACGGCGCAGGCTTTCCTTGACCGCCTCTTGCGTGACGAACGACAAGCCCATGAGCCTGCCCGCCAAAGCGTGGGCCGCGCCCTCCAGCTCCTGCTGCGGACACACCTGATAGGCATATCCGCAAGACAAGGCCTCGTCGGCCGACACGTAGTCGGCCAGCAGCAGCATCTTTTTCACTCGGGGAAGCCCGAAGCCGGCGACCAGGCGCGCCAGATTCCGTGACGACAGCGTATTGGACAAGGTCTTGGCGATGGGGACGCCGAACTTCGACGTGTCGCTGCAGATGCGGAAATCGCACACTGTGGCCATCGCCAGGCCGCCGCCGACCGCCCATCCGTCGACGACGGCGATGGTGGGCACCGCGATGCGTTCGACGGCATCGACGACGCGCTCGACGAACGCTTCGTACTCCAGGCCTTGCTTGCCGCTGGTGAAGTCCTTGAAGTAGGCAATGTCCGTTCCAGCGATAAAGGACTTCCCGCCCATGCCCCGGAACATGATGCAGGCGGCGCCCAGGTCCAGGGTGCATCGCTCGATCAGCGAGAGCACCTCTTCGTACATGGGCAGTGTCATGGCGTTGTGGCGCTCGGGACGGTCGACGATGATTTCGGCGACACCCGTGGGGTGCATGATAAGGTCGACGAGCTTCTTCATGGCTCAGCCTTGCCGCCGCCGTTCAGGGCATTGATTTCCGCAAGGATTTCATCGTTGTGCTCGCCCAGCAGGGGCGGATGGCGCCGTACTTGCTGCGGCGTGCCCAGCATCTTGACTGGGAAGCCTATGTTCTTGACCTTGCCCTCGATGGGATGGTCGATGTCCATGGCCATGCGCCGGTAGCTGCCATGTTCGCCCTCGAAGGCTTCGGGATAGCTCAGGATGGGGCCGGCGGGGATGCCGGCCTCCAGCATGATGTCTATCCATTCGGCGCTGTCGCGCTTGGCGAACTCGTTTTCCAGCTCTTCAATGAGCCCCTCGCGGTTCTTCAGGCGCAGCGGGATGGTTCCATATTCCGGATGATCGATCAGGTCGGGGCGCTGGAGCAATTCGCAGAGCTTGGTCCACAGCTTCTGATTGGTCGCCCCCATGACCAGGTAGCCGTCGCGGGCTTTCACGGCCTGATACGGCGCGCTCATCTTGTTGCTGGTGCCCAGCGGCGTGGGCGGCACGCCCGTTCCCCAGTACTCCGACATGTCCCAGATGGAAAACGCCATGGCCGAATCAAAGAGCGATGCGTCGATGTGCTGGCCGACCCCCGTCTTTTGCGCGCCGATATAGGCGGACAACAGGCCGTACACCGCGAACAGCGCGCAGCCGATGTCGGCCACCGGCACTCCGGCTTTCACCGGTTTTTCGCCCTTGTAGCCCGTTACGCTCATGATGCCGGACATGGCCTGCGCCATCAGGTCGAAGCCGGGACGGTGCGCCCAGGGGCCGCTTTGCCCGAAGCCGGAAATACTCACATAGATGATTTTCGGATTGACCGCCTTGATGCTTTCGTAGTCGATGCCAAGGCGCTTCACCGCGCCCGGCCGATAGTTCTCGACAATCACGTCCGCTGTCTTCGCCAGCTCGTGGAAGGTCTTTTTTCCTTCCTCGCTCTTGAGGTCCAGCGTCAACGAGCGCTTGTTGCGGTTCATGTTCAGGAAGCCCATGCTGTCGGGACCCTTCATCTTGAACCCCATGGCGCCGCGCGTCTGGTCGCCGGTGGGCGGTTCGACCTTGATGACGTCGGCGCCCATGTCGGCCAGCAGCATGCAGGCAAAAGGTCCCGCCATGACCTGGCTGACATCAAGAACCCGTATGCCGTTCAAAGGCAGGTTACTTGCAGTAATCATCTTAGCTATCCGCGCGAATGTTGGCGGCACGTACGACCTTGCCCCATTTCTCATATTCTACGGCCATGAACGATGCGAAATCGTCGACCGAGCCGCCGCCGTCCTCGACGCCGTAGCTGTCGAAGCGCTGGACGACATCGGGCATGAGCAACACCTTGTTGATGTCCGCGTTGATCGCAGTCGCCAGATCCTTGGGCATGTCGGCGGGTCCCACGACGCCGTACCAGCTGGATGCATCGAAACCCTTGAAGCCATGCTCGTCCATCGTGGGCACGTCGGGAAAGCCCTTGGCGCGCTTGAGCCGGGTCTGGGCGATGGCATACAGCTTTCCGCCTTTGACCTGTGCGGTCGACGCGGTCATGGTGTCGAAGCTGAAGTCGATCTGGCCGCCGATCAGGTCGGTTTGCATGGGGCCCGATCCCCGGTAGGGCACGTGTATGCTTTGCACCTTGGCCGCCATGTTGAACATCTCGGCGGCAAGGTGCTGAACCGAACCTGTGCCCGATGAGCCGAAGGAAATGTCACCCGGGTTCTTCTTGCATAGCTGGACCACGTCCTCAACCGACTTGCCCTTGTATCGGTCGTTGGCCACCAGCAGATGAGGCGTTGCGCCGATCAGTGCCACAGGCGCAAAATCCTTCAGCGGATCGTAGCTGACCGTTTTGAATATATGGGGGGCGATGGCATGCGTATTCACGTGCGCCATCAGCAGATTCAAGTCTTTGGAGTGGCGGAGCTTCGAGAACTGTTCCGCCGCCAGCATGCCGGTGGCGCCCGGCTTGTTCTCCACGACCACCGGACGATCCCAAAGCTCGCTCAGTTTGTTGCCCACGATGCGCGCGAACACATCGGTGCCGCCGCCCGGCGCCCAGCCAACGGTAATCTTGATCGTGCCTTGGGGCAGGGTTGTGGCCTTGAGCATGGGCGAGGCCAGCAAGGCTGTCGCGCCCAGTAGAAATGAACGGCGTTTCATGGTGTCTCCGGTAGTAGGAATTGTGTCGTCCATTGTTCCCCCCTGGCGGGCCGGCGGCAATAATGCCTGCGGCATGCCTGGTTTCGCAAATTGCGAAACCGCCGCGTGTATGCGCATCGCGGGCTTTAAGCAGGGGCGGAGTAAGGGGCGGCTAGCGGCTGTGCAGCAGTATGTTCAGCACATTGCGCAGAGCCAGGGGCTGCGCATTGGTATCGACGGACGACAGCATGTAGTGCCGCTCGTGCCAATCTCCCTGAATCTCGGAGGTTGCCAACGAGGGATCGAGACGGAAGTCTTCCAGGACGCCGGGCGGCATCAGTCCCACACCCAGCCCTTCACGGACCAGGGCCAGCATGGTGTCGAAGCCGCTGACGACGAAGCTGGACTGGAACTGCCGGCCACGGCTGCGATAGGCTCTTTGCACGGCGGCCAGGATGGCCGAGCCTTTTCCCAGCGTGACCAGAGGGATGTCCAGCACTTCTTCCAGGGGCACGGGTTCGGCATGGAAATGGAAATGCGCACGGCTATAGACCAGCACCAGCCTGTCCTGCCGATAGTCCAAGGCTTCCAGCGGCATGAAGCCGCTGGTCTTTTCGTAAATGCCGATATCGATGATCTTGTCGCGCAGCAGCTGCTGCACCACTTTGCTGTTCTCTTCGACGACCTGGATGGCGATGCCGGGATGCCGTCTTTTGACGCGCGCAATATCCGGGGCCAGGAACTGGATGATGGCGGTCTTTGGGGCGCCGATGATGATGCGTCCGTCCTGTCCCCGGCTGATCGCGTCGGCGTCATCCTTCAGGCGAAGGATCAAGCTGTCGATCTGGCGCATGTGCTGCAGCAGCTTGCTGCCGGATTCGGTAATCCTGATCCCGTGCGGCACCCGCTGGAATATTCGCGTTCCGCATTGGGCTTCCAGATCCGATATGCGGCGGGATGCCGCCGCGACCGCCAGGTTCAGCTTGTCGGCTGCGCGCGATATGCTTCCTTCCTCCGCAACCGCCAGCACCAGTTGCACAGTCGTGGAGTCGATCTTCACATGCCCGCCCGCGGGCGTCAGCCCTGCGAAGCCTCCACTTTGGCGGCCGCCTGCTCGGCGACGCGGGCCAGCCTGCGCGATTCTTTGAGGATGGCGTTGGCGTAATTGCGCGCGTTGCCGGAATATTTGGCCAGGGCGCCGGTCAGGCTTCCACCGGCCAGTTCCAGGTATTCCTCCAGCACATCGGCCCCTACGCGTATGTTCACGGCCGGGTCGAAAAGCGACTCCGACGGGTGCAGCTTGTCGCGGTGCCAGCGGCGAACCACCTGCATCAAGCCTTGCGCCCCATAGCGGCTTTGCACCCGGGGGCTCAAGGAGCTCTCCTTCTGCATGATGGCGATCAACAGCTCGGGCTCCAGGCCTTCGCGCTTGTCCGCTTCCGCCCACGCCAGATTCACGTACTTGCGCACCGTCGCGGGGGATTGTCCCCACTTCTTGGACAGATACTTGGCCTGCGCCTGCTTGCCGGCCTCTTCGGCGAGCGACTGCAACTGCTCATCGCCGAGCAGGTCGGGCGTGATGTTGGGAAGGCCAGCGGGGTCGGACCATTGCTGCAGGGCGATCTGCATCGATATCGTCGCCATGGGGTCCCATCCGCCCGCCGGTTCCTTGGCGGAGGCGCCGGCAGGCGCAAGCAGGCAGCCGGCCAGGCAAAAGGCGCCGGCGGCCAGGCGGGTATTGGAAATGAGCGGTATATTGCGAAGCGTGAGAAGGGCGGTTGTAAGCTTGTCGAGTGTCATCGGTCCATGGCATCCGTGGCCATGGAAGGGCCGAGCACAAGGTGGATGCGGTCTACTATTGATTGGTCGCGCCCTGGGCGCGGTTCTTTTCCTTGATAATCATAGCATTGCATGCTCGGGCGAAGGAAACGAAGAGGTAAGGCAAAGCAACGCGCACGGCGGCGTGGTTACGTTTTGAATAAAAACAGCGTGGCGAGACGGCAGGTCGCGTGGCACGCAGCGGCCTGCCGTCTTGCTTTGCCGATATTTCCCGTCAGTTCACACTTGCTCCGGCCACTTCGACCGTCTCCTTCCACTGCTGGTATTCGGCCTTTTGCATTTTGGCAAGTTCCTCTGGGCCTTCGCTCATGACCGACATGCCCAGGCCCTGGAAGAGCTCTATGGTCTTGGGATCGGCCAAAGCCAGCTTCACCGTCTTGTGCAGCTTGTCGATGATGGGCTTGGGCGTGCCCGCCGGCGCATAAAGGGCCACCCACATCTCGCTTCGGAAGCCCGGGATCTTCTCGCTGATCGCGGGAACGTCGGGCAGGACGGCGGTGCGCTGTGCGCTGGATACGCCCAAGGCGCGCAGCTTGCCCGCCTTGATGTTTTCCAGCACCGAGGAAAGGCTGCCAAAGATAATGGGCACCCGGCCGCTCAGCACGTCGGCCATGGCGGGAGCCACACCGCGGTAGGGTATGTGCTCCATGCGGGTACCTATCGTATGGGTAAGCATCTCGGGAATCAGATGGTTCAATGTGCCGGCTCCCGCCGACGCATACTGATACTGCCCGGGGTTTTTCTTGATCAGCGCCAGGAATTCATCCAGGCTCTTCGCGGCAAAATCCGGATGGACGGCCAGCACATAGGGAACCACGCCCAGCGCCGCGATAGGCTCGTAATCGTTGATCGGATCGAAATTGGCGTTCTTGAAGACCCAGGGAACGATCAACTGGTTGCTGTTGGCCGTGACGAACAGGCTGTACCCGTCGTTTTTTTCACGCAGCATGGCCTGGTTGCCGATCACGCCGCCCGCGCCGGGCTTGTTGCTGATGACGATGGGTTGCCCAAGCAGCGTCGACAGTTTTTCCGACACGATGCGCGCAACGATGTCGGTCCCGCCTCCGGCGGCCGTCGGGGTCGTTACCGTGATGGGCCGGGATGGGTAGTCGGACGCCACATCGGCGGCCGCGGGACTCGCCATGCAGAAGCCGGCGCTTGCGAGCGCGATGGCCATGGCCTTGCTCAGGATCTTTCGGGTTTTGGTCACTGCAGTCTCCTTTAGGGTTTTAACTTGCTTTCTATCGTTGCGGCCAGTTCGAGCAGCCTGAAGTCGTGATGCCAGTCGGCGATCAGCTGTACGCCGATCGGCAGCGCGCCGGCACCGGCCGTCACCGGCAGATGCAGGCAGGGCCAGCCCAGCACCGACCACATTTTGTTGAATGCCGGCGTGCCGGTATGGGCATGGCCGGCCGGAGCCGTGCCGGAAGCGCTGGGCGCCAGGATCAGGTCCGCGCCATCCGACAGCGCTTGCCAGGCACTTCTAAGCTCGCGCTGGACCTCGCGCATTTCCCGATACAGGCTGTCCGGAACGGCAAATCCTTCCGCCACGTTGTTCAACAGAGAGGGGCTCAGCACATGCCGATCGTGGCGGACCACGGGCGCAAGGTTGCGGGCGAACTCATATCGCATGATCGCGGCGTGCGCCTGGGCCAGAAGATCCAATTCCTTGTCCATGGAAACTTCTTCGCAATGGGCTCCCTCGCGTTCAAGCACTTGCCGGACACGGCTTATAGAAGCGATTGCCTCGGCATCGGGCAGTTGTTCGGCGCCGTGCTTCGTGATGGCGACCTTAAGGCCGCGCAGATCGCCGCCCTTGGTGCTGCGACCCCGGGGGAGCAGCACTTGGGCGGCTAGGCGGGCATAATCCACCGATGAGGCATGCCAGCCGATCACATCCAGGGACTCGCTGGTCAGTTTCAAGCCATCGCGGCTGACCAGCCCGAAGGACGGCTTGAACCCCACGACACCGCAGTACGCCGCGGGGCGAATGATGGAACCGCCGGTTTGCGTGCTGAGCGCCAGCGGCACCATGCCGGCCGCCACCGCAGCCGCTGAGCCGCTGGAAGAGCCGCCCGGCGTATGGTCAAGGTTCCATGGATTGCGCGTGGGGCCCGGCTGGCGGAAGGCATATTCCGCCGTCACGGTTTTGCCTATGGGAATGCCGCCTGCGGAACGCAACTGCTCGACGCAGGCCGCGTCATATTGCGCAGCCGGCTTGCCGTCCCCCGCGGCGCCGCACTGCGTGGGCAGCCCGCGCAGGTCGATCACATCCTTCACGCCAAAGGGCAGCGCTTGCAGTGCTTGCCTTGCGGCGCCCGCCACCTCGGCTTCAAGATCCTGCCGGGCCCGCAGCGCCACCCAGGCCCGCACTTGCGGCTCCCTTTGTTCGATCGCATCCAGGCTGGTGCGCAGGGCGAAATCCGCCGCGTTTCGTGCAAGCGCTTCCCTGTCGGGAAAGCGTCCGGCCAACGATTCAAGATCCTGATCAGCATTCATATCGATTCTTTCTTGTCCCTTTGCCGCACTTCAACAAATTGGTGTTTCGTGAAAGCGCAAATGGTAAAGTGCCCATTGATGCCCGTCCAATACCATTTTTTTCAATATTGATGACCAAATCGGAAATAATCAGATTCGACGGCCGCAGCCTGTTCGCCTTCTGCGTATTGGCCGAGGAATTGCACTTCGGCAGGGCGGCGTATCGGTTGTCGACCAGTCAGCCGCCGCTCAGCCGCCAGATCAAGCAGCTGGAAGAATGGGTGGGCACGCCGCTGTTCGTCCGCTCCACACGGGTAGTAAGCCTGACGCCCGCCGGCGTGGTGATGTATGAGCAGGCGCGGCAGATATGCGCCGACCTGGAGCATATGCTGCGGGCGACCCGCCAGGTCGCGCGGGGCGATGCCGGCACCTTGTCCATCGGCATTACGCCCAGCGCCGCGCACTCGCCCCTGGTGGAGTCGCTGCATTCCTTCCGGCGCGACCATCCCACCATAGAGCTGGACCTTCGGGAAATGGACTCGGTCGACATGACGGCCGCCCTGCTTGCACGGCAGCTGGATGCGGCGCTGATGCGCCCCATCGTCCAGAGCGACAAGATCAAGACCATGCCGGTCTACGAAGAGCCTATCGTGCTGGTGTCAAGAACAGAAAGCCTGTTTGCGGGCAAGAGCGTAAGGCTGGAGGACATCGCGCGCCATCCCCTGATCGGTTATGACCAGTCGGTATCCCCCTACTTTGCCGAGATGGTGGAAGGGCTGTTCGCCAAGGCAAACATAAGGCCTAATATCGTGCAGAAAAGCCGTTTGCCGTCCATCCTGACCCTGGTGGAAGCGGGCGTCGGCGTGGCCATCGCCCCCGCATCCATGGCGCAGGCGCATACCGCTGCCCTGACGTGCCGCTCCATCAACGCCGCCAACATGCCGCGGGCGCAAGTCGTCGTCGCTGTTTCGAAGGATGCGACAAACCCGCTCATCCACAGCCTGGTGGGGGCGTTGCTGGCAAGGCGAAGTAGCGCTTAAATGGCGGCAGGATTGTTGCCATAAGCGCCATCCGCCCGTATGGGCATTGGCAACGCAGTTTCCACATCCATTTTTCATCTGATTTTCACTGAATGTAAGGGGTGCTCCATGGTTCGGAATGTTGGCGTAATCGGTTTGGGTGCAATGGGATTCGGCATGGCCCGCAGCTTGCTGCGCGGCGGCTTCCAGGTTCATGGCTACGACGTCAGGAAATCGGCGCTGGAGCAGCTTGCCGCCGAGAACGGCATTGCCTGCGATACACCGGCGCAGCTGGCGCAGCACTGCGGCGTTCTGGTCATCGTTGTCGTCAACGCGGAGCAGACCGAAACGGTGCTGTTCGGGCCGAACGGCGCATGCGACAGCCTGCGGCCGGGCAGTGTGGTGCTGGCGTGCGCCACCGCCGCGCCCAGCTTCGCCGCAAGCCTTGCCCAGCGCCTGGCCGAACGCCAGATCCTGATGCTGGACGCGCCCATCTCGGGTGGAGCGGCCCGCGCCGCATCGGGTGAACTCAGCATGATGACCTCTGGTGTGCCCGAGGCCTACGCCAAGGTGGAAGACGTGCTGGCGGCCATGGCCAAGAACGTCTACCGCCTGGGCGACCAATACGGCACCGGCTCCAAGGTCAAGATCATCAACCAGCTGCTGGCCGGCGTGCACATAGCCGCCGCCGCCGAAGCCATGGCATTGGGCATGCGCGAAGGAGTCGATCCCGCTGCCCTGTACGAGGTCATCACCCACAGCGCGGGCAATTCCTGGATGTTCGAGAACCGCGTGCCGCATATCCTGGAAGGCGACTACACGCCTTTGTCGGCCGTCGATATCTTCGTCAAGGACCTGGGCCTGGTGCTGGATACCGCGCGCAGCAGCAAGTTTCCATTGCCCATGTCGGCGGCGGCGCACCAGATGTTCATGATGGCGTCGGCGGCCGGGCATGGAAAAGAAGACGATTCGGCGGTCATCAAGGTGTATCCGGGGATCGGCCTGCCTGGGGCAGTGTGAAGGGGAATGCGCAAGACGCCGTGGCCGACGGTTCGGCCACGGCGTAGTTCTTTCTGGTCAATGTGCGTTGCGACCACTACGCCAGCCCAAACACACATTAACGCGTATCGCGTTGCACGTGGCGCAGCCGAGTACAATTTTCGTCCTTGCCGCATCCACCATTCTTCAAGGACGATATCCATGTATTCCAGAATATTCCATCTTGCGCTGTCGGCCGCCATGCTGGCCGCCGCATCCACGGCGGCCGTCGCGGCCGGCTGGCCTGAAAAATCCGTGCGCGTCATCGTGGCCTACCCTCCGGGCGGCGTCAGCGATGCCGTCACGCGCGCCATCTCGGAAAAGCTGGGCGAGCGCCTGGGCGTCTCGTTTGTCGTCGAGAACAAGGGCGGGGCGGGCGGCACGATAGGGATGAACGAAGTGGCAAGGGCGGCAGCCGACGGCTACACCATCGGGTTCTCGTCCGTCAGCCCCCTGGTCTTGTCCCCGGCCATCCGGAAAACGCCCTACGATCCGGAAAACGATATCGCCCCAATCGGCAGCGTCATGGTCTCTCCGGTGGTGCTGTTGGGCACCAAGGCCTTCAAGGGCAAGAGCGTGGCCGACCTGATTTCGCTGTCGAAGGCGGCGCCCGGATCCTTGCGCTGGGCGACATCCGGGCAGGGTTCGCTGGGGCACTTGATGCTGGAGCAGATGCAGCAGGCCGGAAAAATGGAAGTCACCCACGTTCCCTACAAGGGGGCGGGCCAGCAATTGACCGACGCGCTGGGCGGGCAATTTGAACTGATCTCCACCAACATGAGCCCCGCCTTGACCTCCCATATCGCCGACGGCACTTTCGTCCCGCTGGCGATTGCGGCGCCGGCACGCATCGATACCCTGCCCAAGGTGCCCACCTTCAGCGAACTGGGCTATGCCGACGCCAACAAGATGTCGGTGTTCGGTTTCTTCGCGCCGGGCGGCACGCCGGCCGACATCGTTGCAAAGCTGAATACAGAGCTCAACCAGGTCGTCGCCACGCCTGAAATCCAGAAACTGCTGGTGGACAGCAACAATATCCCCGCCACCGGCACGCCGCAGCAGTTTGCCCAGGATATACGGGAAGAGCTGGCGTCCAATCGGCAATTGGTCGAGAAGGTCAACTTGAAGCAGGAGTAATCTCCGGCTCCCCCGACAATCAACAAGCGCGGCGGCATGCGCCCCGCCTACTGGGCAACCACCCCGCCGCGCTTGATCACCTGGGTCCATTTTTGGACCTCGTCCTGAATGCGGCGCTGGAACTCGGCGGGTGTGCTGCCCACCGGGATAAAGCCCATCTTGCTCAGTTTCTGGTGCATCTCGCCCGATCGCACCGATGTTGCGATGATGCCGGACAGCGTTTGGATGATGTCGTCCGGGACGCCGGCCGGCGCAATCAGCCCGAACAGCGGTGTCAGGTCGACATCCGGCAGGCCCAGTTCGGCAAAGGTCGGAACGCCAGGTAGAAGGTCCACGCGCTGGCTGGTCGTGACGGCAATGGCGCGCAGTCGCCCGGCCTTGATGTGCCCGGCCAGGGTGGGAACCGTGGCGAAGGCGAACTGCACCTGCCCACCCAGAAGGTCGGTGATGACCGTGCCGCCGCCGCGGTAGGGGATATGCTGGATGTCGATGCCGGCGCTCTGGCGCAATTGTTCGCCCGCCAGGTGAGGGCCGCTGCCTACGCCCGCCGAGCCATAGGACAGCATGCCGGGGCTGGCCTTGGCCAGCTCGATGAATGACTTCAGGTCCTTGGCCTGCACGGACGGGTGGACCACCATGACGAAGGGCGCGGTGGCGATCTGCGCAATGGGCTTGAAGTCCTTCAGGGTGTCGTAGGGGACTTCCGCGCCGCGCAGGCCGGGATTGATGACAAAGGCCGAATCCACCATGCCCAATGTATAGCCGTCGGGCGCCGATGTTGCCAGGGCTCGCGTGCCTATCATCGTGCCTCCGCCGCCCTTGTTCTCGACGACGAACGACTGCTTGAGCTCTTTGGACCATACGTCGGCCGCCATGCGCCCCAAGTTGTCGGTCGCCGCGCCCGGTGGATAGGGAATAATCACGTGCACCGGCTTGTCGGGGTAGCCCGCGGCATGTGCGGTTCTGGTCCAGGGGCCGGCGGCCGCGCCCACCATCAGCGCGCCAGTACCCAGTACAAACGAGCGGCGTCCAGTATTCATTATTGTCTCCTTCATCTTTCAGGATGTTTGTCGGTATCAGTTTGCATAGCGGCCTTCGGCCAGTTCCACTTCGGGATCGGCGCCCAGCCCCGGTGTTTCGGGAACGCGCACCCATCCTTGCTCTATCGGCACGGTGTGCCGATAAGGCGTGTGTGCAAGATGCACGTATAGCCGCTCCAGCGATACTTCCTGCCGCTGTGCGGCGATCAGATGCAGGCTGGCCAAGTAGCCCGGACCGAAGAACGCCACCTGAGGCGCGCAGGTGACGGAAGTGTCCTTGCATCGGCGCGCAATGCCCAGGGCGGCCGTCAGCCCCAGCTTGATGACGCTGGGCTGCACGTAGCGTACGGATTCCCGGTCCACCAATTCCATCAAGGCATGCGCACTGCCGGCGTTCTCGCCCACGGCCAATGGCAGGCCGCATGATTGCTGCAATCGCGCCAGCGCTCCGGAATCCTCCGGCGGCCACAGGGGCTCTTCGATCCAGAAGGGATCGTGCTCGCGCATGGCGGCGATCGCTTCTGGCGCTTCATCGGGCAGCCAGGCGCAATTCGTGTCCACCATGATGGGAACCCGTGCACCCACCGCCCGGCGGGCCGCCGAAAGCGCCGCGCTGCTGCGCTCATGCAGCTTGATTTCCGTATAGCCTTGTTGCAAGGCTTGAGTCGTCACCGTGTCCAGCAGCCGGGCGTCTTCGTAGTACTGCAACAGCGACGCATACGCGCGCACCCGATCCCGGCGCTTGCCGCCCAGCAGTTCGTAAAGCGGAACGCCCGCATGCTTGGCGCGCAAATCCCACAGGGCAATGTCCAGACCGGCCAGGGCATGCACCACCGGCCCGGAGCGGCCCAGATTGTGCAGCGTCCTCTGCATGGCCGGCAGCAGCGCCGGGTCCGACGCGGGCTTGCCTACGGCCAGCGGCGCGACCAGCGTGTCGAATATGGCCTTCAGTGCGCGGGGCTCGACGCAATAGGACTCGCCCCAGGCCACCAGGCCGTCCTGGGTTTCCACGCGAACCAGAGCGCTGTCCAGCGTCGTGCGCGGGCGCCCCGCGAACAGCGGCGGGTCGGTCCAATGGTGAAAAGGCAGGCGCATTGGAATGCAGTCCACCGAGCGGATGATGTCGTGATTCATCCTTGCATTGTCCAGCTGGGAATGTATATGGTCCAATAGATAGATTGAATAATTTCATAATAAAAACCATATGCTGAGCCGACGTGAACTGACCTTGCTGCGCGCGATGTACCAATGCGGAACCGTGACGGCCGCCGCGGCATCCATACACATGACGCAGCCCGCCGCAAGCGCATTGCTGCGCACGATGGAAACGCGCCTGGGCTTTGCGCTGTTCAGCCGCCAGAACCGCCGCCTTCAACTGACCAGCCAGGGCCGCGCGCTGATTCCCGATGCCTTGAACGCCCTGGCGGGAATGGAAGCCGTCGACAAACTTGCGGGCGACATCCGGCAGGGCTCCATGAGCCGGCTGGTGATCGGCGCGGTTGCCATTGCGGCGTCCAGCATATTGCCTCCGGCGCTCGCCGTGGTGCGCCGCGAGCACCCCGGCATCGCCGTGACGGTACGGGCCGGCACCGCGATCGAGATCATCGAGATGGCGGTCGACCAGCGCATCGACCTGGGCATCATCGTGGGGACCCTGGTCGAGAAGGACAGGGTCGCCAGCCGCGCCCTGGCGCCCATGAGCTTGTACGCCGTCATGAGCCCCACGCACGCCTGGGCCGACAAGCCCGAGTTGAGCCTGAAGGACGTGGCCCATGCCGGTCCCATCGTCCTGGCGACCACGCTGCCTGCCGGCCGCGTTACCCGCCAGGCCGTGGAAGCGGCCCGGCTTCCTTATCAACCCATCATGGAAGTCGGCCAGTCGTCGGCCGCCTGCGCGTTGGCGGCGCAGGGACTGGGGATAGCCATCGTGGAGACCCTGGGCGCTCGTTATGCGCAGCGTCAGGGATTGATCGCGCGCCATCTGTTGGCCGCGCCCGAAATCGGACTTGGGCTGGTGTGGTCGAACGACAGAATATTGAGCCAGCCGGCGGAAACGTTGCGGGCCGGTTTGATTGCGGAAGGGGAGAGCGTTGTTTGATCCAATGGAGCCGGCACGAAGGCGTCAGGCCGTTGCGCACAAGGCATTGGCGGCGCTGCCGCCGGGCTGCTGCTTATCGGCGTGTCCGCCGCCGTGGATCTGACCGGGATAGATGTCGCGCATTCTAGCCTACCCTGATCCCGATTGGCATCGGCTGGAATTTCGGTTTCATTGGCGCATCCGCGCTGATGCTGGAATGCCATCGCCCCGAAGAGAAGACCCGTGTCCAGTCATTCAATGACTTCATCGTGTTTGGCTCGATGGCGGTGGGCTCCTTCGCATCGTATCGCAGAACCCGGGGTGGGACGAGAACGCCTTGCAGGCTAAATACATAAGCGCCTAAGGATGGGGCGATAGCGCAGGCCGGAGTGCGCGGGAAAGATCACTTTTTTTCATGCTATCCGATACAAAAATATCACTTTTTTATATATTTCTTCAGCACCATAATAGGCTGAAACCATCTCACCCTCTCTCTTTTCTGGGGCCATATACTCAAGGGCAGTTGTTTTCTGAACACCCCCAGTTAATTAATAGCGGTTCAGCCATAACAAGGGGTAATGTGAGAGACGATGCTTCTCGGCCTGCCAGGTAAGCGGGATACTTGGGTTGGCACCTCCGTTTCATGATTCGTTCTTTTACTCGATTGCTTTCAAGTAACTTGAGATGAACGGTCGCGTGCCACATGTAATAACTCTAGAACAGAGGAGACACACCCGTGAGACGATTCACCTTGATACTCGGCGGCCTGTTGCTTGGCACCGCTGCGGCATCTCATGCACAGGTATTGCGGATCGGGATGCAGGAGGACCCGGATACGCTGGATCCGCACCGGTCCCGTACCTATGTCGCCCGTATTGTCCTGACGTCGTTATGCGACAAACTGATGGATATCGACGCCAAGCTTAATTTTGTCCCTGGGCTGGCCACCACGTGGGCATGGAGCGAAGGCAATACCAAACTTACACTCAAACTGCGCGATGGCGTTGTATTTCATGATGGCACGAAATTCGACGCCCAGGCAGCTAAAGCGAACCTGGAGCGGGCGATTACGCTGCCGGCCAGCCAGCGCAAGAGCGAACTGGCATCAGTGACACGGGTCGATGCGCCGGATGACATGACACTGACCATTACGCTGGAAAAGCCAGACGCATCCTTGCTTTCCCAGTTATCCGACCGAGCCGGCATGATGCTCTCCCCGGCGAGCTTCGGCGCAAAAGACAGTGACTCTGCCATAGGCCGCAAGCCGGTATGCTCGGGGCCGTACAAGTTCGTCAAGCGCATACAGAACGACCGTATCGTGCTTGAGAAATTCGACGGACACTACGATGCGAGCAATTTCGCGTTCAAGCAAGTCGAATACATAAACATGCCTGACTCAACCGTGCGTCTGTCCAATCTGCGGTCCGGTGAAATTGACATTCTGGAGCGTTTGAACCCCACCGATGTGACGTATGTAAAAAACGATGCGACCTTGTCGTTCAAGCCTGTAGTCGGTCTTGGATACCGCCGGTTTGTATTCAATGTGGGCAACGGCGAACGCGCCACGTCGAATCCTTTCAATGACAAGCGCGTGCGCCAGGCTTTTCAGTTGGCAATAGACCGTAACGCCATCAATGAAATCATCGGAGGAGGGATTTTCCCGCCGGCGCAACAGCCTTTCCCTCCTGCAAGCCCTTATCATAGCGAGCGGTTCCCCATACAAGAGCCTGACATCGCCAGGGCGAAGGCACTGTTGAAGGATGCGGGACAAGAAACTGTAGAAGCTGAGTTAACGTTCGGGAACAACACCCTTGAGTCCTCCACAGCTCAAATGGTTCAGGCGATGGTGTCCCAGGCGGGATTCAGACTGAGCTTGCGGCCCACCGAATATGCCACCATGCAGACTGCCGCCACCCAGGGAGACTTTCAGCTGGACATGAGGGGGTGGTCGGGCCGTATCGACCCGGACGGCAATATCTATGCGTTCGTCACTTGCAAAGGAACGCTGAACGATGGCAAGTATTGCAATCCGAAGGTGGATGAGCTGCTGGACAAGGCACGAACCGTGTCCGATGTCGATCAGCGCCGGGCCATCTATGACGCGGCGCAAGCCATACTGCAGGATGAGCTACCCGCCGTTTATCTCTACTATCAACCGTGGCCGTTCGCCACCAGCAACAAAGTGCAAGGATTCGAACCTTATGCGGATGGGATGATTCGACTGAAGGGCGTGTCGTTCAAATGATTGCTGTACTGCGCCAAGCAATGGGTGACGCCTGGCCGATGCGTCAACGCGGCCTTTTTGAACGGAGACTTGTATGTTTGCCACACCGCAGCTTATCGCTGCTGAAGTTTTCGCGCGATATCCCCAGGAGCTAAAAACCGGGACGGAAGACAGCGAGTGGAATCAGGGGCAGCCGACGGGGTTCGCCTCATCCTGTTTTCTAGAGGGGCCATCCTTTGACCGGAATGGTGTCTTATGGTGTGTCGACGTGGTAAACGGCCGGTTGCTGAATGTCTCCCCAGACGGAAGTTTTTCAGTCGCCGCGGAATATGATGGCTGGCCTAACGGCTTGAAGATTCGTGATGACGGTCTCGTCTTCATTGCTGATTATAAGAATGGGATCATGGTGCATGAACCCGGGTCGAAGAAAGTAAGGCCATATCTGGCGCGAGCGAACCTGGAGCGGTTCAAAGCGGTCAACGACCTGTTCTTCGCCTCTAACGGCGACTTGTTTTTCACTGACCAGGGGCTGACGGGGCTACATGATCCAACCGGGAAGGTATTCAGATTATCGCCGGATGGCCACATTGATTGCTTGCTCTCCAACGTACCGAGCCCGAACGGCTTGGTCATGGACCTTCAGGAAAGCACGCTCTATCTGGCTGCCACACGGGCCAACGCAGTGTGGCGCGTTCCTATCGTCAAGGGAAAAGCCGTAAAGGTGGGAACCTTCCTCCAATTGTCCGGCGGCGTCGGGCCAGACGGACTCGCTCTCGACGCGGCGGGCGGGCTGGCGGTTGCGCACGCGGGACTGGGCGCCGTCTGGCTATTCAGCAATCGCGGAGAACCTCTGTACCGGATCAATACGCCGGCAGGCGCCATGTCGACGAACGTTGCCTATGGCGGCCCACAGAACAAGGATCTGTTCATTACCGAGTCAGCAAGTGGGCAAATATTCCGGGCCAACCTGGCCGTGGCGGGCAATCCCATGTTTTCGCACCGGGCGCGCTTCCCTTCAGCTGATAGCGCTGGCGATGCATGATCGAACTACAAGCTGAACGCGCATCTACGTACTCGAAGGCCGCCGGTCAACGGATCGGCGCCGGCCTGATGGCGGGTGAGTGACATGACGACATTTCGAGAACTGGAAGCGTTTGTCGCTGTGGCGGATATGGGGTCATTCGAGAAGGCGGCTCGTAGTCTGGATACGTCGCAATCTTCAATTTCCCGCCTTATTGGTGAATTTGAAGACGGCTTCAAATACCCTTTGTTCAATCGAGAGAGCCGCTCTGCACGCCTTACCAGCAAGGGAAAAGAAGTGCTGCGCCAGGCTCGTGCATTGCTTCACCAGCGGGCGGGCCTGATGGAGCGCTTTGCCAATCCCGAGTTTCTGGCCTTGACTTTGCGGCTAGGCGTCACGGAACTTACTGCGCTTACGTGGCTGGGGGCTTTCGTTGCAGAGATGAAGGCCAAGTATCCACGAATTCAACTGGATTTCACGGTTGATTCTTCGTCGCGCCTGTATACGGGAATGCAGGATGGGCAACTTGATATGGCCATCGCATCAGACCTGGCATGCCCTAAGAATATGGTGTGTATTCCCATCGGGTCAGCGGCATTCGGATGGTACCGAGCGTCGTCCCTGGCGCTGCCTGGCTCGTTGAGCCTCCCTGAACTTGAGCGGCAGACCTTGTTGATTCAAAGCGCGCCGGGCGAAATTGAAACTCAAATCGAATCCTGGCTTGTCGATAAGGGTGTGAAGCTGACAAACACGATTCGAAGCGACAGCCTGGCTGCCCTAAAAGGAATATGTATGGCAGGCTTTGGCATAGCAAGCCTGCCGCGAGCGATGGTTGCAGATATGGGTAATGCCGGTCCATTAAGCGAGATCAGAACTTCGCTCGGGGCACCAACGATGAATTACGCCATCCTGGTTCGAATTGACTCGCTTACGGCGCTTCACCACGACGTTATCGAGCTGGTCAAGCGGCATTGTGTCTTCGATCAGCATTGATTGGCAATCTGAGTATCTCTGGCGTTAGGGTCCATGCTTACCATCAAGCAACTGCAGGCATTCTATTGGGTGGCTCGTCTGGGCACGCTGAGTCGGGCAGCAGAGAAACTATGTATCACTCAGTCCGCCATAACGAAGCGCTTGCGCGAGGTGCAAGCAGTGGCTGCCAGGCCTTTGTTTGAGAGAAGAGGCCGTAAGAATCAGCTTACGCAGTTCGGTAGGGAACTAGAGGAAGAGTGTAGTGCCTTGCTCGGTATGCTGAGCGTCCTCGATGGCCAGAAGGGTTTTGATAATCAGTCGGCCAGATTGCTACGTGTGGGCCTTACAGAAATGGTAGCCCTGACGTGGTTCTCCGATTTCCTCCGGCGTATGAAACACGTATACCCGTCCATCACCGTCCAGCCGGAGATCGACCTGTCGTTGCTGTTGCAAGACAAAGTAGAACAGGGACGACTTGAGCTTTCTATTGTGCCGGAAGCCCGGACCTCGGACGCCATGGTGAAGATCGAGGTTGGAGAAGTACAGTTCGGATGGTTTGCCGCAGCAGGCATATTTGCGCCTGGAGAGGTGCATTCTTTACATGAGTTGGCAACGCAACCTGTTATCGAGCAGTCCGAAAACTCGGTTATTACCGCTGCATGCAGTCGCTTGTGGGAAAGCGCCGGCGCGTCGCCGGAACGAATCTACGGTGGAAACAACGTAAAGGCTCTCGCCGGCCTGATCTCAGCGGGCGTAGGTATCAGTTGTTTACCGATCGCATTGTTCAGGAATGAGCTCAGGGCCGGAACGCTTCAGCTGCTGAGAACGTCCACTCCGGCACCGTCCGTAGGCTACTCATGCTGCTTCCTCAAAAGTTCAGACTCGGCTCTCGGCTATCGCGTGGCGGAAATCGCCCAGCAATGCAGCACCTTCACCCGCAAGCCCCGACGCCCGGCCGGCAGGGCTCATCCGCGGCGTGATTAAAAATGCAGGATATGCCGATCGAACATGTCGATTGGCTGCTGAAACTGCCTACAAGCGAGATAACTCCTTTGAGTAATTGAACATGCCGGGTAGTCCGCCGGTATGGATAAATACAATATTCTGTCCCGAAGTGAATCGTGTCTTTGCCAGATCCAGGACACCGGCCATCGCTTTACCGGTATAGCAGGGGTCCAGCAACAAACCCTCTTGTTGAGCCAGCAACTTGATCGCCGACATGGCGGCCTCTGTTGGAATGGCATATCCCTCGCCCAGGTAGTTGTCCAGGATACAAATGTCACCAGATTGAACTCGAAGGTCAAATCCGGCCAGTACTGCGGCATTCCTGACCTCGCGGGAAATGCGGGCGGCTAGTTCGCCGATGCTGCGATTGATCGTTACTCCGATTACCGGGTATGCAGTGTGGTGGTATGCGTTGCCCAGAATCAGGCCGCTTTGTATGCATCCCGAACCCGAGGCGCATAGTATTGCGTCGATCTTGAAGCCATATTGATTTGACTGCCGTGCAAGCTCAGCGACGAGTTCGAGGTAGCCAAGCGCTCCCATCGGTGAGCAGCCGCCACCGGGAATTACATACGGCTTCTTCCCTTCAGACCTTAGTGTTTCCGCGACGCCTTCCATGGCCAGTTCAAGATCTGATAGAGAATCAGCGGACACGTATTCAAGTCGCGCACCGAGTACATGGTTTAGAAGCATGTTCCCCTGATGCCCTTGCTCGTCGAGTGATTCTCCGTACGGGTGCTTTATAACGAGGAGCGCTTCCAGCCCAAGGCGGTTAGCACACGCCGCAGTAATTCTTATATGGTTGGATGTGACCGGACCGCAAGTTACGATTGTGTCGGCGCCGTTCGATAACGCATCTCCAAGCAGCGTGTTGAGTGCTCTGGTCTTCGAGCCACCCATGGCAACCCCTGTCAGGTCATCGCGCTTGACCCAAATACGCGGGCCACCGACGATTTTTGAGAGGGCCTGAAGCTCCTCAAGAGGTGTAGGGTAGCTTCCAAAAGTAGCAAGACGAATGTTTGGACGATGCGGCATAAGCGAGCTGTATTGGCGTCACCGGCATAGGCACACTGCCACTGCATTCGATGAGCCCGTCGATATGCAGATTATCAATAGACGGGTTTTATCCGAAAAGAGATATTTTCGATCAGGAAAAGTGTCCGGAATGGTATGGCTTTGTCATTGCGGAACGGAGGCTTTCTGCGTGCCGCCGGTTTGGGAAACTTCGCCAATCAATACCATTTTGGAATAACTACCGATGCGGAAAAATTCAATTGTCTGCCGTATGTGTCGCTGATACATTGGGCCTCACTCAATCAAAGACTAAGGGGGGTCCACATGATTTCACGTCGCAGCTTCTTGAAGACGGCCTACGGCAGCATTCTGGCGGCAGGGGCGCCGTTTGAGCTCTCGCTGGCAAACTCGGCGCCGGTCAGCATTGTCATTCCAGGGCCTCCCGGCGGCGGCGCAGACGCGATTGCCCGCATAGTGGCGGATAAGCTCGGGCCGAAGTTAAACGACACGGTCATTGTCGAAGCGCGTCCTGGTGCCGCCGGCCTTATTGCAAGTAACTATGTAAAACGCCAGGCACCAGATGGAAAGGTGCTTTACTTGAGTTCGTCCATGCTGGTTACTGCTCCGGCGGTTAACCCGACGACTCAGAAACTGGATCCCGTAACCGACTTCACCCCGCTGGCCAGGCTCACGATAAACACCTATCTTTTCCTGGCCAACAAGAGCCTACCGGTGTCCAACGTGCGCGAGTTTATTGAGTACTGCCGCGCCAATCCTGGAAAGGTCAAAATTGGTACTGTGGGACAAGGTTCGTCCAGCCACTTGGCTGCGGCGTATCTGGCCAAGGCAGCCAACCTTGACGTGATCATTGTGCATTACAAGGGGTCTGCACCGGCGAATCAAGACATGATGGGCGGATTCATCGACGCGAAGTTCGAGAACCTGGCAGGTACGCGTGCAACGCTGAGTTCGGGAAAGGTGAATATCCTGGGGGTATCCAACGCCGAGAGGTCGCCACTGTTTCCCGATGCGCCCACGGTGAATGAGACGGTGCCCGGTTTGGTGGTCGATGATTTCTTCGTCATTGTTGGTCCGAAGCTGATGGACGCCAAGCATGCGCAAGCACTCAGCAAAGCTCTTGGTGAAGTGGTCCAACTGGACGATGTGAAAGCGAGGTTGGGTGATCAACTGGGCGCCATTTCTGCTCCGCTTGATCCGGAAAGGACGGCGGAGTACATGCGCACTTCGTTCAATAGGATAAAGAACTGGGCGGCGGATCTGAATGTAATGGCGTAAGCGCCACAGTGCTCCGCAGATCAGGTATGAATCCAAACCCGTCCGATCTCAATGGCCGCTTTACCATGCCGGGCCTTAAGCGGCCTTGCAGGTAATTTCGCTTCCAAGGCAACAAGACCGAACCTGGACCGCCCGTTCTTAATAAAAAATTAAACTGCTTCTCTCATCATTCGAAATAAGCCGATGTTTTTGGCATGGATTGATTTGACATGAAGCTGCTTCTCGTAGAAGACGATCAGATGCTGGGGGAAACCATCTGCGATGGCGCACGCCAGAGCGGATGGCACGTTGACCACGTCAATGATGCACATTCCGCGCGCGCCGCGCTGGTCGATCACGTATATACGGCAGTCTTGCTTGACATCGGCCTTCCTGGGGACTCCGGCATTAGCGTACTGCGCGGCATGCGCAAGCACTATGACAGCACGCCCGTGCTGATCCTGACCGCAAGAGGCCAATTGACCGAACGCATCGCCGGCCTGGACGCGGGTGCCGACGACTACCTGGTTAAACCTTTTCCGTTCGACGAGCTCTGGGCTCGTTTGCGTGCGGTCATTCGCCGCAGCCAAGGGCGCGTTGTTCCGGTGTTCACCTATGGAGATGTGCAAATCGATCGCAACCGCCGCATGGTGACGAAGGCGGGCAGCGATGTCACTCTCAGCGCCCAGGAGTATCGCACTCTGCTGGCGCTTGTGGAGCGTCCGGGCCATGTGGTGACGCGCGACCATCTGCATGACATTGTCTATGGCACAGCCAGTAATGTCGAAAGCAATACCATTGCCGTTTTCATCCATCAGTTGCGCCGCAAGCTGGGTGATGACCTGATCCGGACCGTTCATGGTCTTGGCTACGTAGTGGGGCAGCCAACATGAAGCCGCGATCCATCAATGCGCAGTTGATACTGGCGGTGATCGGTATCACCGCGTTGTTCTGGATAATCGTGGTCGCGGTCGTGCTAGCAAAAACGACCATCAACCGCAGCAGTACGTGGGACGAAAGACTCGAGGCTATCGCGACCCAACTGCTGGTCACCATCCCCGCCGACGGTCGCTTCGGCGAGCGCGAGGGGCCAAGACTGGCGTTGCCGCAATCCCTGGATATCCTGCGTGGGCCATTGGTCTTTCAGATATGGGTGGATCGAAGCAGGCTGGTCGCCGGCACATCCGGGGGCCCCCAGGCTCCACTCCGGCCCGATTTTGCGGATGGACCAGTATCGGCCGAAGTTGAAGGGAAGAAGTGGCGGGTCTATTCCGCATCGGACAGTACCGGACGGGTGACGGTCCAGGTGGGCAACCTGCAAAGAATCGTGGATGCCGACTTCCGCCACAAGGCAGCGGACGAGGTGATCCAGACCACTATTCTGCTCATGATAGTGGGTGTCATCATGTGGATCGTCACCGCCAGCGCGCTCAAGCCGGTGCGCGCCCTTGGCGCGGCCATGCATCGCCGGCCCCGCTTCGATTTCACGCCCCTGCCGCTGGATGGGCTGCCGCGGGAGCTGCATCCGTTGGTCGATGCTTTCAACCGCCTGCTGCGGCAACTGGACGCGGCCATCGAAGGCGAACGCCGCTTTATCGGCAATGCGGCGCATGAGCTGCGCACACCGCTATCGACCTTGCAGGGGCAGGCGGAGATTGCCCTTCGCGAGACGAATCCGCAGGAGAAGGACGCAGCCCTGAGGAAGCTGCTGATCGTGGCTCAGCGCGGCGCCCGGCTGTCCGAGCAACTGCTTGACCTGGCCCGCATCAACGCCGGTGCCAAGACCCCTAAACACGTGGCAGCAGACTTGAGTAAGCTCGTGCAGCACGTCGCGCAGGAATTCCAGGTCTACGCCAGCCATAATCGGCGTTCGCTGTTTTTGAATGTAGCCTCCTGCATGATTCAGTGCGATGTTGACGAGGTCGGCATACTGCTCCGCAACCTCCTGCATAACGCCATGCGCTACACCGCCGAAGGCGGCAACGTATTGGCGCGCTGTGGCTATGCGTCACCCGCACAGGACGGAGGCCCATCCAGTGTCTTCCTGGAGGTCGCCGACAATGGCCCGGGCGTTCCGGCCGCTGAACGGGGCGCCATCTTCGAGCGCTTTCACCGTGTGGGCAGCAATCCCGTGCGCGGCAGCGGGATCGGCCTGTCATTGGTCGCGAGCATTGCCGAGTCGCACAACGCCGCCATATACACGGGCACCGGACTGGAAGACCGGGGTTTCATGGTGCGCGTGGTCTTTCCCGGCATAGCTGCCGCGCAGCACGCGGTTTGACTCTCTACTCCTCAACGCAAGTAGGTAGGGAACCGTTCATGCAAGCCCGCGCGCTTGTTTTCCGCCGAGCTCCTTTTTTAAAGAATTCCTAAAGAGTCTAAAGAGCGGCTAATTCCGCTTCCGTAGCATCCGATCTCGTGGGTGCGCCGTGTCGACGCGCGACGAGATTCGGGCAGCTCGATGTTGAATGGCACCCCCGACCACACCGCTTTCCCATCTGATGCTTCAAAGAAAGGATTAACCATGTCGCGATTCACAAAAATCTTCAAGATAGCCGTACGCTCCAGAATGGGCCTGGCTATTGCCGTTGCCCTGTCCGCATCATTTGCTACCTTTGCTTCCGCCCATGCTGCAGAGCCCGGCCAGTCGTCGTGGAGGCTCGGTGCCGGCGTAGCCGCAATCAAAAAGCCATATCGCGATATGGATACCAAAACCATGGGCTTACCTATCGTCGGGTACGAAAACAAATGGATCAGTGCTGCCATTCCAACGCTCGATCTCAAGCTCTATAGCGATGACTCGCTGTCCTTCCGTCTGCGTGCGCGCTATGCCGGGGGAGATGGCTACGAAGCTGATGATTCGCCCTTCCTGGCCGGCATGGAGGATCGCAAGGCCAGTCTTTGGGCGGGCGCCGCCGTGACCTGGAAGACGGATTTCGCCAATTTCACGGGTGAAGTCCTGGCCGACACCATGGGAAAGAGCAAAGGCATCCGTGCCCGACTGCAAGTGGATCGCCGCTTTGCCGTCGGCAAGTTCGGTTTCATTCCGCGCCTTGCGGCTGAATGGACCGACGATAAGTACGTCGACTACTACTACGGCGTCCGGCAATCCGAGGTGACCGCTACGCGTGCATTCTACCAGGGAAAGTCGACCACCCATATCCTTGCGGGCCTGCGTGTGGACTACATGCCGACTAAGCATCACACCGTGTATCTCGACCTCGCTGCCAGTCGCTACGGCAGCACAGTCAAGGATAGCCCTTTGGTCGACAAGCCAAACCAGACCTCAATCGGACTTGGCTATATGTACCGCTACTGAGCGAGGGCTGTGGCGGCGAGCCGTCAGCCAGCCGTGTTCTCGTGGCTCATCCAGCTATGCAGGCCCGCGACCCAAGTCTGCGCCGGTAGACCTAGCGTTGCCTGTATCTCCGCGGCGCGCGCATAAAGATCGTCAAAATCCACCGACGGCGGCTGCTTGAATGCGATCGCCACCATATTGCCGTCATGCACCTCCGGCAGCCAGGCCACCGCCTCGAAGGAGTTCCCTATCTTCTCGAAATGATGCAGGTGATCCGGCCAGTCGCAGTACAGATTCACGGTCATCATGCCCTGGACGGTCAGGCAATTGGCGCAGGCCGCATAGAAGGCGTCGGTGCTGAGCAGCGGGCCCTTCGCTTGGGCGTCGTACAAGTCGACTTGCAGGACATCGATTGACCGGCGGCGGGAAAAGTCCGTCACATAATCCAGGGCGTTCATGCTCAATATGCTCAGGCGTTCGTCGTCGGGCGGTAGCGCGAAGCGGCTGCGGCAGATATCGATGACGCCCGGATCGAGCTCGACCGCGGTGACCCGGGCCGAGGCCAGTCGGTGATAGCAGAACTTGGTCAGCGCAGCGGCGCCCAGGCCAAGCTGGACAATATGCGAGGCGTCGCCGCGAAACAGCAGCCACATCATCATTTGCTGTACGTATTCCAGCTCGATGTCGTTCGGCTGGTCGACGCGCATGGCGCCCTGCACGGCGGACGAGCCGAAATGCAGGGTGCGCACGCCATCGCTTTCCAGGATGTTCAGCATGGTGGCAATAGTGTGGTGGGGGAACGGCATTATCGCCAATCCTACGGTCGGCGTTGTATTGACCGAGGGAGGTAAGAGAACGAGGACACGCTTTGCGCTAATTCCGCCCTTCAACATAGCGGGCAAAGTTATCAAGAATGGCCTGCCACCCCGCCTGCTGTTCATCGTTGGAATGGCTGGATTCCGCGACGAAGGAAACCTTTACGTGGACGCCTTCAGAGTTCTCGGAAAACTCGACTTTGGCGGCGCGATCCCCAAAGGAATATTCGATAAGGCGATGTGGAACGATGGCGGTGTAGGTGCCGGCAAAGTCGAACCCGAAGCTGCCATCCTTGGCTTCCATGCGGGACGAAAAGGCCCCATCCACCCGAAGGTCGACGCTGGCTTCGGTGGTGTGCCAGTCGTCGGATGCGGCATTCCACTGGACGATATCGCTGGGTGTGGTGTAGGCCTGCCATACTTTTTCAATGGGGGCGCGAACGTTTGTCTCGACGATGATTTGCATGATGCTTTCTCCGATTCAAGGGTTGCTGACGGCATATTCGCCGTGGTTATACGGTGAATATTGGGGTTTCAGCGCAAGACCTTAAGTGAAGTTAGCAGAAAATGAAAAGGCCGTCTCTGTAACGACCCAGCAGAATCGAATGTTAGTCGAGTAGCCTGATGTCATCCGGCAAGCCCGAGCAAATGCCGCATATCAGTGGCGTTCGTGAGAGCGCCACCGTCCCAACCATATTTATAGAAGAACTCTTCTAATTTGCGGCGATATTTCTATCTTTGATAAGCTGCCCCCAGCGTTTCGACTCGGCAGCGATGAAATGACGTAGCTCCTCTTGAGTAGAAGGCGCTGGCGTCATGCCATGTCGCGATAACTCGCTGCGTGTTTTCGGGTCTTTCAGTACCGCGACCATGTTTTTATTAAGCGTCTTCTGGATGTCTTTGGGTGTTTCCGCCGGCGCCATGAACGTGTACCAATTCAAGGCTACAGCCCCTGGGTAGCCGGATTCTTTCAAGGTCGGCACGTCAGGTAAAAGCTCGGAGCGCTCGTCCCCGGTTGTCGCCAGGGCAATCAGTTTTCCGGACTTAATGTACGGTTGGGCGGAGCTGGGTGTGGCGTAGTAAGCTGATACCCGTCCGGACACCAAGTCCAGCATGGCTTGCGAGCCGCCTTTGTATGGGACATGCAAAATATCCAGGCCGGCACTGTTGTTAAGCAGCTCGCCGGCAAGGTGCGCCGCGGATCCCGCACCCGTAGAGGCATAACTCAAAGGCTGCTTTTTGGCCAAATCGATAAATTCCTTCAGGTTCTTTACGCCGACACTTGGGCTGACCACCAGCACATTCGGAAAAATGACCGCCATCGTAAGCGGTGCCAGGTCCTTTTGAGGATCGTACGTTATTTTCGACAGATGCGGCGCAATGACCAGTGGGCCGATGGCCCCCAGCAACAAGGTCTTGCCATCGGGCTTGGCGGAAGCCACATACTGATGGCCGACCAAGCCTCCTACGCCGGGCTTGTTTTCAACAATATACGACTGGCCTGTCAGCGTGCTCAATCCCTCTGCCATTATCCTGGTCACCGTATCGGTTCCGCCACCCGGGGCATACGGGCATACGATGCGAGTGGGGTTTGAATTCGCACGCACGATTTGCGGGGCAGCTGCGACGATGCCGCCCGCGCAAGCGGAAAGAATAAAATTTCGACGATTGATTTTCATTGGTTTCTCCTCCTGTAGTACTGGATACTCGGTCTCTTCCACAAGCCTTTCACCCCGCCTGATTGCTCTTCACGCTCAACAAGCTGGTCAGCTCAGACAGGGACTGCATGTCGTCCATATTCAGAACCAGATCGGCAATCTTGCTTTGGGTTTTCTGCGTCAGTACATGCTGAGTGTTAGTGATGAATTTTTTCTTCACCTCTTCGTCGGAAACGGGGCACTCGGGGCTTCCTCGCCTGGACCAGATATCATGCGTCAGCTCCTGGCCCGATTTCGTCATGACCTTCATCTTTACCGCATGCCGGGCGGCGGGGCCTTTATCATCGATTTCCTTGTCTTCGTATGGACGAATCCGGGGAATGAACGCCAGCACATCTGAATCGGCGATGGTGTCTTCCGCATAATCGTGAGGTGTGACGTCCCCGCGTATGGCCATCACCGCAAGCCCGTAGAACAAATTCATTTGAGCTGCGGTCACGCCGCTGGGCGCGTAAGGCCATGCCGTGTGCACATAGGTCATGTGTCCGCATCCGACGTCGATACGCTCGATATCATCAGCGGCAAGCTTGTGTTGATGCATCAACTGCTTTAACGCATCGAGCGAGGTATGAATGCTGGTGACGTTGGGGTACATCTTGTACCCCACCTTGGCGGACTCCCAGTCCGAGCCCAGCCCGTCAAGCAAGCGGTCAAGGTTATAGGTTCGCCCGAAGGCGCTGAGGAAGCCCCCGTAATCAGCTTCCAATATATTTTCTATGCCGGTGAACCCCTTGCTGGCCAAGGACACGGCCAGCATTCCCGACTCGGCCGCCCTGCCGGCATGAAACCGTTTGACCATGGCCCCTTCCTGCGCCGCCATCAAACCCGCGCCCATGGATCCGGCGATTCCTATCGCGTGCAGCATGGCCTGCGGGTCAAGCTCGAGCAGTCTTCCCGCGGTGCCGGCCGCTACAAAAGCACCCGTGGTTCCTTGGGGGTGAAAGCCATTAAGAAACAGCGCGGTCGTTGCCGCATTTCCCACCCTGGCGCCCAATTCGGTTCCGGCAATCAGCGCCGTCAATACATCCTTGCCGCTGATGGATGGACGCGACTCGGCTAGGGCCAAAGCGACCGGAACGGAAAGCGAATTGGGATGGAGCACCGATTCTTTATGGATGTCGTCCATCTCGAAGGAGTGGCCGGCCGTCGCGTTGACCAATGCCGCTTGAGGCGGTGTGGCGCGAAACCCGGTTCCCCATATCGTTGCGGACGCCGCGCCGCCTTGCTCGACCATGGTTTCGGCAACGATGCGCGTCCAGGGCAACTGAGAGCCATAAATGGCGACGCCTATGCCGTCCAGCACATGAAGCTTGGTGTCGGAAACGACGGCTGAAGGTATCTGATCGAACGTAAGCGACGAAGTAAATTCAGCCAGTATCGACGTTAGCGGTTTAGCGGAATCAGTAGTTTGCATTGAGCCACCCCATGGAATTTGGAAATGAGTTTAGGGTTGCTCAGAGTGCTTGTCCAATATATTAAAATTGCAGTTTTAATACTTATTTTGTATCGAATGGACTTACGCCATCTACGCTATTTCATCATTACGGCGGAAGAGCTTCATTTCACGCGCGCTGCGGAAAGAATCGGCATCGCTCAGCCTCCGTTGACGTTTCAAATCAAATCGCTTGAGAATGAGCTGGGCGTCAAGCTGTTCGACCGATCTCCGGGCAGAGTCAATTTAACGGCGGCGGGAGAGGTGCTTCTGCATGATGCGCGGTCCATCATGAATCAGGTGGAAGTGGCCACGGCACGTTGCAAGCTGGCGGCACAGGGCGTGATAGGCCGTTTAGCGGTGGGCTTTACAGAGTCCGCATCGTTCACCCATGAAGTGCCGCTGATCTTGCAGCGCTTTCGAAAGCAGTATCCCGAAGTTGGAATCCTGTTGGAAGAGCATCGAAGCGAAGCGCTGATCAAGCTTTTATGCCAGGGGCTGATCGATGTGGCATTCGTGCGCTTGCCGATTGGCCGCGAGCCCAATATCAAGTTCAAGCTTATCTCTACCGAAGAGATGGTCGTGGCGGTTCCCAAGCATCACAAATTTGCGAAGAAAAGAGCGGTCCAATTAAAAGACCTGAAAGAGGAGTATTTTATTTTGTACCCTCGGGCAACTCGCCTGGGGCTTTCAGATGAATTCATTTCCGCATGCGAAAAAGAGGGCTTCAGTCCGCGCGTGGTCCAGATCGCCCCCCAAATCTCTTCGACCATCAATCTGGTTGCAGGGGCGCTGGGAATTACCGTCGTGCCGGCCAGCATGCGGACCAGTCGCGCGGATCAGGTCAGATATATTTCCATCAGCGATTCAAATTTACAGGCCAGCTTGGGCGTTGCCTGGCGCGACGATTGCAAGACGCCGGCCTTGCAGAATTTGTTGGCGGTGATTGAACAGGCGATGTGAGGGGCACCGGCGCTGCACTCAGATCATTCGACAAAATACGGGCGCCAGCGCGCGCGCGAACGTACGATGTGTTCCTCCATGGCCGCACGCGCACCGGCGGAGTCGGCTGCCGCCATCGCACTGATAATCTTGGCGTGCTCCTCGACGGCGCCTTCTGTGGCCGCGGCATGGTATCTCAGGCGAAACAAGTGCGAGTGGGCATAAGAACGCGCCAAGGCCTCGGCCACCAAAAGGTTGCCGCTTTGCGTGGCGATCAGAGCGTGGAACTTGGCGTCATGCAGCGCGAACTTGCCGTAAGCCCGGTCTGCATCGTTGGGTTCGGGCTCGGTCATGGCGAGTGCCAGTTCAGCCAGTTCATCGCGGGCCGCTACGCTCAGCTTCTGGCAGGCCTGCTCGGCGGCATAGGGTTCGAGCAATAGACGCAAATCATAGATCTGTTCGAATTTTTCCCGCGAAGGCATCGGGGCAGCGCTGTAACCCACGTTATGGGTCTTGACGACCAGTCCTTCGTTTTCCAGGCGTATCAGTGCCGCGCGAATCGGCGTCTGCGAAACCCCGAGTTCGCGCACCAGCGCGTCCACGGAAATTCGCGCATTCGGCGGAATCCGCAAGGCAACGAGTTGCGACAACAGCGTTTCATAGACCTCGTCGCCCAACGACGTTCGGCGGGCAATACTTAGCGGCTTATCGGGCTCTGCGGCTCGGGCAAAGCGGCCCGCCTTGATCGCGTTGGACATGAATCGACTCCTTCAAAATTGCTTGACGCGGGCACTCCAGGACTGTAGAGTTGCCGATATGATTTCCGATCTGATCGTACATTGGACGGCCGCGAAGCTCAAGTTTAGTTGTGGTTTTTACAGGTATTTTCCTCTAAACAGGCCGTCCTGATTCTTGCTTATTGTTCGATCTGCTGTACCCCCTTGTGTGTTTTACCCGCAGCACCTGTTGTTTATAAAGATACACCGGTCTTGGGCAGCCATGCTGGCTTATGACGGGTAGTTCCAACAAAAAACAATGACCAGCCCACCGGACGCGGCGCTGGCACAGGAAAGGAGGAGAAGCTTTGGATTTCTTGGCCATGAATTTCCAAGTGCTGTTTGCCGGTCTTGCGCTTGGATCGATCTATTCCCTTGTTGCCCTCGGATTCGTGCTGATCATTCGCGCGACCAACGTGGTCAATTTCGCGCAAGGCGATTTTGCGATGCTGGGCGGTTTTGCCATGGTGGCCTTCATGAGCGCCGGCCTTCCCTACTGGCTGAGCATCATCATGGCGCTAGTGGTCATGGGGGTGATCGGCATGATCTTCAACCTGGGGGTCTATTACCCCTTGCGTCACCGCTCCTTTCTGCCGGTCATCATCAGCACACTGGGCGCGTCGATCTTCATGCAGAACACGGTGCTTTACTTCTTCGGGCCGCAACCCAAGCCCATGCAGCGCGTGTTCAGCACGCAAGGCATTGAAGTGGGCGGCGTGTTCATGGATACGCAGTACCTGGTGATACTGGCCGTCACCGCCATTGCGGTGGCCTTTCAGTACTTCCTGTTCGAACATACGCTGCTGGGCAAGAAGCTGCAGGCCACCTCGCAGGACAAGGACATGGCGCGCCTGGTTGGCATCCCGGTCGCGGGCATGATCGCCTTTACGTTCATCTACAGCGCCACGCTGGGCGGCATCGCCGGCATACTGGTTTCGCCCGTCTTGTTCGTCTCCATCGGAATGGGGGCCATCATCGCGCTCAAGGCGTTCGCGGCCACCATCATCGGCGGCTTCGGCGACATAACGGGGGCCATCGTCGGTGGGCTGCTTCTGGGCGTCGTGGAAAGCTTCGGTGCCGCCTACATTTCGGTTCCCTATAAAGACGCCTTTGCCTTTCTGCTGCTGTTCATCTTCCTGCTTGTCAGGCCGCAAGGGATCTTCGGCGAAAAAATCTCGGAGAAAGCATGAAAGATACGCATTCTACCGATGCCGCCACCATGGCCGCCTCGCAATCGGCCACGACTCGCCCCGCATTGAGCACCGGCGCCAAAATCGTGTTCTTCATCGTGCTGGGCTTGTTGGTGGCCATAGCGCCGCTATTCCTGAACCTGAGTCCCTACGTATTGAATATCTTCATGCAGGCCGCGACCTATTCCGTCGCCGTGCTGGGCATGACGATCGTGCTGGGCTATGCCGGACAGATCAATCTGGCCCAGGCTACCTTCTTCGGGCTGGGCGCTTATGCCGTCGCCATCGGAACGGTAGTGCTAGGCTTGAATTTCTGGATCGCCTTGCTCATGGGTATCGGGATGGCCGTTGTAGCGGGTTTCGTGCTGGGACTGACCACGCTGCGCCTGGGCGGCCATTACCTGGCCATGATCACCATCAGCTTTCAAATTATCTTCGATCTGGTCCTGGTGAACTGGTCGCAGGTCACCCAAGGCCCGGATGGCGTGGCCGGCATTGGGCGGCCGTCGCTGTTCGGTTTCGAACTGATCGATGACCGCTACTATCTTTTGCTGTGCATGGCCATATTGTACGCAGCGATTTTCATGGTTTGGTGGCTGCCGCAAACCCGCACCGGGCGTGGTATGCGCGCCGTGCGCGAGAACGAGCTGGCCGCCGAAGTCAGCGGCATCAACACCCTGCGTGTCAAGGTCATCGCCTTCACCATGGGGGCGGGACTGGCCGGCGTAGGCGGCGCGTTCTACGCTGCCGGCTTTGCCTACATCAGCCCGGATAACTTCAACTTCATGCGCTCCATTGAATTCCTGACGATGGTATTGCTGGGCGGGGCGCAATCGGCTTTTGGCGGCGTGCTAGGGACCAGTCTACTTATTCTGCTGCCCGAATGGTTGCGTTTCCTGAAAGAGGTGTACCTGGCGGTATACGGCCTGGCGGTCATACTGATCATGGTGTTTCTACCGGCAGGTATCTGGGGTTTGTTGCGAGCACCGTTCGATCGGCACCGGAAGCGCTCGGCCATCGACACGGATGCCATCGCAGCGCTGGACCTGACCGTGCCAATACACGACCAATCGCCCATCCTGCAGATCAATGACGTGCGCAAGTACTTCGGCGGCGTCAAGGCCGTGGACGGCGTATCGGTGCAAGTGGCGCGCGGCACGGTGCACGCCCTGATCGGACCCAACGGATCGGGTAAGACCACGACGCTCAATGTGCTCAATGGAATCTATAGCGCTACGAGTGGCAACGTGATCTTCGACGGTACTGACATCACCGGCATGTCTCCTCATGAGCGTGCCGGACTGGGCATAGGGCGCACATTCCAGAATATTCGACTGTTCCCCACGATGTCGGTGGTCGAAAACGTGATGATAGGCGCACAGCGGGCCAACAATCCTATCGAGCCGGGCCGCGAGGCCTTACGGCAGCGAGCGTTGTCGGCACTCAAGTTCGTCGAAATGGCCGACAAGGCCGAATTGATCGTGCAGAACCTGCCCTACGGCCATCAGCGCTTGATCGAGATCGCGCGCGCCCTGGCCGGCCACCCCCGCTTCCTGCTGCTGGATGAGCCTGCGGCCGGCTTGAACCAGACAGAGAAAAAAGAACTGGGCGATCTCCTTAAACGCCTGAGTGGTCATGGCCTGACGATTTTCCTGATCGAACATGACATTGGCCTGATCGAGCAGATATCAGACACCATCACCGTCTTGAACTTTGGCAAGAAAATTGCGGAAGGCACGCCTCAGGAAGTCCTGCGTCACCCCGATGTCATCACCGCCTATCTGGGAGAGCCTGCGCATGCCGCTACTTGAACTTAAAAACGTCCATAGCGCCTACGGCAATGTGCAGGCGCTTAAGGGCATATCCCTTCATGTCGAAGCAGGCGAAATCGTCACCTTGCTGGGCGCCAATGGTGCCGGCAAGAGTACAACCTTGCGCAGCATCTCGGGCCTTACCGCTGTCAACGATGGCGACATCCTGTTCGAAGGAAAGTCGCTCAAGCGTATCAAGGCCGAACACATCGTACGCCAAGGCATTGCGCACGTGCCCGAGGGCAGACGCATCTTCGCGGGCCTGACCGTCAAAGAGAACATCATGATAGGCACCTCCGGCAGGGGCCGCTTGTCCCGACGACAGATGGAGGCGGAGGTCGAGGAGATGTACGAAATTTTCCCCGACCTCAAGCGCCTGACCGGTGCGCTGGGCTGGAGCCTGTCTGGCGGGCAGCAGCAAATGCTGGCTCTTGCCCGTGGACTGATGTCCAGACCGAAGCTGCTCCTTCTGGATGAACCCTCGCTGGGTCTGGCGCCCATCATCGTACAGCAGCTTTTTGCCACCATCCGCAACATACGCAGCCACGGCACGACGGTATTGCTGGTGGAACAGAATGCCAATATGGCGCTATCGGTGGCGGATCGGGGCTATGTGCTGGCGACGGGCAACCTTATCGTGGAAGGCACACCCGCACAACTGCAAGGCAACGAGGAAGTGCAGGCCGCTTATCTGGGGGGCGGCAAGTAAACCGTAGAGCCCTATACCTTGGCGGCGTAGCGCAGCCATCCAGGCACGGCCCATTTGATGATCCGAAGGACGAACATTCATGGAAAAGATTGCAATCGTTGGGGCTGGACTTATTGGGTGTGCATGGGCGTCGGTATTTTCACGGGCAGGTCACCCCGTCGTGCTGTACGACGGGGTGGCCTCGGCGCTGGAGGCAGCGCTGCCCGCCATAGAGGCCAACCTGGCATCGCAGCGTAAGGCCGGACTCATCAGCGAAGACACAAAGCAGATCATGCAGCGTGTGAGCGTCAATGCCGACCTGAAAGAGGCATTGCGCGGCGCGTCGCTGGTACAGGAAAACATTCGCGAAGCGGTCGATGCAAAGCAAGCCATCTTTGCCCTGATGGACGAAGCCGCCGCCCCCGATGCGATACTGGCCAGCTCCACCTCCGGCATACCCGCTTCCAGCTATACCGAAAATCTGAAGGGCCGCGCTCGCTGCCTGGTGGCGCACCCAATCAATCCGCCCTCGCTGGTGCCCTTGGTGGAGCTGGTGCCCGCGCCATGGACGGACGCCGCGGTCATGGAGCGCGCCCGAATCCTCTACGAAAAAGCAGGCCAGGTGCCCATCATGGTGCACCGGGAAATCCAGGGCTTTATCGTCAATCGGCTGCAGGGGGCCCTGTTGGCCGAGGCATTCCGTCTGGTGGAAGACGGCTATGTCGACAGTGCCGATGTCGACAAGGCCGTCAAGGATGGCCTGGGGCTGCGCTGGGCATTCATGGGCCCGTTCGAGACCATCGACTTGAATGCGCCAGGCGGGATCCGCGATTATTGCAAGCGCTACGGGCCGCTATATCTGGACATTGCCCGTCAGGCCCAGCCGCGTGAATGGAGCGAAACGCTGCTTTCCAGGCTGGAAGACGAACGACAACGGGAATTGCCGGCCGCGCAACGGCCGGCACGTCAGCAGTGGCGTGACGAGCGATTGACCGACTTGATCGCTCATAAGCGTCGCACCTCATAAAAATGACTCTAGGAGATACAAATGAAATCACGGTTGGCTTCAATCTGCGCAATCGCGTCCCTGGCCATGATGTCATCCTATGCCCAGGCCGCAGACCCAATCAAGATCGGGATGGTGACTGAAAGCACCGGCGCCAATGCCGAGGCAGGCGTCTATCAAAACAACGGCGCCAAGATGGCGGTCGAAGAGATCAACAAGGCAGGCGGAGTGCTGGGGCGTCAGCTTGAACTGCTTATTGAAGACAACGGCAGTACGAATCCCGGTTCGATATTGGCCTTGTCCAAGCTGACCAGCCGCGGCGACATCACGGCCCTGATCGGCACAGTGCGCAGCACCCAGGTGCAGGCGATGTCGCCCACCGTCAAGAAAACAGGCCTTCCCATGATGGTCGGCGGCACCGACGTGGGCCTGACCCACAGCGGCAACCCCTGGATCTTCCGGGCCCGGCCCAACGATGGGTACTCGGCCAAAGTGATCGCATCTTTTGGCGTGGATACCTTGAAGCTGAAAAAGTGGGCCATCGTGCATTCCACGGACGCGTTCGGGAATGGCGGCGCCAAGGCCTTGACGGCCGCGCTCAAAGAGCACGGCCTGGAGCCTGTCACCGTGCAAGGCTTCACCAGCAACTCGCAGGATTTCACCCCTATCGTGCTGGCCATCAAAAAATCCGGGGCGGATGTCGTATCGACCTATATCGCCAACTCCACCGACGTGGGCATCTTCGCCAAGCAACTGCGTCAATTGGGCCTGGACATTGCATGGGTAGGATCACCCTCGATTTCCACCGACACGGCGATGAAGCTGGCACAGAACGCCTTGTACGGCACCTATTCGATTGCCGATTATGCGGTGGGCTCCAGCCCCGAAACACAGGCCTATGCCGATCGCTACAAAGCCGCATATAACATGGAACCCGACCTGTATTCGGCGTGGGCGTACGATTCAATCCAGATTCTGGCCCTGGCCATGAAGAACGCCAGCAGCACCGAGCCGGAGGCTGTACAAAAAGCCATTCGGGCCATCAAGGACTACAAGGGCGTGGAAGGCACCTACACCTATGACGAGAACGGCGACGGACTGCATGGGTATAACATCGTCAAGAATGAAGAGGGGAACATCAAGTTTGTGAAACACATCGACTTTGCGCCGGGGAAATAGCGGATATTCTGCCTTCTCTCTATCACGTTCGCGATTCATCACCGTTCGTCACGGATGATTGGGATTCGGGTGAGTTGTCGAGTAAAGGGTGGATGGCTTGCCGTTCCAGCTCTCAAGTGAAACGAGATGCTCCGGCCTATTGGGCCGGAGCAGGGCAGGTCTCCCAAGTATCTTTGTGTCAACGCCCGTCGCGATCCCGATAATCGACCGGCACGAAAGTGAAACCACCGCCCGTTTCCGCCCGGATATGACCCAGGCCAGGAAAAGGTAGGTGGGCACCCGCTACCAGCTCACGCTGCGAGGCGGCGATAGCGAACTGCTTCTTGCGTTCCGCTGCAGCCTCCTTGGGCGACACATCGTAAACGATAGTGATCCTGGGCTTGGGAAACTGCACCGACGCAACATGAACGATGTCGCCGATGAATTCGATGGCCTCGCCTTTGCTTTCGATCCGATAGAAACTATGACCGGGCGTATGGCCGGGTGTAGGGATTGCCGTTATGCCGGGGTATAACTGCGTAACACCACTGAAGGGCGCGACCTTGCCCGCTTTGGCATAAGGCCCTACCGTCTTCACAGCTTCTTCAAAATATTTTTTGTCGTAGCCGCCAACCCCATGAATGTTTGCCGGGTCAAGGAACAAGTCTACATCGGGCTTGCCCGCATGGATGGTTGCATTGGGGAAAACCAACTGACCCTCGCTGGTCAGGCCGCCGCTGTGGTCGGTGTGGATGTGAGTGAGCAGGACATCATCGATTTGTGCGGGCGAATAGCCCGCTGCCTTCAAATTACCAATCAGCTTGCCGCCATTGCCGGGACCAAAAAGCGAACCCGAGCCGGTATCAACCAACAAAAGTCGTGTACCCGTGTCGATCAGATAAGCATTGATTGATGCCTCAACCGGGTTGGACAGAAACGAATGCCGGAGTAACCCATCTATTTCATTGGGAGAGGTATTGGTCAGCAAAGTATGCAGATCCTGAGGTACCGTCCCATCGGACAGCGCAGTCACTTGAATGTCACCTACCCGGTAACGGTAAACGCCGGGGGCCTGTGCACGAGCTTGTGCGGCGGCGTGCATCGGCATCACCTGAGTATCAGCGGCGGCATTGACCGTTGAAGGAAGCAACCCAGCCATCAATAGCGAGACCGCCATTACACTAGGGATAAAAAAACTGTTAACTCGCATATATCGTTCCATAATCCAAGACTTACAAGCACATTCGAGTGCGACTGCCCGGATCGCAAAACGCGCCGAGTTCAGTCAAGGATCCACTCTAAACTTACGCGGCCATTGATAGTGAGTTACCTTTCCCTATACGAGGTATATAGAATATGAATATCCGGCGGTCGGATCTGCCTTTGCTTATCTCCCTGGACGTTCTTCTTGAAGAGCGAAATGTCACTCGAGCCGCCAAGCGCCTGAACATTAGCCAGCCCGCCCTATCAACTCAGCTTGGTCGCTTAAGAGATATCTTTGGCGACCCGCTCTTGGTGCCGTCCGAAGAGGGGCGAGGGATGGCACCCACTGAACGCGGCTTGGCAATTCAGTCGCGTCTGCACCAGGCATTGCTGGACCTTCAAGGAGCAGTTGTGTCGCCTGACGATTTCCAGCCGCACAATACCCAGCGCGACTTCGTAGTGGCTGTGAACGACAATGTCTTCGCTTTGGTGGGACTGTCGGTTGTGCAATCCGTTTTGGCACTGCGGGCGCCAGGCATACGCTTGAGCTTCATCGCACCGGTAGAAGCCAACCTTACCTATAGAATGGAACGAGGTGAAATCGATCTGTATGTAGGACTTGCACAACAAATACCCGAAGCCTTAAAGGCCAGATTCTTGTTGAGGGACGAGTTTCGGCTGGCGCAACGCAAGGCCCACCCTCGAGGAAAAAGTCCCCCCAATATCGAGGAGTACTGCGATCTTGCGCATGTGATGGTTTCCAAGGAAGGCAAGTTCAGAAGCAGCGTGGACGAGTCGCTGGAAGCCATGAACCGGAAACGCCGTGTGGCGCTGACTGTCTCTGGCTACAACCAGATACCTCTCGTGCTGGACCATACCGACTGCGTGGCAACGCTACCGAGCAGACTGCTGCAACGCTATGCGTCCAGTCTGGATGTTCTACCGCTACCTTTCCATCTGCCCGCTTTTGACGTGGCGATGGCATGGCACCCCAGGTCGCATGGAGACCCGGGGCATCAATGGCTGCGCGAGCATTTTATTCTTGCGGCTGATCAGGCTTCAGTTTGACGACGCCCGTGTGTTTTCGTACACGCCTGTTGTAAGCAAAGCTGTGGCTACCCTGCAGTCCTACGCTGCTCGACAGCTTCCTTCAACGCAAGTACTGCTGCTTGGGGAGCACTTAGCACAGGCGTCTTGGTCGCGGCGCTCGCGTCGGACAACGCCGTCGAGGTCGAGAAATGCGCCAGCATGATGACGTCGCATGCCTCCAATTGCGGCAAGGCTTGCACGACCAGTCGATTGTGCATCGCGGTGTCTCCCGCGCGCGCCGCCACCATGGCCTCGGGTACACATACGGTTTCGAGAGTCGCTTTTATGCCATCCGCTTCCGCCTGGCGATGGAAAGCGGCGACCATCGAGTCGGCCGCTGGCGGGAATGTGGCCAGCAGCCCGATGCGGCGTCCCGCTTGCAGTGCGGCGGAAAACATCGCTTCGTCAGGCTTTAACACGGGTATCGGCAAGGCCCGGGCAGTGTCCTCGATGGCATTAGCAAAGGCTGAGCAGGTAAATAGAATTCCGTCCGCGCCCGCAGACAGGCCCAGATCGGCGAGCCCCCGTATGCGGCCGCGAATGTGGTCAGTCAGGTGCCCCGCTTGCTCCAGGTCACCTGGAAGGCCGTCGTCGATGAGATGGTGAAGGCTGGCTTGCGGCCACAATGAGCCGAACGCCTTGGTGACAGGATCGATCGCCGCGTAGACGGCATGGATGAGGGCGATGCGTGTCATGTCTGGTCTCCTGCTATTGACACTATAAATTGGTTTATTTGTACCACAATATGAAATAAGTACAATTTATGGTTCTGGCCCGCCCATAGACCAGCCCCCATTGTATGATGACGTGATTAAGGAGCTAACGGCCGCATTTCACGCATCGTGGTAGTGCCTTTGTGCAAAGCGCATCATTGCGAGGCGTACTGTTCTTGCGGCCTGGTTTGACTATGCCAATGAAAACGGCCCAACTTCCCCATAACATCAGTGCTCTCGTTCCGTCCCTGGCCAACCAGATTGTCGCCATGATTCGGCGAGAAGGTTTCGAGGCTGGCTACCGGCTAACGGAGCAGCGCCTTGTCGATGAGCTTGGGGTATCGCGCTCACCGGTGCGCAAAGCGCTGCAGTTTTTGGAGACAGCCGGCGTTGTCCGTTCCGAGCCGAACAAGGGGTTCCAGGTCGCAAAATCTTTCGCCGAGTTGGGTGCTTTGGCGGTACCGGAACGAGAGGACTCCGACGAAACTCTCTACATGGCGATCGTCGAGGATCGATTGGCGGGAAAGCTCGGCGGGGAGATTGCGGAAGTCGATCTGATGCAGCGCTACGACGCCAATCGGCAGAGGATTCAGCGCATTCTTCATCGCATGTCTCGCGAGGGCATGATCGAACGCAAGCCTGGACGTGGCTGGATGTTCCAGTACGTGCTGAATACGCCGGAGTCTTACCGCGAGACCTATCGTTTTCGCATGATCATTGAGCCCGCGGCACTGCTTGAACCCGGGTATTCGGTCAATTTGGCAGAACTGGACAAGTGCTATCGCGAACAGATGGAGCTGCTGTCCGGCGGCATTGAGAAATGGGCTCGATCAGAGTTGTTCAGGCCAGGCGTCCATCTGCACGAAACCATCATCGAAGGCGCGCACAATCATCTTTTGCTGGATGCGCTAAAAAAGGTAAACCAGTTGCGCCGATTGGTGGAGTATCGGTCAAAGTTTGATCATGATCACATGACGCGCCAATGTACAGAGCACTTGACGCTCATCGACCTGCTGCGTCGTGGCGAGCGCATGGAAGCCTCTCACTTTTTACGAGAGCATCTTAATGGCGCCAAACAAAGGAAGGCGCCGGACTGACCTTGGTTAAGCAATGAAAAACGGGTGATGACTGGGCCTGTCATGGCCTGCGTTCATCTCTCGCTATGGTTAAACACCATGCAAACCGGGCTACCGCATGAAGTCACCTGATTTGTCAGGCTTAGCCTGCCCGAGTCCGGGTCTACAGAAAACGCGACGATGCTGTCGCTACCTTCGTTGAGCGCGTAAAGCGTCTTTTCATCGGGTGACAGCGTAAAAAAGCGTGGCGTGCGGCCTCCACTGGGTATGGTCTCAAGGAAATGTGGAACTCCCGAAGCGTCGAGCTGGAACAATGCAATGCTGTCATTCCCCCTGTTGGATGCATACAAGCGTGTGCCGTCGCGGTTGATCTGAATTCCCGCTGCCCTGTTGTTTCCGGTAAAGTTGGACGAGAGGGTCGAGAAAATGGAGGTCGGCGTGAGCATTCCTGAAGCATCGTCGAACGCATAAGACGTTATCGTGCTGTCCAGTTCATTCACCACGTAGGCATGACGTCCTACTGGATGAAATACGGCAGTTCTCGGCCCGGCTCCCTCTCGCGCCTGCGTGTATGGCTGTTGGGCCGGGCGCAGCTCGCCGTCGTCGAATCGAAAGCTGAACACGCGGTCGACGCCCTTGTCGGGAACGATGACAAACCTGCCGGATGGATCGAACAAGTTGAAGTGCGGCTTTGCAAACGGCTGCTCAATCCGATGAGGCCCGGGATCGCCGAAAGTCCTGGCCGATGCGTGGACTTCCCCTAGCCGCCCGTCGGCCAGGATGGGCAGGACTATGACTTTGCCGGCCAGGTGTACGGAAACCACAAGCCATCGCTCTTGTGCATCCAAGGCCAGATGCACAGGGTTCTTTCCTGTAAATCGGACTGTATTCAACAATTCCAGCCGACCATTGGCTTGCACCATGAAGGAGCTTGCTTCTTGCTGATCGCCATGGGTGGCGTACAGCCGGTCGCCCAAGCGATTCAGGGCGAGATAGGATGGATTTGCCGGGCCTCCTGAAAATATCTGGATCTGCTCCAGGCGTCCATCGGACTGGACATCGAAGACGCTGATGCCTTCGCCGCGCGCGTTTCTTTCCCTGGTGGTACGCGACCCTACATAGGCGAACATGTTGCCTGTCTCCTTTTTTGATATCGAACATGCCTGCCTGATCACGGACTTGGCATGAAAAACGCCGGTTGTTTCTTGCCGGGATGGATTTTGCCTTTTCTTTGTTCATCGATTCGTGATTTAATTGTACTATGTTATGTATTAGGTACAATAAATCGACGACTTAAAGCCGCCTACCCACACTGCGATGACACTAGACAAACGGAGACAACATGCGAAACCTCACACGTCGAGCAGCACTTGCCCTGATGGGATCGTCAGCCATTGCCACGCTGCTTCCCGCCAGGGCCGAAACGCGCTGGCCTAGCCGAGCCGTCACCATCATTGTGGGTTACCCGCCAGGAGGCGGGGCGGATCTTATGGCCAGGCTTGTTGGCCCCGAGATGTCCGCATCGCTTGGCCAATCGGTCATTACCGACAACAGGCCGGGAGTGGCAGGGCAAATCGCCGCATCGGCAGTGGCGCGCAGCGCGCCAGATGGATACACCGTCCTGATCGATGCGTCCTCGTTCGCCATCAATTTGGCCTTGTATCCTAAGCTGCCGTATTCGAGCCGCTCTTTCGAAACTGTCGGCGTGATTGCGCGCGTTCCCCTCGTTTTGGTCGTACACCCGGCGTTTCCGGCAAAAAGCGTTGCCGAACTGATCAAGGTCGCGAAGGCCAAACCACAAACCATGTTCTACGCCTCTTCGGGGGCTGGTTCCCTGATGCACATTGCCACCTCCATGTTCATGAAATCCAGCGGCATTACCATGACTCACGTGCCTTACCGAGGCGCGGGCCCGGCATTTGTCGATGTCATCGCGGGGCAGGTGCCTGTGTACCTTTGCAATGCCGCCGCGGCGTTGCCCCATGTCAAGGCGGGCAAGCTGCGTGCCTTGGCCGTGACCAGCGCCGAGCGTTCGGCAGCGTTTCCCGATGTTCCTACCCTGGCGGAATCAGGCATCAAGGGGGTGGAAGTTTACGAATGGAATGGCATGCATGCGCCAGCCGGTACGCCGGCCGACGTCCTGGACCGCATTTCGGCGGCTTTACAGCGGGCGGTATCCGACCCTGATGTGCGCCAAAGGCTGGCCAGCGTAGCGGCAGTGCCGTTCTCGGGCGGGCGTGCCGACGCGGCGCGTTTCGTAGATGCCGAGATAGAGCGGTTCTCCAAAGCGATCAAGGCATTGGATATCAAGGTGCAAGCATGAAGCTTTGCGCCCATCTGGGATACCAGTTCACCGAGTATCAGGGCCTGGAGCGGTTGAAGATGGCTGCCAACGCCGGATTCGAAGCGGTCGAGTGGCCCGCCATCTACGGCTTCGATGCACACGAACTGGCGGCCCGGACGCGCGAGCTTGGCCTGCGTTGGGTACAGGTCACTCTGCCCACGGGCGATGGCGCCAAAGGCGAAAAGGGCCTTGCAGCACTGCCGGGCAGGCAGGACGAATACTTGCGTGGCCTTGAGTCGGCCGTGCTGTATGCCAAAGCGCTTGGCGCCACTATGATTCATCCCATGGCGGGTGCCGGCGTCTCCTTGTCCGATGCGGCGACCATGGATGTCTACTTGCGCAACCTTGAGCTTGCATTGGAAATGGCGAGCGCAAATGGATTGAGCGTCTTGATCGAAGTGATTAGCGCGGCCACCGTGCCAGGGTACGCAATGTGCACTTACGACTTGGCTGCACAAGTCAGAGAGAGACTGCCAGAGGTCCGGCTGTTGCTCGATGCTTACCATGCGCAAATTCTTACGGGAGACCCGCCGTCACTTGTGCGAAATTGGGCGGGCCGTGTCGGGCATGTACAGATCGCCGATGCTCCGGGCCGCAATGAGCCAGGGACCGGCCACATTGATTTTGGCGCCTTCTTCGGCGCTCTTAAAGAATCCGGCTATGACGGCTGGGTCGGTTGCGAATACAAGCCGCTGGGGCGAACACATGATGGCCTGCCACGGCTGGACGCCTTGCGTCCTCTTCTTTAACTTAGATGATCAAAGTACACCATGAGCGCGCACATTCTCGTCAATTCCCATGCCCTGGAACACTTTGTGCATGATGTCTACGCCGATGCCGGATTGTCCGATACGGACGCGGCACTCATAGCGAAGTCGCTGGTACAGGCTGACTTATGGAATCATCAATCGCATGGGGTGCTGCGTATGCCATGGTATTGGGAGCGATTGAGGCGCGGTTCGATGAGTCAATCTACGCGTATCGAGGTGGTTCGAAGCAAGGGTGCCGTTGCGGTGCTCGATGCCCAGGACGGAGTCGGGCAGGTTGTCGCCAAGCACGCCATGGACCTGGCGATTGAAAAGGCCAAGGCGCATGGTGTCGCAGCGGTGACCGTCCGGAACTCCAACCATTTCGGCACACTGATGTACTACACCCGCATGGCGACGGAAGCCGGATGCATTGCTTTCCTGACCAGCAATGGAGGGCCTGCGATGGCGCCTTGGGGTGGAGCGAAGCGAAAGATCATCGGCACTAACCCATGGTCCATCGCAGCACCGGCTGCCGGCCGGCCTCCCATCATGCTGGATATGGCCAACACGGGAGTCGCCCGAGGCAAGATTTACCTGGCCAGGCAACGCCGTGAACCGATTCCATTGGGTTGGGCCCTGGATGCGGATGGCGCACCGACAACAGACCCCGAGGCGGCTATCAATGGCATCATTCTGCCGATGGCGCATCATAAAGGCTACGCCATTGCGGCGTTGATGGACGTTCTGGCCGGCGTCCTGTCGGGAGCGCAGTTTCTTAGTGGGGTTAACGGCCCCTATCACTATGACAAGCGCAGTGGGGTGGGGCATTTCCTGACGGTCTACGACATCGAGGCATTTATGGATCGCGCAGAGTTCGACGCACGCATGGAGCGCTTCATCACCGAAATCAAAGCCCAGCCTCTGGCCCAGGGGTTTGATGAAATCTTTTATCCCGGAGAGATGGAGGCCCTTGCGGCTGAACGGCATTTGCGTGAGGGGTTGCGCTTGCCTGAGGATACATGGAGTGATTTAGCTGAAGTTGCTCGTGAGGTTGGGTTGATGGGGGTGTTGGATAAGTGTCAGGGTGCTACATCGGGGCGGGCGGTTGAGTGATTTTGTCTGTTTTGTTGGATGGTTGATACTTCTTTGTTGGCTGCTTGCGGATACCAGTACAGGCTGATATTCCGCTAGCAGCTATTTGAAGATCAGCCAGTTTTCAATTCGGATTCCGTTTGCTAGGTATCGGGGAAAAGCCGGACGCTTCCGTGTTCTAGCTTTCGGCGTTATAAGTTGCGCGGTAGCTAGTTAGCCCTTGAGTGCTATAAACGGTCTGGTGTAGGCATAATCCATATTCTTCAGCGGTTGATCTATGGGTAGCTGAATATGGCGACCGTTGGTTTCGATGATTTTTTCGTTAATATTTGTCAAGTACCTAACGATTGATTGATAAATAAAAAAGTAGATTAGGTGAGTGCTAGGGTACAAGCCGGGGTACAAGTTTGCGATGGCTTATACAAGACGCGGCGAAACAGCTCTTACATCAACCGATGGGTTATTACCTAATATCCGATTCCGACGGGCTTATGGCTTTTGGATTAGCAACAATAGAACCTTGACTATCTACGTGTGAGGTAGTCGCTCGATGGCACCGTCTGGATATCCACCATCTTCCAGGTCGAAGATCCGGGAACCACGCCGGAGAAAACGCAGGCCAGGACGTTCCGGAGGATACCGAGCCAATGGCGGATAAGCCTGTCGATGGCGAGATGCTGGCCCCGAACATGCTGGAAGCGTTCACGGTGGGGATTAGAAGCTCACGAAGGGAATTCTTAATCCAATATGCCAGGCCACACTTATGCCAGTTGTGCATTTCAGAGGTTCTCGTAATCAGCTCCTCTAGACTGGGGGGGGGAGTCGTAGGGCGTCGAATCACAACTGGCAAAGGCATGGGCGAATCAACACCGACAACAATGGCCTCGCCTTGCCCCAATGTTGGGAGAAATGCCGCAGCGGACGCATCCAAATTTCCACAAGCCTTCTCGACAACATTCCTGTCGCGGCCATTGATTAATCTATGTACGATGAACATACCCATTTGGCTCAGCACATCCTCTGGAATATCGCGAGGCCGTTGCGTTGCTAGTACACAAGTAAAACTGTATTTTCGGCCTTCCTTTGCAATCAGACCGAAGGCGTCAAGCGGTGTCTTTGAAAACTCGTCACCGATGTTTTTCAAGGGCGGCGCGCATTTTGCGCTTGCGGCCTGGCGGCCGTCTGCGACTCTGTGATTGCGTCCGCCGCGCCGTGCCCCTTCGGTTCTCGGGCAATTCCGCCCAGCAACCGGAGAAGGTCATGAACGACAAATCCCACGTTTCATAGGAGCGGCGCGTATGCCTGGCGTGCGGCAGCCCGTATGACACGGGCAACATTTTGCTGGACAAGCGTCTGCGCCAGAGTATGGTGCGCCACACAGTCACGGGCTGGGGCCTGTGCCCCGAACACGGGCGTATGTTCGAGGAGGGTTTCATCGCCCTGGTCGAATGCGGCCCGCAGCGTAGCGGCGTGCCGTCCTTGGGCAGGATCGATCCTGAGCAAGCGTATCGCACAGGCTGGTTGGCACACCTGAGGCGCGAAGTGTTTGCCAAAGTCTTCAATGTACCGATTTCGGCTCAACAACCATTCGTTTTCGTCGAACCCGAGGTAATCGACCACTTGCAGGCAATGATCGAACCGGCTGCGGACTGAAGCGCTGAATCCGTCTTGCGCGCCGCCTCGCGATCGCGGGCGCGGCGCGCTTCCTGCTCAGGGCAAAGGCAGAAGCTCCGGGAGCAGGAATGACACCATCGGCTGCCTGCCTGTCTCGGTTCCATCACCTCCTTGATCTCGGGTTTGTCGAGAGCAAGCGACTCACGTGGAACGGGTCTCGCCTGCGCCCGCCGCTTGGCGGGCCGAAGGCGGTGGTCGATCTCATGCTGCAACGGGGAGTTTCCTGTTTCCATGCCTATCTCCGTGCCATGTTTGCAGGCGCTGTGCATGTAGCCGACTCCGCAGGCACCAGGAAGTCGTGGGTCCTTCTTGGCCGCAGGCGCCTGGGCCTGAGTGCATCCAGCGTCTTGGACTCGGCCATCAGCAGGTCATAGAAATCTTCGGCCCGCACGGCTCTCTCGTCATCGGCCCTGATGCGCACCAAGTGCAGCCCGGCGAGCCCGAAAAGCATATTCTTCATCTCGTCGCGCGCAATGGCCTCTTCGGTATCATGGTGCAGGGAGTCCAGTTCGATGCCAGCCACCGGGTCTTCGTCAGTGGTGCACAGCAGGACATCCACCTGCGCCAACCAGGCGTATTTGCGGACTCGCGCGGGAACGGTTGCTTCAAGCTTGCCGATGTCGATGAAGTTCTTCAACGGCATGTTGGGGTAGGCTTGCAGCGACGGGAAGAACTGGCGGACTGCGTGCAGGAACTCACGCTCCTGCTGGCTGGCGCAGGCGTTGCGGCGGAAGTCGAATGCGTCGGCTGCCGCCCAGGAGCCAAATGTGAAGGTGTTGACGACCGCGATTCGCTTCATCTCTGTCACGGCCAGCGGCTGGCCGCTTGGTGCCGAGGGGGGTGACCACTGCACCGCCTTCGGACGGACATCCTCCCCGGTGACCAAGGGGGGCACTGGAGCATCCGTCGCTGGCTCCGCCTCGCGGATCGCGCCGTTGATGCGCGAGTTGATGGCGACCAGCAGGTCATCCTCGACGAGTACCAGCCTGCCGGAGCGCACCATGCGGTAGAGCCGAACTAGGGTGGCGGGCAGCAGGCGTTCTTCCTGGAATGCAGTGCGCAGCAGTGGCGGGAACACGCGTTGGGTCAAGGCTGTGACCTCTGGCTCGCCCAGGTGTTGTTGGCGGTAGGCGTCCAAGGCGGTCAGAAAGCCGTCAATGTCGCGCGCTTCAAGGAGAGTGCGCAGGTTTTCGGCGGTCGGCGTCATTGTGCCGCTCCTTTACGTTCGTAGCGCACAAGGAGTGCGTGCGCAAACGCCCACGGCCACATTTTTACTCCCTGCACTTCCGGCAGCAGATTCTTGGTTGAGATGAGGTGCGGTGACACCGCCACATACAGCCGCATGCCCAGGGCTTGCGCAGACATGCGAAACTCCTGGGCATCGTTGGCGTACACAAGGTACGGCAGTTCGTTTTCCAGGGGCAGCCCCCCGGCGGCGGCCATCTTTTGCATCTGCAGCCCGCTGGCGAACTCGTTGACGGCCTCATGTAGGTTGGCTGCGGTTTGAGCGTCCAGGTCCTGCGGCGTGACGTAGCGCACGACGTCCACCCGTGGCAATAGGCTGGAGAGCAGCTTGTCATCCGTGACAGGCGCCATTTCGGCCAGCGTTGGCCAAGCAAACACCTTGTTTGGCTCTTCGACCTCCAGATCCTTTAGCATCTGCATCACAAAGCCCACTGGCAGGTCAGCTTTCATCGGCAGCGGCTCGGAGCCGAACTTCTCAATGTAGCCTTCCCAGGTCAGGCCGGCCTCATTCAGGATATGCAGCAACCGATGCAGGTTGATACGCCACGTCTCCGGCACCTCTCCCAGATAGTCGACGTGCTTGGTCATGTCGTGGTAGCGGAAGCCGCCGTCATGGATGCGCCGAGCGAGCCTGTAGCGACGCAGCAGCCGCTCACAATCCGAGATACTGAGTTGACGGCTGATGTGGCCTGGCACGAATTCGCTAGGCTTTAGTGTGTCGAGCGCCCACACATAGCGCGCGCCATTGACGAACCACGCGCCCACCCCCTCTTGTGGGATGCGCACATCGATAGATGCTGGCTTGCGCTCAGTCCGGTCGTGGCGCAGCGACAGCTCCAACTGGTGCCAGCAGGTCAACTCGTCGCCACGAGCGATTTCGTAGCCGCTGTGTGGATCGTCTTCATCCGGCTCTCGCAGCAGCACCAGTTCCGAATTCACGACGTCGCCGGCGGTCACGGCGTTGACGTCGCCCGCCCGGTCGTGAGAATTGGCGCACAGGTAAAGCGTGGCATAGCCGTCCAGCACGGCCTTGCTGGTCTCCTCTAGGTGTCGGCGTAGCTTCTCTAGCGCGGCCGGCGCTTCGGTGAGCCAGTCTGGGTTATCGTCAGCTACCGGTGTGACACCGCCCACCGGCCACAGCTCGTTGCGGCCTGGGCCCGCGCTTCCACCTCGCTTGGGCACGGGAACCGTGAAACGCAGCGAGCGGCCCGTAAAGTTCATCGTCAGCACGCCTAATGGCAACTCGCCACGGGTATACAGCTTGTCGGCCCAAGCGCGCAGTGCTACCGCAAGCTCGCTCCAGGACGCAAACTCGAACTGCTGTATCTGCGTACCGCTATCAAACACCTCGAAACGCAGGCGCGCAACGGTTGGCTCGTCGTCAGTGTGCCAACTGGCATGACCGTTTAGCCGGGCTGCAGCATGCAGGGCATTCACATGCTTGAGCGCGATGCGCCGCTCTTGCAGCTCCTTGCGCAGTCGTTTGGCAAGTGTCTTGTGATCCTCGCGCGGGTCGACGTGCAGCGATCGGACGAGTTCGAGCGCTTGATCAAAAGTGAATCGTGGTGCGCGGGCCTGGAGAAAAGTCCAGAGTGCACCGGCGCGTGCTTCGTCGGTCAGGGGGGCCGCCGAAGCAGCGGAATAGGGAGGGGTTGTGGCCGAGGCGGCCGATGAACCTGAAGTAGGCGTTACCATGGATTGAGCTCCGTCATGGAAAGCACAAAGAAGAACGGCACGCGTTGTTCGGCTTTCCGGGAGTCAATACCAAGCCGGGAAAAAGACTGGGGTACTTCAAGCTGGTTTTGCCAGGTCGGACAGGTGTCCAGTGCGTGCACTGACGGGAGCAACTCACCCGCGGTTCGGCTGAACCGCAGAAAAAGTGTAACCAGATTCGTGCCGTAGCGTCAAGTCGCAGGAGCAGTGGTTCCCTCGGCTCATATCGACACCAAGAAGTTGCTCTTAGAAATCCGAGCGTCCTCGGCCAGGGAACACGGCCGGTCGCGCTCTCGTGCTTCGCATTGAGTCTCGGCGTGCGAGTCTCGTCCCTGACGGGCTTCCATCGTTTCCTCGCTTTGCTCGGCTGACGCCTTCGGCCCGGCTTCCAGCCTAGGGCCTGCGCGCTGCGCTTGCCAACCCCGGTTCACACCGTCTGCTGGTGAAGAATGGGCGCACTTGCTTTCTGGTCATGAAGAGCTTGAAGGCCAAGCGGGCCAAGCAGATGCTGTCTAAATTCCCGGCCTTGATCCGTTAATTTGAGCAAAGTCCGGCCAAGGCGCTGGCCGCTACGTTACGATCGTGGCTGGAGCCCATTGTGCGAATGTGGCGCTTTACTAAATCCAATGGAGTTACCGAAGGGTTCCAGGTTCCACACGAAGATGGAGATGCTCTCACGTAGAGCGTATGGATTCAGGAATTTTGAGAATTACCGCATGAGGGTCTTGGCTCAGTGCGGTTGGAACGGTGTGATCAACCGTGTCTAGTGAATGCCCATCCCCCGTACATGGGGTAGAGCCCGAAACTGTACCTGGCTGGCAAACTTGGAAAATCCCCCAGTCTTGGGGTGGGAATATAAACCGCTCTAAAAGCTTGAATTTATTGGTATTTTTAGAGTGGTGCCCGGGGCCGGAATCGAACCGGCACGCCTTGCGGCGGGGGATTTTGAGTCCCCTGCGTCTACCAATTTCACCACCCGGGCATTCGAGTATGTCGCGCGGCAGAACGCGGCGCGTGGCAGGAAGGCGTAATTATACGCAGGGCTGAAGATTTTTGCACAAGGCCGCCCGTCAATGCGATATCAGCCGCCGCATCCAGTCCAGCAGCACGGTCGGCAGCATTTCCGGCCTGCCCAGTAGCGCATACTGCCTGGTCCCGAATATCGACGGCAAATACCCAGCCGCCTGCCTATCGATAGTCAGGCAGAAGGGAAATATCCCTTGCTGCTTGGCTTCCTCGACAGCCCTTCGCATATCCTCCACGCCGTAGCGCCCTTCATACTGATCCACATCATTGGGCTTGCCATCCGACAAAAGCAACAGCAGCCGATGCCGGGCGGGCTGTTGCATCAGCAGGGCGCTGGCGTGGCGCAGGGCGGCGCCGGCGCGGGTGTAGTGCTGGGGTTCTAGCGCGGCGATGCGCTGCGCGATGTCGTTGCCGTAGGGCTCCTTGAAGTCCTTGATGGCGTTGACGGTGACGCTTTGCGGGCCTTCGCCGGAGAAGGCCTGTATGGAACAGGGTTCGCCCAGGCGCTCCAGGGCGATGGCGACCAGCAGCAGGGCTTCGCGTTCGACGTCGATGATGCGCCGGTTGGCGGACAGCCATGAGTCGGTGGATCCGCTGATGTCGATCAGCAGCATGATGGCCATGTCGCGCCGTTGTGGGCGCTGCTGTTTATATAGTGCCTGGGGCATGGGCAGGCCGGCTCGGGTGTCGGCCAGGGCTTCGGTGCAGGCGTCCAGGTCGATGTCGTCGCCGTCCAGTTGACGGCGTTGCCAGACGCGTTCGGCGCGCAGCATTTCGAAGCGCTTGCGCAGGGTGTCCAGCATGGTCTGGTGGCGCTTCAGGGTGGCGTCCACCCAGGCTTGTGGGCCAGGCTCCAGCGCCTGCATTCTGACGGTGGCGCCGGGGTGGCGATAGCCGTCGATGCGGTAGTCCCATTCGGGGTAGCGCCATTGGGCTTCGGGCGCCTGCGGCGGCGCGCCGGCCTGGCTGCGCTTGTCGGGCGGGTCGTCGGACAGCAGGACTTCGCGCGGTTTGCCGGGGGTGGATACCAGCCGGGCCTCGGGCAGTTCCGACAGGGCGTCGGCGAATTCTTCGGCGGCGGTTTGCTCATCGCGGTCGGCGGGGCGCTGCATGCCCATGGGGTCTTCGGCTTTTTCCATGGGGGCGTTGGTCTGCACCATCCATACGCCTTGTTTGTCGTCGTCCTCGTCTTCATTGGTCTTGCGCTCTTTGGGGCGGCGCGGCATGCGGGCGCTGCGCGGGGGCTGGGCGGACGAAGGCTGATCGTCGCTGGGCGCGGTGGCGTGCTCGGCGCCGTCCGAATTATCGGCGGGCGGCAGCAGGTCGCCGGTCCAGCTGTCTTTGTACAAGGCCTGCGCATGGGGCTCGCGCGCTTGGGCGCTGTCATGCTCTTTCAGCGACAGGGCCATTTCCATGGCGGTAGAAAGCGATGCCGAAGGGGTGGGGCATAAGGGAATATCCGCAACGGCTTGTCCTACGGGGCAGCGCAGTATGGCCCGCACCCATTGCTCGATGGGTTGGCAGCCTTGCGGCAATCGCGTCACGGCGGGGCGGCCGGCCAGGCACTCCAGCCGCAAGCCGTTAATGGCGGGGGCGATGCCGGGCAGCAGGGCGGCCAGGACCTGGTCGCTGGCATAGGCCTCCAGCAACAGGTAGATGGCATGGATGCGCGGGGTTGCGATGCCGTCGGTTAAAAGCGCGCTGCCGCGCTGTACGCGCATGGCTTGTAGCAGGGCCATGACGCGGAAGCGTTCCATGGCCAGTTTATGGTTGCCGGCTCCAACGGTATTCGGTAGCCAGATGGAACTGCCGTCGGTGGCCGGCACGGGGGCGGTCGATGGCATGACGTCGTGGCGGCGGAACCACCGGGTGAGCAGGGTGGGTATGGCGGGCGGGTGGGCCACACGCAAGGGGTGGCTTTGCCCGAAGACAGCGTTGACCAGCAAATCCAGGCGCGGCGCGGCCTGAGCCAGGATGATGGGTGGCACTTCGTTGCGGGCCTTGCCGCGTTTGCGCAGCCATAGTTCGCGCGCATAGATGGTGGCGTGCCGGGCCGCATCGGTGATGACGTCTTCCGCTTCGGCCATGGCGCGGCGTTACGGAAAGCTTAGCTCGACCAGGTCGCGCATGGCGCCGGCCAGCGAGGCGTCGTCCGATAGGGGCGATACCAGGGCGACCTGGCAGGCGCGTTTCACGGGAATGCCCTGGGCGATCAGTTGCGCGGTGGCGACCAGCAGCCGGGTGCTGGGCACTTCGGCCAGGCCGCGGTCCTGGAAGGCGCGCAGCTTGTGCGCCAGCGTTACCAGGGCCTGGGCGGTGGGGCGGGCTACGCCGCTTTCCTGGACGATGATGTCAGCCTCGCGTTCGGGGGTGGGGAAGTCGAAGTCCAGGGCTACGAAGCGCTGGCGCGTACTGGGTTTTAGGTCTTTCAGCATGCGCTGGTAGCCGGGGTTGTAGGACACGACCAGCTGGAAGCCGGGCGCGGCTTCCAGGGTTTCACCGGTCTTGTCGATGGACAGGCTGCGGCGGTAGTCGGTCAGCGGGTGCAGGACGACGATGGTGTCCTGGCGGGCTTCGACGACCTCATCCAGGTAGCAGATGGCGCCGCTGCGCACGGCGGTGGTCAGGGGGCCGTCCTGCCACACGGTCTTGTCATGGCGTATCAGGAAGCGCCCGATCAGGTCACTGGCGCTAAGGTCGTCGTGGCAGGACACGGTGATCAGCGGCCGGCCCAGCCGCCAGGCCATGTGCTCCACGAAACGGGTCTTGCCGCAGCCGGTGGGCCCTTTCAGCATGACGGCCAGGCCGTTGCGGTGGCATTGCTGGAACAGCTCGACTTCGTCGGCGAAGGGCAGGTAGTAGGGCGCCTGGTCCCGGCCGGGGGCGCGCCCATCCGCCGCGCCGGGCAGGCGGCTCAGGACGTCAGCCGGCTTGTTCATTGGCCAATCCGCTCGCCGGAACGTTGTGGTTCAAGTCGACGTCTTCCACCGGCGTCAGCCGCGGCGCATAGCGGAAGAAGTCGTAGATGAACAGGCCCACGCCGATGGCGAACAGGGACGCCGTGGCGATCAGCATCAGGAAGTGGATCTGTATTTTCAGCTGAACGTCCAGATAGCCTATGCCCAGGACACGTTCCAGGTAGACCTGGCCGATGCCGGCGGTGGCGAAGGACAGCGTCATGCCGAACATGCCGGCGATCTGCAGCCAGAAGGCCCAGTAGCCTATGGAGCTGCCTTCTTCCTTGCGGCCCACCAGCAAGGTGGGCATGGCGTAGCTGATGACGGCCATGACGATCATGGCGTAGGCGCCGTAGAAGGCGGCGTGGCCATGCATGGCGGTGATCAGGGTGCCATGCGTCCATTTGTTGATGTCGGGGAAGGTGTGGGCCAGGCCCAGCAGGCCGGCGCCGAACAGGGTGAAGACGGCGCTGCCTATGGTCCAGTGCAGGGCCAGTCCGTTGGGGTGGCGCATGCCGGTGCGCCGTATGGCGAAGTAGGCGTACATGGCCATGCCGACCAGCGCCACCGGTTCAAGCGCGCTGAAGAAGCCGCCCAGCGGCAGCCAGTAGGACGGCACTCCGACCCAGTAGTAATGGTGCGCCGTGCCCAGGATGCCGGCGATGAAGACCAGCCCCACGATGACGTACAGCCACTTCTCCAGGACCTCGCGGTCGGCGCCCGACAGGCGTATCAGCAGGTAGGCCAGGAAGGAGCCCTGTATCATTTCCCACACGCCTTCCACCCACAGGTGTATGGTCCACCAGCGATAGAAGATGGACACCACGTAGTTCTCGTAGTGCAGCAGGGCGGGCAGGTAGAGCACGGCCGAAGAGCCCAGGCCCAGCAGCAGCACGCCCTCGGTGGTGGTGAAGCGCCCCGACCGCTTGATGGTCATGCCGATGTTGTACAGGAAGATCAGCATACAGACGACGATGATCAGCTTGTGCGGCAGAGGCTGTTCCAGCAGCTTGTTGCCGGTGCCGTAGCCGAACAGATAGCCGATGACGGCGGTGACGCCCATGATGGCCCACAGGATAAGCTGTATATAGGCCAGCTTGACGCTGTGCAGTTCCGAGCGCGATTCGTCGGATACGATCCAGTAGGTGGCGCCCATGAAGCCGGTCAGCACCCACACGATCAGCAGGTTGGTGTGTATGGTTTTGGTGACGTCGAAAGGCAGGATGTTCAGCAGCGGGTCCGGACCCAGGTATTTCGAAGCGGAGAGCAGGCCGAAGACCAGCTGCAGCCCGAAAAGAATCATGGCTAGCGCGAAATACCAATAGGCGACCGATTGAGATCTGTAACGCATGGCGACTCCTGGAATGTGGCTGTTCCGTATAAGCTAAGCCGTTATTTGAACGACGCCAGATAGGCGACCAGTTGATCGATCTGCTCTTCGCTCAGGTCCTTGCCGTAGGACGGCGGCATGAAGGACACGCCATTGGCCGAGTACATGGGCCCCGGGTGCAGATAGGCGCTGGGCTCGACGATGGATTCCCTTATGTACTCCTCCACGGTCTTGGCCTTGCCCTTGTAATCGGGCGAAGCCAGGGTCTTTTCGGCGGTGGCGACCAGGTTGGCCAGAGTCGGGCCGGCCAGGTTCACGCCGGGCGCCGTGGAATGACAGGCCGAACAGGTGGGCACGACGGTGCGGAACAATGCCTGGCCAAGGGCGATGGGGTCGTTGGCGCTGCTGACGGGACGGGTGCCCGGGGGCAGGCCGGTGCTGTCCTGGGCCACGCCGCTTTCGTCCTGCTGCGCGATGCTCAGGTCGGTGCCGGGTATGGAACTGCCGGTCACCAGTATGGGCCGGGGCGGCCAGCCCTGATTGTCGACCTTGCTGACCCAGTCCATGAAGGCGATGACGTCGGCGATTTCCTGGTCCTTCATGTTCAGGTTGGGCATCAGCCGGCGATGCTTTTGCTCGTCGTAGAATTGGGTGGGATCTTTCAGGAAGGCGGTCAGGTAAGGGGCGCCGCGGTGCTGGGTGATTTTGGTCAGGTCGGGCGCGTAGTAGGCGCCTTCCCCGAATATCGTATGGCAGTTGATGCAGTTGTAGGCGTGCCAGACGTTCTGCCCGCGTACGACTTCTTCGGTGATGGAATCGGAGTTGGTCAGTTTGGGAAACTGGCGGTGGCTGTCCAGCGTAAGCCCCAGGAAAATAAGCGAGGCGATGGCGGTGGACGCAATGGCGAAGACACGGGTCTGGCGTTTATTCATGGCGGCCTCCGTGTCAGACGCCGATGCCGGACCAGTAGCTGATCCCGATGATGCCCGCATAGCCGATGGCCGCGGCCATCAGTACGAGGACGACAAGTCCGATTATTTTCAATACATTGAAAAGCGCTAAAGCTTGCACGATCGCACTCCTTTGTTCTGGGCCGAATAACCTGGATACAAAGACCGAACTATCTGCTCGTACTTTCAGTCGTGGTGTAACCGTACACCATCCGCTTGTTTTCGGGTGTAACAAGGGGTTTTCCGGATGCGGCCGCACGCTTGAAAATCGGCCCGGGCACCCCCATTTAAATGAGATAAGCAGCCGTCGACGCTGCCGCTACGCAGCGCGAGACGCAAAAAAATCGACTAAATAATTGTTTTATTGACTATTTTTATCCAGGTTGGACCATGACTCAAACCGACACACACGCCAATTCGGAAACCTTGGGCTTTCAGGCCGAAGTAAAGCAGCTGCTGCATCTGATGATCCATTCGCTGTACAGCAATAAAGAAATTTTCCTGCGCGAGCTGGTTTCCAATGCCTCCGACGCCTGCGACAAGCTTCGCTTCGAGGCCATCGACAATCCCGATCTGTTCCAGGGCGATTCCGACCTGCGCATACGCGTGGAATACGACAAGGACCAGCGCACGGTCACGATATCCGACAACGGCATCGGCATGACGCGCGACGAGGCGGTGGCCAATCTGGGCACCATCGCACGCTCGGGCACCAAGGAATTCTTCTCGCAACTGACCGGCGACAAGCAGAAGGACGCGCAGCTTATCGGCCAGTTCGGCGTGGGTTTCTATTCGTCGTTCATCGTGGCCAAGAAGGTGTCGGTGCTGAGCCGCCGCGCCGGTGTGGCCGAGACCGACGCCATCCTGTGGGAGTCCGACGGCCAGGGCGAATTTTCCATCACGCAAGTGGAAAAAGCCGATCGCGGCACCTCGGTCACGCTGTACCTGCGCGAGGACGAAGACGATTTCCTTAGCGGCTGGAAGCTGCGCGAGGTGCTGCGCCGCTATTCCGACCATATCTCGCTGCCCATCCAGATGCAGAAGGAAGAGTGGGACGCCGAGAAGTCCGAGCAGGTCAAGAAGAACGAATGGGAAACCGTGAACCAGGCCAATGCCTTGTGGACGCGGTCCAAGTCGGACATCAGCGACGAGCAGTATCAAGAATTCTACAAGCATATCGGGCACGATTACGACGATCCGCTGGCCTGGACGCACAACCGGGTGGAAGGGCGCAGCGAATACACGCAGCTGCTGTACATCCCCAAGCATGCGCCCATGGACCTGTGGGATCGCGAAGGGCGGCGCGGGGTCAAGCTGTATGTGAAGCGGGTGTTCATCATGGACGACGCCGAGCAGCTGCTGCCCACTTATCTGCGCTTTGTGCGTGGCGTGATCGATTCGGCCGACCTGCCGCTGAACGTGTCGCGCGAGATCCTGCAGGAAAGCCGCGACGTGCGCGTAATACGCGAAGGCTCGGCCAAACGCATTTTGTCTTTGCTGGAAGACCTGGCCGAGAACAAGCCCGAGCAGTACGCCGATTTCTGGAAGGAATTCGGGCAGGTGCTTAAAGAGGGCACGGGCGAGGATGCCGCCAACAAGGAACGCATCGCCAAGCTGCTGCGTTTTGCCTCCACTCAGGCCGAGGGCTCGGCCCAGACGGTGTCGCTGGCCGACTATGTGTCGCGCATGAAGGAAGGCCAGGACAAGATCTACTACGTCAGCGCCGATTCCTTCGCCGCCGCCAGCAACAGCCCGCATCTGGAGATCTTCCGCAAGAAGGGGCTGGAAGTCCTGCTGCTGTCGGACCGC